>CAVGZD010000125.1:0-2076 GCA_963633805.1 Lachnospiraceae bacterium | reverse complement strand
GGTCTTCATCCCCCTCTTGACAAATCCCTCTTTCCTGCACATAATCTAAATTAAGCGTTGCAAAACAAACGATTCAAAATAAAGATTTCAAAACGGACATTTTATATTATGCGAGGGGGATGCATATGCCGCCGAAACCGAAATTCACAAAGGATGAAATTATACAGACCGCGCTGGAGCTTGTATCGCAGAAGGGCGTGGAGGCATTGACTGCCAAGGAACTGGGCGATGCGCTGGGCAGCTCTGCCCGCCCGATTTTCACCGTGTTCAGCAGCATGAAGGAGGTACAGGAGGCGGTGCGCGAGGCTGCCATGCGCCGCTTTGAGGGCTATGCCGAAAGGCATCTGGATATGCCGCTATTCAAGCAGGTCGGGATGCAGATGGTGCTGTTTGGCGCACAGGAACCGAAGCTCTATCAGCTGCTGTTCCTGCAGGAAAACCGCAATGCCGTCAGCTTTGACGACGTTTTCGGCGAGCTTGGCACAACGGCTGCCCTCTGTATCGAGACGATCCGCCGGGACTACGCGCTCAGCCGCGAGTCGGCGCGTCTGCTTTTCGAGCATATGTGGATTTACACCTTTGGGGTCGGTGCGCTCTGTGCCACGCGGGTTTGCCGCTTTTCCGAGGAGCTGCTTGGGCGGATGCTTTCCACCGAATTTCGGGCGATGATGCTGTTCGTGCGCGCCGAGGCAGAGAAGGATTGTGACGAATCGTGATGAAAAGGGAAACGGCAGTCAGTCTGCTGCTGACCGCGGCATTTTTGCTGCTTTTGGCAGGCTGCATTTTCATTTTTCTGCGGCAGATGATACTTGCGTTGCTGCTGGTGGTCGGCGGATTTTGCTGTGCCGTCGCCGCGCTGAATTTCCGATCTGCAAAATCGGGGCGCGAAGCCAATCGCAGGGAGCAGACAGACGAAGTATCACAGGATGAAGGAGGACGCTCATGAAATCACTCAAAACCATTCAAACCCTTACTAAAATCGGAAAAATACTGAGTTGAATCGCCCTTGTCTGCGCGATGATCGGCGGCTGCGGCTGCATCGCGTGGGTGCTCAGCGTCACCTTCGGTAATGGCGCGCTTCTGCGTTTGGGCGGCGTTGCGCTGCATCATGCCATCGCGAATAACAGCGTTCTTGCGGTCACCGGCGGCTTCTATATCCGGGGTATCTGCGCGGCGCTGGTTGGCTGGGTCATCCTTTGCATCGGCAATATCGTGATTGCAAAATTTGCGGAACAATATTTTATGAACGAGCTTGCGGCGGGAACGCCCTTTACGAGGGACGGCGCGGATGAGCTGCAGCGCCTTGGTATACTGATGATCGCCATACCCATTGGCTGCGGGATTGCAGCGAGTATCGCGGAGGGGATGATGGTGGGCTTTTTGCATGCAGCGGAGCTTGCCGCGATCGATGTTTCCTTCGACAATGATGCTTGCGTCGTGCCTGGCATTGCATTTCTTGTCATATCTCTGTTTTGCCGCTGTGGAACGGAAAAAGAAAGGAGCGTGGAGGTCTGATGGCTACGACAAAGGAGTATATGGATTTCGTCTGCGATCAGCTGGAGGAAATCGAAAATGTCACATATCGCAAAATGTTTGGCGAATATATGGTTTATGTCAATCAAAAGCCGATTCTGCTTGTTTGCGATAATGCCGTGATGGTCAAAAAGCTGCCGGAAATCGCGGAGCTGATGCGGGATGCGCCCGATGGCGTGCCCTACGACGGCGCGAAGCTGCATTACGTTCTGGACATCGAAAATCGCGAGCTGCTGCGGGAGGTAATCGAAATTTTGGAGCGGGTCACGCCGTTGCCAAAAAAGAGAACGCGCAAGCCGAAGGCGGCGGAATAAGCGACCGAGCGTATGGGGGTGATCGCATGGAGCAGACGACTGGTCGGCTGACGGTTTACTTTGAGGAGCCTTTAGGTGTGTCTCGATAAGAAAACATACAAGAGCTGAAATAGCGGAAAGGTTGCGGATGCAAGGAAATCTCCCGCAGGCATCCTTTGACTTAGGCTGTCAAGGGAGATTGACGCAGTAGCCGCACCTTTCAGCAGTTCAGAATTTATGTTTTCTTATC
>CAVGZD010000124.1:0-2113 GCA_963633805.1 Lachnospiraceae bacterium | reverse complement strand
ATCCCGATAAATTCAGCGTTTATCGGGATTTTTTATGCCCGCAAGCAGGGGCGCTTCGGCGAAGAAACCAGAGCCGGGAGGGGCAAAAGGTACTTCCCGGAGCATGGCCCACGCGGGGCGGACGAGTCGCGGCATTTTCCTCTTGAAAAGAAAATTTTTCCGGGGACTTCCTTCCGCTTTTGCGATGCAGACCACGGAGAAAGGAGGGCAAAAGGCATTTGATGGAAGTAAATCAAAAGGAGCTTGCGGCGATTTTGGGCTTATCCGACCGCAGGATTCGCCAGCTCATCAAGGATTTTGGGCTTTTTTCGGCGTATGAAGCGGGCGGCAAAAAGCAAAAACGCTATCAGTTGGAAAAATGTGTACAGGAATACATACAATACAAGATTTCAGAGGAAACGGGCGAGGGTGCATCGCGCGGCAGAGAGGAAGCGCAGACCCGTCACGAGGAAATCAAAATCAAAATTTCAAAATTGAAGCTGCAAAGGCTGCGTCGGGAGCTTCATGCGGCGGAGGATGTGGAGGATTTTCTGACGGAAATGCTGGTAGCCTTCCGGGCGCGGCTGATGGTGATCCCGCAGAAGGTCGGTCCGCTGGCAGCGGATGAGGACGATGTGAGCCGTGTGATTGCGCTGCTGGAAAAAGAGGTTTTGGAAACGCTGGATACCCTGTCGGAGTACGATCCCTTGAAAATCGAGAAGGATAAAGCCTTTTTGCAGACCGATGAGGACGAGGAGGAAACGGAGGAAGAATAGATGCCGTCTTATGAGAGACAGCGTTCCAGAAAGCGGACGCGCAATCTGTTTGTGGATATTCTGCGCAGGACGCTGCGCCCGCCGGAAAAGCTGACGGTCAGCCAATGGGCGGAAAAATACCGCATTCTGGACGAAACGAGCAATTTCAAGGGACGCTGGAGCCATGCCATTACGCCGTATCTGGTCGGGCTGATGGATGCCTTCAACGACCCCTATATTCAAGAAATCAATTTTTGCAAGTCTACGCAGGTCGGCGGGACGGAAGCCATGCTGAACATGATCGGCTGGTGCATCACGGAAAATCCCGCGACTATGATGATCGTCTATCCTTCGGACGATCTGGCGAAGGAGGTATCGGAGGAAAGAATCCAGCCGTATTTCAAGAAAACGCCGGTGCTTGCGGAGCGGTATCGGGAGCGGGAGTCCAAGGCTTTGAAGCTGCGCATGGACGGCATGACGATCCATTTGCAGGGGAGCAATTCCCCGGCGAAGCTGGCATCCCGTCCGGTCAAATATCTTTTCTTCGATGAGACGGACAAAATGGAGGGGGCGACCAAAAAGGAGGCATCCCCCTACAATCTGGCGAAGGAGCGAACGAATACCTACACCTATTCAAAGAAAATCGTCAGCATATCCACGCCGACGCTGAAAACAAACTACACATGGTCTATCCACGAAAACGCCGATGAACAACGGCGTTTTTTTATGCCCTGTCCGCACTGCGGCAAGGAGATTGCCTTTGTTTTTGCGCAGCTGCGCTTTGCGAAGCAGGAGGGCGCAAGCAATCTGGAGCGGGCGGCAACGGCGGTCTATGTTTGTCAGGAATGCGGCGGGGAAATTACGGATCGGGAGAAGTATCGGATGCTGCAAAAGGGGCATTGGATCGGCGAAAACAAGAAATGCGTCGGCAGGGCGCGGAGCGTTTCTTTCCACATCAATGCGCTTTACAGCCGTTTTTTGACATGGCAGGAGATCGCGAAGGAATTTCTGGACAGCAAGGACGACCCGGAAAAGCTGCAAAATTTTGTCAATTCATGGCTGGGTGAGCCTTGGGAGGATACCAAGCTGAAAACCAGCAGCGAGCTTGTGATGGAATGTCAAACGGATGTGCCGGAATTTATCGTGCCGGATTGGGCGCGGCTTTTGACGGGCGGCATAGACGTGCAGGAAAACTGCGTGTATTGGTCGATTCGGGCTTGGGGCAATTTTATGACCTCGCAGAATATCTGCCACGGGCAGGCGCTTAGCTTGGAAGAAGCGGAGGGCATCATGAATCTGACCTATCGCAAGGAAAATGGTGAGGGGCATCTGGTCAGTTTGACGCTGATCGACTCCGGCGACCAGACGGAAATGGTCTA
>CAVGZD010000123.1:0-2117 GCA_963633805.1 Lachnospiraceae bacterium | reverse complement strand
ATTTCCATGTCCGGACTGATTACGCCCTTGTTGGAGCAGTCGAAGGATTTGCAGCGCAAGATAGATGTCAGCGATTTCAAGCAGGGCGAGGTGAATCTGCGGGTAAAATCCATTGACGGTTGTCCGATCATCACCGTACCCTCTGCCAGAATGAAAACAGAGTATGTTTTTCAGGATGGCGAAACGACCGGACAGGAGGACGGCGGCTTCAAGGCTTCGGAGTCAGCAAAGGGCATTAACTGGCTGATTACGCCCAGAACCGCCCCGATCGCTGTCTCCAAAACGGATGTGACGCGGATATTTGATCCCATGACGAATCAGCAGGCGCACGCTTGGAAGATCGACTACAGAAAATACCACGACCTGTGGATCATGGAAAACCAGCTTCCGGCAGTCCTGCTCAACAGAGAAGCGTAAGGGGGTTGGGGCAATGTATCGGCTAAAGAGAGAAAATGTGATCAAGGTTGTGGATTCTGTGGTCAAACGGGATTCTCTCATCCGCTTGGGATTTTTCCTGCTGACGGATGAAGCCGCGCCTGACAAAACAGAAGCAGAGGATATGGATACAAAAGCGGAGGATAAGTCCTTGGAGGCAATGACCGTGCAGGAATTGAAGGAAATCGCCAAGCAGCGGGGCTTGGATGTTTCCGCATTAAACGGGAAACGCAAGCAGGAGATTCTTGATTTTCTGGAAGCGGCAGAGAGCGGCGAGGGTGCAGCGGATACCATGCAGGAAGGCGCGGAGGCAGAGACATGACGATAACGGAACGAGTTGAAATGCTGAATCATCTGGTGGGCGGCGAGGCGGATGAGACGATTTTGCGCTTTGTTCTGTCCAAAGGGCAGGATATGATCCTGAATTACTGCCGCCTGCGGGAGCTGCCGGATGCGCTGGAGAATGTTCTTCTGAATATGTGTGTTGACCTGTATCGGGCAGAGCAGCTTGGCAGGGCGCAGGTGTCCGGCACGGTTAAGAGCATAACGGAGGGAGATGTTTCTGTGACCTACGGTTCAGCTACAAGTGCATCGGAAAACAAGGGAATGGACTTTTTGAAGGACTACACGAAGCAGCTGGATCGGTATCGCAAAGCGGGGTGGTGATATGTTTTCGGGCTTGCAGGAAACGCTTGCGTCCCTGCATGAGGGCAGAATGACCGTTATCGAATATATCCCCCAAAGGGACGAGGAAACGGGCATTACAAAGCAGACGGAGGTGGTCGTGCTGACGGACGTACCCTGTCGGCTGTCCTACATGGATCAAGCTGTGGGGGCTGCCGGGGATGCGGTGACGGAGAATATCCAGAAGATCAAGGTCTTTTTCTCCCCGCAGATTACCATTAAGCCCGGCAGCAAGCTGGTGATTCGTCAGCATGGGACAGAGGCAGCATATCAATCCAGCGGGGTACAGAAGAACTACTGCGGTCATGCAGAGGTCAATCTGGAATATTTCAAGAGGTGGGCGTAATGAGCGCTTGGGGCAATTGTGATTTTGCGGAATTTAAGCGTTTCGCGGAGGATGTCGGGAAACTGACGCAGGAGATTACGCAGGCGGAAATTACCCTGTTGAGCGAGATGGCGGATCGTGCCTTGAAAAAGGTGCAGCAGAGAACGCCGACCGGGCAGAAGCCCCACATGGATGAGCCGCGCGTCAGGAAGGTGCAGGGCGAGGAGCGTCTGATTCGCTATCGCGGGAAGGGCGGGCAGCGGCTGTTCTGCAGACAGAGGGGGAGAAGCTATAAAATACTGACCCGCAGCGGCGCGATTCTGGAGAAATATTGGGACGGCTATTCTGGCGGTAAATTGAAAAATGCGTGGACGGTCGGAAATATCGTCCGCAAGGATGGATACTACGAGGTCGAGGTGTTCAACAGCGAGGAGTACGCCTCTCATGTGGAGTACGGACACAGGCAGCGTCCCGGCAGATATGTCCCGCAGCTTGGCAAACGCTTGAAGAAAAGCTGGGTCAAGGGCAGATTTATGATGACGATCTCGGAGCAGGAGCTGCGGGCGCAAGCTCCGTCTATCATCGAAAAGCGGATGCGGGAATTTTTTGAGGGGGCGTTGCCTTGATTTCGGAGATTATTACAGCAATCAGTAAGCGGCTCAGTGCAATGTAT
>CAVGZD010000122.1:0-2124 GCA_963633805.1 Lachnospiraceae bacterium | reverse complement strand
ATCCGCCGCCGTGCCGAGCTTGCTGTCCAGCGCACTGATCTTTTCCAGCAGCTCATCGAGCTTGCTGTTCAGCCCTGTGATCTTCTGCTCTGTCTCCGCCATCTGCGCGTCGATAGCGTCCGCATTGCTGTTGAATTGCTCCACATCGTAGTAGTCCTCCTGCTCCGGCAGGATCAGGTTGTAGTTTTTTGTGTAATTTGCCATGTTTCTTCTCCTTTCATGCTCTGTTGTTTTTTTGAGACACCCCGACTGTAAGCCATTGCGGGTCGCAAAAAGTCTCATCCTTTGCCTGTGTCCAAAAAAATGCAAGGAGAAGTCCCCTGGCGATCCATCAGAAAGGGGAGAAGCCATGTCTACGGAATTTATCAATCTCACGGAGGAAAACCTGCCGCAGGAGCATCTGTGCTGCATCATCCGCAGCAAGAAGCCGCATCTCGGCATAGAAGCCAAGCGGAATTGGCTTGCGGCGCGCTTGCAGGAGGGGCATGTGTTCCGCAAGCTGGATGTCAAGGGCTGCGTCTTCATCGAGTATGCCCCTCTGGAGAAGGCTTGGACGCCCATCGAGGGCGCGAACTATCTCTATATCTATTGCCTTTGGGCGCAGGGCGCACCGCAGGGGCATGGCTATGCCCGTCAGCTTCTGAAGTATTGCCTGGCAGATGCCCGTGCGCAGGGCAGATCCGGCGTTTGTATGCTGGGCGCGGCGAAGCAGAAGGCTTGGCTCTCCGATCAGGCATTCGCCAAAAAGCATGGCTTCCGGACGGTCGATACCGCCGGGGAATATGAGCTTTTGGCGTGCAGCTTCGATGACAGCCTGCCCCATTTTACGCAGGCAGCCAAGCGGCAGACCATCCCCGAGCAGGGGTTTGTGATTTATTACAGCGATCAATGTCCCTATATCCCCCAGCGCGTAGAGAAGCTGCGGGAATATTGCGCCGCGCATGAGATTCCCGCGCAGTTCCTCCATGTCGACACCTTGGAGCAGGCGAAGGCTCTGCCCTGCGTCTTCCAGAATTGGGCGGTATTCTATAACGGGAAATTCATTACGGTCAACCAGATTGATGGCGCGGCATTGGAGCGTTTGATGAAAAAGTAAATCCACGGAAATCGATGGATAGGGAAATAGTAGATTTTGAAGGGAGCGTGCTGCAACGAAGGAACAAGCAAGTATGACGGCATGTATGTTCGCTTTCGGCAGGGCATTTCATGCGGAGAACGACCCAAGCCCCATCTTTGCCGATACCATGGCAAGGCGGCTTCTGACGGACGAGGAATATCAGGCGATTGGGGCGCATATCCTCTCCGGCATGGCGTTTTTCGCCCCGGAGAAGCTCGGTACCTTTGCCGATGATGCCGAAGCCCTGCGTCATCTGGTGCATACGCAGATTGCCCCCACGCCCATCGCGTGAGCCCGTTTCTGCGAGGATAGCCTGAAAACCGTCGTCCGCACGGGCACGGAGCAATATGTCATTCTGGGTGCGGGGTTGGACACCTTTGCGCTGCGGGATGCGGATTTTGTGCGGGAGCATCCGGTTTTCGAGGTCGATCATCCGCTGACGCAGGCGGATAAGCGTGCGCGTCTGGAACGCGCGGGCATTGGCGTACCGGAGCATTTACATTTTGTCGCGGTGGATTTTGCGCGGGATGATCTGCGGGCGGCGCTGCTTGCGGCGGGCTTTGATCCGCGGAAAAAGACCTTTTTCTTTTGGCTTGGGGTCAGCTATTATCTGTCCGCGCAGGCGATCGAGAGCCTTTTGGATACGATAGCTGCGCTGCCTGCGGACGGCAGCAGTCTGGTTTTCGATTATGCGGATGAAAACCTATTTTCCTCCGAGGTGCGGCGGGTGCGGAACATGCTGGCGATGGCGGCAGCGGCGGGCGAGCCGATGCAGTCCTGCTTTGCCGATGGGGAGCTGGCGAAGCTATTGGAGCGGCACGGCTTTTTGATCTACGAGCTGATGACGGCGCAGGAGATACAGGCGCAATATTTCGCGGGACGCGCGGACGGCTTAACGGCAAGTGTATGTTCTTATTATGCGAAAAAATAAAACGAGATTTTTTTCGTTTGTTTATCAATGACCAGCCTTTCAACGATGGAGTGGAAAGCTTCCTTTTTTTCCGATA
>CAVGZD010000121.1:0-2264 GCA_963633805.1 Lachnospiraceae bacterium | reverse complement strand
ATACGCCGAAAGAAGCAGAGTTTGCAGTCTTTCGGCTATTTTTGTTCTTTTGTTTTTGGGCGAATTAGGAAAGGAGAATCAGCATGAAAATTTTAGTCGTAGAACCCGGAAAACACCCTTACGCAACGGAAATCAAACATGAATTAAAGGAAATGCAGAGGATCGTGGATGGTCCGATTCAAGCACTATATCCCTTTAGCGACGCAGTCGGCGTGGTTTGCAATGATGAAGCCATCCTGCTGCAAAAGCCATTTAACCGCAAAATTGCGGAGGAATGCTATGTGACCGGCACGTTCTTCGTCTGCGGGCTGAGTAGAGAAAATTTCGACTCTCTGCCGGATGATCTTTTGGAAAAATACCGAAAGATGTTCTATTTTCCGCAGATTTACACAACAAGCGACGTCTATGACATCTCACCTGAGCATTACCGCATACTCATGCAAAGACACAGGAGGGATGCCTGATGAGCGAGCAAATGGGCAACAGCCCTAAACTTTGGGAGATGGTCTATCAGGATTCGGATCGGGATGTTCGTCTGGTCGTTTACGCGGACACGCTGGCGTTCGACCGCGAAAACGGCAAAAATTTGATCGCTGCATTGCGCTTCGGGGGCTACCCAGAGCAGGTGCGCGCCATGGCGACCGCGATTTACGGCGGCGGATAGGTCAGCTTGTTCCATGAGGAAAAACGGTATCATTTTCAGGGCGTTGCCAAGCGCTATCGCCAATTTTTCACGAATGATGGACTTTACATGGAGGCGATGCTGATTTTGGAGAACAGCCTGCGGCAAGCCAACGACGGCAAAAAGGAGGAAAGCGATTTTCCGCGCACAATATACCTTTATTGCGAAAAGGACAGCGATGAGAGTTTGTTTGAGCAGCTTGACGCGGCTGTGTCCGTGCCGCTGATCGCGGAGTTTCGTGACTTTGTGCTGACTCGCCTGAGAAAAGCGCGTTTTCTGAAAAAGCTGGAAATGCTTGCGAATGAGGCGCAGTTCGATGTCTGGCGGCTGGCGTTGTCCAAGGACGAGCGGAACATCATCAGCCTTGTGGAATGGGGCTTGAAAACGGAGAAAATCGCCATTTCGGGCGACTACACGGAGGAAAATGCGTTTGACGAAGTGACCTCGGTATCGAGCTACTTGAATCGCTTTGGCAAGACCATCGCGGACAAGATTCAGAACCAGTTCATGCCCCTGTTTGACCCCGCAAAGGAGTCCATATCGAGGGAAATCCGCGCAGTCAACGCCAATATCCAACGGCAGACGGGCTATGGGCTGTATGATGCGCAGCTTGCGGTGTCCGAAGCGATCATGCGCAGCCTGTGCAGGAATAAAACTGCGCTTTGCACTGCGGAATGCGGCACAGGAAAGAGCAAAATCGGCGTACCGCTTGTATCAGCGGGGCAATCGCAGTTGTTATGCGGTGCTGACAAAGGAGAAGGCGCGGGATGGCTATATGCGCCGACCGACCGTTGTATACAATCGGCGGAAGCGAACGTTTTTGTGTCCCGATTGCGGCGAGGCAGTCATGACGGATGTTTTTGATGATGACACCAAGCTTCAGATCGAGGCGGGGCAGTTTTTCTTCCGGAAGAAAAACCGAAAAAATCACCAATGCCAGCATTGCGGCAGCCCGCTTTGGGCGGTCTTGGAAACCGATCGGCAAAGCCGTTGGGTGAAAACTCCGAATTACGGTTATGTTTATCGCGAGCTGGCGCGGGAGCATCTCGACCTGCTCTACCGAAAAATCATGGCGAAAAGCGAACGCAGCGGAAATGAGCCTGTGTTCCCGAAGGAATACTACGATATTAAGGCGATCGTAGACGAGCCGAATATCATCGTGAAGCCTGTCGGAGCAAGGCGGGATTGTTCGCTCTCCATGTACATCAGCAAAAAAAATGCGCGGTAAAGTGGATGGTCTGATTATCGACGAGTTGCAGGACTACAACAATAACAGCGGGCAGGGCGACGCGATGAACGATCTGCTCGGCTGTGCGAAGCGCGCGGTCGGGCTAACGGGGACGCTGATAAACGGCTACTCGCAGGGCATTTTCTACCTGCTGTATAGGGTCTCGCCGCGTCTGATGCAAACGGACGGGAAAGGATACACGGACACCACCGATTTTAACCGCGAATATCTTTGAGAACTCTGATTTTGTCTATCTTCTGAATCAGGCGTCGGGAGACCGGGAAATTCTCTCGAAGGCTCTGAACATCTCGCCCAGCCAGCAGAACTACATCACCAATTCCAATGCCGGTGAGG
>CAVGZD010000120.1:0-2377 GCA_963633805.1 Lachnospiraceae bacterium | reverse complement strand
GGGGCTTGCAGATCGTGAGAATGACTTTTCAGAAAGGCTCTAAATAAATCACTCGGAAAGTGGGAATACTTATGAAACAAACCTTAGTCATCGGCTCTGCGGTAGTCGATGTCATCATCAATATTCCGCGCCTGCCAAAAACGGGCGAGGATGTGCATATCAGCCGTCAGAGCCGCTCCTTGGGCGGCTGCGCCTATATCGTCAGCGATGTGCTGCGGCATTTCGGCGTGCCCTACAGCCTTTGCACGGCGGTCGGCGGCGGGATGTACGGCGATTTCGTCCGCAAAAGTCTGGAGCGGCGCGGCGTGCCGATTTATGTGCGCCGCCCGGAGGAAAACGGCTGTTGTTATTGTCTGGTCGAGGACGGCGGGGAGCGCAGCTTCATCGTGGAGCACGGCATTGAGTACAGCTTCCACGAGGATTACCTCGCCGAGATCGACACCGCTTCCATCGACAGCGTGTACGTCTGCGGCTTGGAAATCGAGGAGCACACCGGCTGGAACATCATCCGCTATCTGGAGAAGCATCCGGAATATGTGCTATATTTCGCGCCGGGCGCACGGATCATGGAAATTCAGCCGGACCGCATGGAGCGGATGCTTGCGCTACAGCCGATTTTACATCTGAACGAGGGCGAGAGCAAGGCATACACGGGCGAGGAAAGCGTGGAGGCTGCCGCGCGGGCGTTATTTGCCAGAACGCAGAACACGGTCATCATCACTTTGGGCGATGCGGGTTCGTATTGCTATGACGGCGCGGATCACTATGCGGCGCCTATTGCGGCTATGGTTTGCGACACGATCGGCGCGGGCGATTCGCACATGGGCGCGGTGATTGCCGCCCGCAGGCGGGGGATGGCTTTCCCGGAGGCGATTGCGTTGGCGAATGTCGTTTCTGCGGCGGTGGTGGCGCAGGAGGGCGGTTTATTGGCGGATGAGGATTTTGCCGGGCTAAATATCTGAGGGGCGATAAAACCGTAAGACCTCTAAGACCTTGAGGGCTCTGCCCTCAAACTCCCGCAAGGGGACTCAGTCCCCTTGACCCCGTTTGGCAAACGCATATCCATGCGTTTGCGGGAAAAATCAGCATAATCGGATACTTGGATGCGGCATATTTTTCTGTGTGAATCAAAAAAGAGGTGATTTTATGTGTACAGCAATCAGCTGGCAGCAATATTTCGGCAGAACGCTGGATTTAGAATATTCCTACGAAGAGACGGTGACGATCACGCCGCGGCGTTTCCTCTTGCCTTTTCGCCGCATGCCCGCCCTGGAGCGGCATTACGCCATGATCGGCATGGCATATGTGGCGGAGGGCTACCCGCTGTATTATGATGCGGTCAATGAGAAGGGCTTGGCGATGGCAGGGCTGAATTTTCCGGGCAATGCCGTCTATCGCGCGGAGCAGGCGATCGCGGAGAACATCGCCTCCTTCGAGCTGATCCCGTGGCTTTTGGGGCAGTGCGCGACGGTCGCCGAGGCGCAGGCGCGTCTTGCGGGGCTGAATCTCGCGGATTTTTCCTTCAGCGATGCGCTCCCGCCGTCCCCGCTGCATTGGATTTTGTCCGATGAATCGCGCAGCCTGACGATTGAAGCGACCGTCGACGGCTTGCACATCTACGAAAATCCCATCGGCGTGCTGACGAACAACCCACCCTTCCCCATGCAGATGATGCATCTGACGAATTTCCTCAGCCTGACGCGGGATGTGCCCGAAAACCGCTTTGCGGCGGGGCTGGAGCTGCAGCCCTACAGCCGCGGCATGGGCGCGATGGGTCTGCCGGGGGATCTGTCCTCCGCGTCCCGCTTTGTGCGCGCGGCATTCGTTGCGGGAAATGCCCTGATCGCCGATACAGATGCCGAGAATATCAGCCAGTTTTTCCATATCCTCGGCGCGGTGGAGCAGCAGGCGGGCTGTGTGCAGCTGGCGGACGGCAGCTTCGAGAAAACCATCTACACCTCCTGCTGCAATCGACGCACAGGCATGTACTGCTATACGACCTACGAAAACCGCCAGATTACCGCTGTTCGGCTCTATGAGGAGGATCTGGAGAGCGATCGCCTGCGGCTGTACCCGCTTGTGCGCGGGGAGCAGATTCGCTATCAGAATGGCTGATGCTCATAGATACCGTTCAAAATCCCGCACATCCTTCTCTAACGTATCCAGAAAACAGCGGATGTGGTATCCGTCCGTGGCGGCATGGTGGCAGGTGAGGGAAAGCGGCATCCATGTGCGCCCGTCCCGCTCAAATAGCCTGCCCGCCTCCACGGATGGAAAATAATATGGCTGATTCTGATAGCTATGCACGGCGAAATGCGTAAATTCCACCCAAGAGCCTTTCTGAAAAGTGCTTTTTGCGAGATGTAGGCTACATTTT
>CAVGZD010000119.1:0-2711 GCA_963633805.1 Lachnospiraceae bacterium | reverse complement strand
AAGAGCCGCAGTTTTTACACTGCGGCTCAGATAACCCCATTTGCCATGTCATGACGCACAAGAGCGTCGAAGTAATTCAATATGGTAAGCGGAGCATTGTATAGGGACGCCAACAGGTACTGCTTGATGTTGCGTACCTTGGTGGCATTGTCCTTGAAGGATACGCCCAGCGCGAAAGCAATCAGCCCCACCAGAAGATACCCCAGACTGCCGCTGCTGAAAATGCCCGCCACCATGCCGCCGTTATACTGCGTGTGCGAAAAATCAGCCGTGATCGAAGGCATCCAGCCCGCAAGACCGAAAATCACCGCCAGCGAGATCGCCGTGCAGGAGAAAAGCGTCCGCTGACTGCGGCTTTGCTGCTCCAGCTGCTTTGCCCGCCGCGTGGCAAGCAGAATCCGTTCTTCATTGCTGCGCATAGCTGAACCCCCCCCGTTCCAAACGCTTCCGCAGTGCATTTTTTCCGCGATAAATCAAATTGGCGACCTGCTTTTCGCGCTTGCCCATAATGGCAGCCGCCTCCGCATAGCTCATCCCAACAAAGTAAACCAAAAACAGGGCTTCGCGATACTCCTGATGCAGCGCCTCCATGCGGGCATGCAGGATGCGCTCGCGCTCAGCCGTCTCCACGACCTGCTCCACAAGCTCGCGCACCTCCGCCTCCACCTCCATCTCATCAAGGGAGAAGCATTGCTGCGCCCGCTGCTTTTTCAGCCGACGCAAAGCCATATGCCTGGCGGATTTATAGAGATACGCCCGAAAACCGCCATCGCAAATTTGCGGCTTTTTTTTGCAATCAGGTAGGCGAACGCCTCGATCATCAGATCTTCCGCTTCATGAATATCATGCAGATAGCCGTCCAGATAGAACGTCAGCTTGTTGCCGTAACGCTCCATCAGCGCAGTCAGACCGTCATCATCTCCGCTGAGATAAGCGCGGTACAATGTCTCGTCCAATGGCATTTCGCCCCCTCCTTTCGCCGCATTTGCCTTAACTATACAGGATACGAAGAGTGCTTTCAATAGCAGGATTTTTGCAGCGATGCATACGAGCCTGCTTTACAATATCGAATTTTGTGCTATAATGTGGTAGTATTTTTATAAATGAGACTTCGATTTGACGGAAAAAGGGGATGACATAAAGCATGGAGCAAGGCGTATTTCAGATCGGACCGATCCGCCCGCCCAGCGAGGCAAACAGTCTGCTGCTGCGCGTGACGGAAAACTGTCCTTGGAACAAGTGTCGTTTTTGCAAGCTATACAAGAAAAATGACTTTCATATTCGACAGGTCGCCGATGTAAAGCGCGATATCGACACCATGGCGGAGCTGCGCGACCGTATTTTGCAGTATCATCAAAATGAGGAATGGGACATTGAAGCGCTCAACCGCGAATATCAGTCCCTCCCCTCCGATGAGCAGCGTTGGTGCTATCAGATGGTGTTCCGCTGGCTGACGGAGGGCGAGAGCAATTCCATATTCCTGCAGGATGCCAATACCATGTGTCTGCGGGTCGATTGGCTGACGGAGATCATCCGCTACGTCCGCGTGCGCCTACCGGAGATCAAGCGCATCACCTCCTACGGCAGAGCCAATACGCTGGCGAAGATCACGCCGGAGGAGTATCGGCTTCTGCGGGAGGCAGGTCTGGATCGCATCCATTCCGGCTATGAATCCGGTTCGGACAAGGTACTCGCCCTCATCGAAAAGGGCTGCACACAGGAGGAACAGATCATCGGCGGCAGAAAGGTGCGCGAGGCAGGAATCGAGCTGTCTATTTATTTCATGCCGGGCGTCGGCGGGCGTGAGCTTTCCGACGATAATGCCATCGAGACAGCTAAGGTCATCAATGCGGTCAATCCGAATTTCGTGCGCCTGCGCACGTTCGTATTGCGCACCGGCTCTCTGATGGAGGATCTGCGGGATTCCGGTACTTGGACGGAAGGCACGGACATCGAAAAGCTGCTGGAAATCCGCAAAATGCTCAGCCACATCGACCCCTCCAAGGCAAACGGCAAAATCACCAGCGACCACATCATCAATCTGCTGCAGGAGGTTAGCGGGAATATGGATACGGATATTCCGTGGATGCTGGAGTATATCGACGCCTTCCTCGCCCTGCCGAAGCTGGAGCAGCGGAAATACCAGCTTGCGCGGCGGATGGGCTTCCCGCTGGATTGGAAGCAGCTTTGGCGCATGCGCGAGAGCGATCGGCTGATGATCGAGGATTATGCGAAGCATCTCATCGATGATGTGGAATGGGAGAAAAAGCTGCATAGCTACATGGATCATTATATCTAAGGAAAATAAGGCAAACGGAAAGGTGAAATCCTCTATCCTGAAGATTGAGTGTGTGAATAAAAGTCTGTAAATGTGATCTTCTATGATGCTGATTAGGCTGAATGTTCTTGCAGAGTGTGTGAATAAAAGTCTGTAAATGTGATCTTCTATGATGCTGATTAGGCTGAATGTTCTTGCAGAGTGTGTGAATAAAAGTCTGTAAATGTGATCTTCTATGATGCTGATTAGGCTGAATGTTCTTGCATGAGCATTCAGCCCTTGCTTTATTTATAACAGTGTTGATTTAAGCATGTCAAGAGCAGGCGAAAAATTTCGCCTGTAAAACAAACTTTAAATCTTCTACTCGGGCAGTCGTCCCTCGTACATGATACTCAACTCACCATAAACCTGTCCCCAGTTTCGAAGAGGCATT
>CAVGZD010000118.1:0-2790 GCA_963633805.1 Lachnospiraceae bacterium | reverse complement strand
TGCCTTGATTTCGGAGATTATTACAGCAATCAGTAAGCGGCTCAGTGCAATGTATCTGGTAAAAGCGGGCAGAAGAACCTGCAATCCAGAGAACAAAAGCGTCAGGCAGGTTCCGGCAACGGTTCTGGATGAGGTCTTGGCGCTGCTTGCGGCAGACGGGCGTGATGCGGATGGCAAGCCTTTGGCGTAATGTGGTAGGCGTAGTTGAATTTATTTTTTACGGGATGAAAGGAGAAAACGATATGGCAGATATGTGTTTGCGTATGAAATGAAGGAGGACGAAGAAGTGGTCGAAGAGAGTAAAATCATCATCGACGGCAAGGAACACGTCGCGGAGCGCATCCTGAAGGATGGCACGAATTATATCAAGATTCGGGATGTCGCGGAAGCGATGGGGTACGATGTCACAAGCAAGGGGAATGTCGCTGTGCTGACGAGGAAGTGAACACTGCGCGGGGTTCGTTGCCAAAAATAGAAGGTTTCTGATAGGTTGAGCCGAAGAATCGCCGGGACGTTATTAAAAATGGGCTAATTTTAACAATGAATTAGGATAACCCATTGTGTTGACGTCAACAAAATGGTATAATGTGGTTGCTTGAGATTTGCCACAGGCACACAGGGAAAGTGGAGTGGTTCGGCAGACCACAGAGAAGGGGCGCATTCGGTCAACGTCTTAACTAAATGACATTGGCCGAATGTGCCCCTTTCTCATTGGATTATACCTACATTACCACTAATTTTTTGTCATCCTTCATGCTGCCTCACAACGTGGGAAAAGGTCTGGATATAAGAGTACACACTTGCAATATGCTGGGGTAGTGGAGCAGAGCCCCACGGTCTTAGGGCGGCGCCCCCAAGGTCTTACGGTCTTTATTTTACTCCTCCTGCAACTTCTCCTGCGGGTTGACGGGCGCGCCGTCCTTCTCCATGGCAAAATCCAAGTGCACGCCCAGCGCCGTGCCGTACTTCGTCGGCGCATCCACCACACCGATTACCTGCCCCTGCTTTACCTTGTCGCCCTCTGTGACTGATACGGTCTCTTCCAGCTGACCGTATGTAGTCAGCCAACCGTTCGCATGCTCGATCACGACAATATTGCCGGCTTCGTCATCCTCGCCGACCTTCTTTACCTCGCCATCCGCCGCCGCCTTGACCTGCGCGCCCTTCTCCGCGGACAGGCAGATGCTTGCGTTCGTGCGATACTGCTCCAATGTGGGGTCATAGATCGCATGATCGATGCTGTAGGGCAGCACGACCTCGCCCGTCAGGGGATAGGCAAAAACGGGCTCTGCCGGGGTCTGCGTCTGCTGCACAGGCGGCTTTGTCTGCTCGCTCGGCGCGGCATCGGGCGATTCCCCGTCATCCTTGCTTCTCTGATTGCGCTCTAAAATGGCAGTATCCAGCGTGGGGCTTTGCACCGCCGTTACGGGCTGCTCCTGCCGATCCGTCAGGCTCTGCGCTGTTTCGATGCCGCCGTCGTAGGCGCGGTACGCCACGCCTGCACCGATCGCCAAAAGGCACAGACAGCTGCAAATGGCAAATGCCTGTATCCGTCTTGCTTTTTTTGTTTCCTGATCCTTCATATTCAATAGCACCTCCGATGCTATTGTTGCCGGAGCAGGAGAATTTTATGCAGGAGAGAAAAGATTCTCCGCAGGAAGAAAAATTTTGCGACCTGCGATGCTGCCTCCGCTCATCGCCCGCAGAAGAGGGAGCGCACCTTTTGTCACAGAGGGCGGGAAAAGCATACTGCGACCTGCGATGCATTCGATTGCGCGGGGCGATCAAAGGCTTTTGAGCTGCGCAAACTGCACGCCCGTATAATAATGCTGCAAAATTTCGCGATAGCTCTTGCCCTGCTCCGCGAGCGCCGCCGCGCCGTACTGGCTCATGCCCGCGCCGTGCCCGTAGCCATAGACGGTGAAAACAAAATCGCCCCCCTGCCGCTCGACGGCGAAATTCGCGCTGCGCAAGCCGAGAAGCTCCCGCAGCTGCCGCCCGCTCAGGCGCAGATCGCCCGCCTGCACCGTGTCCACATAGCCCGCTTCTGTGCGGCTTTGGATATTCAGACTCAAATCCGCCGCCGTACAGCCGACATCGCCAAGCGTTTGCAGCTTTTTCAGAAGCTCCGACGCGGAAAGGCGCAGCTGGGTCTGATGATCTGGGGCGGAGAGGTCGCCGCTGCTGTCCACGCTTTGCAGATAGGGCAGCGGACTGCTCCAGACATTCTCTGCGGACTCCGTTTTGCCGCCGCTTTGCGCGTGGAACGCCGCGAGAATCGGTTCGCCGTCATAAACCATGATCTCGCCCGCCGTATCGCGGACAGCCTTGCGGATCTTTGCGGCATACTGCGCGTAATTTTCGCCCCATTTTTCGCGCTGCTGCTGCTCGCTGCAATATGCCTGTCCCACGTCATAGAGAACAGCGTCCGTCCCTGCCGCGCGGCTCTGGCGCAGCTGATAGGTACGCGCCGCGACCGCCTGCGCCTTCAGGGCTTCCTCCGGGAAGGCTGCAGGCATTTCCGCCGCAACGACCCCGACGACGTATTCCTCCAGCTCCGATTCCAGCGGGGCGAGGTCTGCGCTACGATAGAGCGGCGTTGCCTCCTGCGGCTGATTGCGGCGAAAGCCGCCGCACAACGCCGTGACCAAAAAAGGCAGCAGAACGACCGCCAGCAGCACATAAAACAAGCAAATTCCCAAGAGCCTTTTCATTCCCGCAACATCCCCTTTATGCAGAATATGAGAAGGGGGAAAGAAAAAGAACGAAGACCGTGGGGCTCTGCCCCCC
>CAVGZD010000117.1:0-2798 GCA_963633805.1 Lachnospiraceae bacterium | reverse complement strand
GTGCAGGAGCGATTCTCGCCCCTGCGGGGACAAAAACGGAATATTTGGGCAAAAAGTTACCGCTTGTGAAAGGGGAATTGCATATCCCAATGTACAAGCGGTTTTCTATTTTTCTCGATTTTGCATCTGCAAACGCATGTATATGCGTTTGCTAAATCGGGGTCAAGGGGCATGATGCCCCTTGTGGGGGTGTTGGGGGTGAAGCCCCCAAGGTCTTAGGTCTTTTCCCCTCATCGGTTCACTATCAGCGTCTTCAGCGCGGCATTCAGATCATCCAGCGTCAGACGGTACATGTCGAAATCCTTGTTGATGACCTCGTAGGTCTTTCCCCACCAGCCGCCCCAGTTCGGCGGCTCAGACGGGTTCAGCCACACCAGATGCGGGTATTTCTCCCGGAAGCGATGTAGCCATTCCAAGCCGGATACCTTCTCCTTCGAGCCATAGCTGTACCAGCCGCCGTCCATCAGCTCGTAAGGGTCCATCTGTGCATCCCCAACGATGATCACCCGGTATTCGCTGCTGATATTCTGCAAAATCCACTCCGTCTGGATGGCAGAGGTCGGGCGCATCCGCGGGTCCTTGAATATCCGTGAGTAAATGCAGTTGTGGAAGTAAAACACCTGCAAATCCTTGAAATGATTGGAATTACGCACCGCCTGAAACAGCGCGGAGCATAGCCGGCTGTAGTAATCCATCGAGCCGCCGCTGTCCATCAGCAGCATGACCTTCACCGTGTTGCGGCGCGGCTTGTCATAGACCACCTTCAGATTGCCCGCATTGTCGCAGGTCTCGCGGATCGTGCCGTCCACGTCAAATTCTGTTTTCGCTTCATCCGCCCGTGCGGAAAATTGCCGCAGCCGACGGAACGCCATCTGAAATTGGCGGGTATCCAGCGTATTGTCCTCGCGGAAATCCCGGAATTTTCGTTCTCCTGCCACTTGGAATGCGCTGCGCTTCTGGCTCTTGCCGCCCACGCGGATGCCCTTGTCGATCTGACCGTTATTGCCGAAGGGCGAAACGCCGCGCGTGCCGATCCATTTCGAGCCGCCGTTGTGCTGCTCAAACTGATCGCGCAAACGCTCCTCAAACAGCCGACGAATTTCTTCCTCGGAAAGCCCCATGTTGCGCAGCAGGTCAGCTTCCGTAAAGCTGCCGTCCATCTCCTCGCGCGGCTTGTTCAGCCAATCCATCAGTTCTTTTGGCAGTTCATCCGTGGCACGCTCCATGTCCTTGAAAAATTCCAGAAACGCCCCGTCGAATTTATCAAAATCCGCCTCGCTTTTCACCAGAACTGCGCGGCAAAGATAGTAAAAGCCGGTAAATGTCGCGCCGTGCAGCCCCAGCCGCAGGGCTTCCATCAGGCTCATCCATTCATTCAGCGAGACCTTCAGCCCCCGCGCGCGCAAAAGATAAAAGAAGGAAGTAAACATCATCATTCACCCGCTTTACTTCAAGTATCTTCTCATCGTGTCGATGTCTTCATTTTTCTTGAGCAGCACGCCCGCAAAGGGGATGGTTTTCTTGATCTTCTCCGGTGCGATGCCGCCCAGCTCCAGGGCGCGAATCCAGTCGATGACCTCGGAGGTGCTGGGCTTTTTCTGGATGTTGTACAGCCCGCGGATCCAATAGAACGCTGCCAAAACCTGAGCCAGCAGTTCTTCCTCCAGATGGTCGAAATGTACCTTGATGATCTCCTTCATCTGCTCCGCATCGGGGAACTCTATATAATGGAAGATACAGCGGCGCAGGAACGCGTCGGGCAGCTCCTTTTCGGCGTTGGAGGTGATGATAACGATGGGGCGCTGCTTTGCGCGGATTGTTTCCTTCGTTTCGGGGATATAAAATTCCATTTTATCCAGCTCCCAGAGCAGGTCGTTGGGGAATTCCAGATCCGCCTTGTCGATCTCGTCGATCAGCAGGATCACCTGCTTTTCTGCGGAGAACGCCTCGCCCAGCTTGCCCAGCTTTACATATTTTGCGATGTCGTCCACGCCCTCATTGCCGAACTGGGAGTCGTAAAGACGCTGCACCACATCGTACACATACAGCCCGTCCTGCGCCTTTGTTGTAGATTTGATATTCCAGATGATAAGCTCCTTATCCAGCGCCTGAGAGATGGCTTCTGCCAGCATCGTCTTGCCTGTACCGGGCTCACCCTTGATCAGCAGGGGCTTTTGCAGCGCGATGGCGATATTGACCGAGCGCATCAATTCCTCGCTGGCTACATAGTCCTTACTGCCTTGGAATGTTGTCATATTTGTCATGGTTTTCCGCCTTTCCTTGCGATAGTTCGATCGTTCGATCGTGTGATACTGCGATATTTTGTATGCGAATAATTGTATTGTATGGACAAGCGGGGGGAATGTCAAGAGGGAAAACGTAAAGAGCTAAGAGCTTAAAGACCTTGAGGGCTCTGCCCTCAAGCTCCCAAGACCGTGGGACGCTGTCCCACCACCCTGCGAGGGGAGTTCCTCCCCTCGACCCCATTGTGCAGGAGCGATTTTCGCTCCTGCGGAGGCGAGGACAAGACCTTGGGGACTCCGTCCCCAACACCCCTGCCAAGGGGGTCACCCCCTTGGAACCCGTTAGCGCAGGAGCGTACGCTCCTGCGGAAAGCAAAAATCAGCTATTTTGGCAAAAAATTACCGCTTGTGAAAGGGAATTACGTATTCCAATGCACAAGCGGTTTTTGTATGCTATTCCAATTTTGCACCCGCAAACGCATACAACGCGATTGCCATAACGGGGTGCAGGGGACGAGTCCCCTGCCGGGGTAGTGGGGCAGAGCCCCACGGTCT
>CAVGZD010000116.1:0-3009 GCA_963633805.1 Lachnospiraceae bacterium | reverse complement strand
ATCGACCGGATAGAACCCCTCCTCCGGCGGCTTCGGCGGCTCTGCCCCGCCGCTCTCCTTCCTGCCCTCCGCGAAGTATTGCTCCTCGACAATAACCTCCGTTGTCCACCTCTTTTTCCCCTCCTTGTCCTCCCAGCTGCGCACCTGAATGCGCCCGACCACGCCGACCTGCTGTCCCTTGCGGAAATATTTCTCCGCGAACTCGCCCGCCTTGCCGAACGCCACGCAGCCGATGAAATCCGCCTCCTGCTCGCCGTTGCGCTTCATCCTGCGGTTCACGGCTAAAGAATACCTCGCCACCGCCATCGGCTCGCCGCCCTGGGAATATCTCACCTCCGGGTCGCGCGTCAGCCGCCCCATCAGAATTGCCTTGTTCATTCCGCTCCCTCCTTTTGTTTCGCTCTTTTTCTCCTTCCCGTAGCTCGTCCCCCTAATGATAGATCCTCTCGCCGATCCAAAGGATCACGGCAAAGCTCGCCGCCAGCTCGATCACCAGCCGCGAGCCCCAGCTCTGCATCAGCAGATCTGCCACGGGCACGACCACAAATATCGCCACCGCCGATACAAGCAGCATCATCGCCGCCCGGAGCACTTCCCGCAAAACCCTGCGGAAAAGCCGCCTGCGCTGCCGTAACTGCCGCCGCCGTGCCATCTCCTCCATGCCCGATAGAATCGCTTCCGTCCTCATTTCCTCACCCCCTGCAGCGCCACGCGGACCGCCTCGTCCCCGAATAGCTCGTTGTAGCGATAACTGACCTTCCTCCCGCCGACCTCGCAGGTGAATATGTACGGATAAACCGCCGCGACCACGCCCCGCCGCCTATCGCGCACAAGGCAATGCTGCCCCGCTTTGTTTGTCACCCGCGTCACGATCCGCACCTTCCTGCCGGGGCATAACCCCGCCTGTATCGCCAGCAGATGCAATTCCTCTGCCGTCTTGCCGTGTACCATGCTTGTCCCTCCTTCGCCTGCAATGCGGGCAGAGGTAGCCGTGCCTTGTATTGCACGTCACCGCGATATTCCATTTCTCCCCGCATCTGCTGCAAATCACATACCTCTTCCCCATGCTTGTCCACCTCACGGGGCATAGCCCCTTACTTCTCCTTCTGTTTCTGCATCGCAATCAGCTTGCATCTGTAAAGCATGTCAACGATTTCCTCCCGCACGCGCTCCCGATCCTCCGGCGGGCAGTTGTTGTGCGTAACTGTAACCTTGTATTCCTTCGGTGCTCGTCTTGCCATGTGATCGCCTCCTGTTTTACTGTATGTTTCGTGAAATTTGTCCTATTCGTTTTTATCGCCGTATCTTCCCCCGCCCCCGTCCCGCAGGCTCTTGCCCCTGCCGCTCCCTTTGCGTATCATGAAATCACCACAATAACCCATACGAAAGGAGCATCCCAATGTTGAATGAAGCCTGTGTGAGAGCCATTATGCTCTATCTTGATAAGAACCTAATTCCGAATAGCCGAGGAAAAATAATTGGTATACATGCCAGAAATATTTATCCTATGTTTGAACATTCCTTTGACCAAAAGGAATTCAATTACACAGTTGTTTATCTTGTTGATAACGGTTTCATCACCAAAACAAATCCTTCCCACAAAAACCGCAGTGCAGATGCGGGAAAAATCAATGGCATAACCGAAAAAGGCTATAAATACCTCGACTATGTACGGGATGACACTCTCTGGAATAAATTCCAAAAGCAGCTATCTCTTGAAAATGTCCTCAATGCCATTTCCCTTGGAAAAACTGTCTCCGAATTCTTCGGAAAGCTTCCGAGATAGGAGTGTCTCTATCTGCGTTGGTTCAGGATCCTCCGCCTTGATTTCCCGGAAATATTTTTCAAGAAATCCCTCACAGTCACATTCAGTCGTATTCTCCTGCCGCCACCATGTGTGGTCGGTAATACCTCTGAATGTGCTGATTTTCTTCTCCGGCTTGTCCGTATAAGAGCATATGTAGCCGTTGGAATCCCGCCCCAGCCATTTCAAGCCCATAATGTCCAGCGCCGCCAAGACGATGATCTCCCTCTGCCTTTGCGTCATTGTTCTCCCTCCCTTTGATCCCTACGCATTCCTAGTTGCTTTACTATGCGCAGCTTGGTTTCGTATCTTCCCCCTCCCCCCGTCCCGCAGGCTCTTGCCCCTGCCGCTCCCTTTGCGTATCATGGCTGCCTTTGTCTCTCTTCTGCCTGTCCTCTATGAAAAAATAGAGGTAGATGATGCAGCGCATGAGCTTAGGCTATTCACCAAACTTCCGCAAGATGAACTTAAAAATATATAAGTGTTCCCGTAACCGCCGCCGATTGGCGGCTTTTATCATTATGCCTCCCTTTAGCTTGCGTCTCTGTCTGTGTTGTCCTTCGCCCCCAGCAGACATTCCATCGGACACTCCAGAACATCTGCTATTTCTTTGCCAATCTGGAGTGAGGGATTTTTTGTCCCACGCTCAATTTGACAAAGCATCGCCTGTGAAATTCCTGCCCGCTCCGCAACATATGCCTGCGTTAAGTCTTTTTCCATTCGAATACGGCGAATATTCTCTCCTACGCTCATTTCCTCCACCTCCCAATAATCATTGCAATCAGAATGATATCTGCTGCAATTGTCAGTACATTTGTCAGAATGCAAATCTGCTCCATTGTTTAATAACCCCTTTCTATGATCTATGTTGACAATGCGCATGGAAAAAGGTATCCTTGAGGAGTGGTTGGGGCTTGCGCCCCTCCCCTCACTCTATCAGCTTTTCAATCAATTCTACGATTGCGCTGAAGAGTTGGATGAGAACCGTAATCAGGATTATGACATTGCCTTGGTCATTTTGGTTGCGGTTCTTTCTTTTTCTTCTGCTCATTGTTTTCAACTCCTTTTTGTGTTATATTTAAGTTAATCGCTTAACTTGGTTATATTATATCCAACTCTTGTTGGATTGTAAATACATTTTCCAACTTTTGTTGGATTTCAGCATTTTGCACAAACAGGGAGGGATTTTTATGTACAATCCAAAC
>CAVGZD010000115.1:0-3222 GCA_963633805.1 Lachnospiraceae bacterium | reverse complement strand
GCCGTAGCTTTCAGCATTTCAGAATTTATGTTTTCTTATTCGGGCGCACCTTTTTCATCCTCCTTTCTTTTTGTCGATGGGAGCGAGTCTGCACGGATGGGACGGTTTTTGTCCCAAAAAGAAAGAAAAAGGGCTATGAAAAAGGGAAAAAATTTGATATAATATTGCGCAGAGCAGACATAAAAAATAGCATGGTGAGAGCTTACAGAATAGGGTGGTGTGAAGGAATGTATAATCAGGAAGGGAATTTTACGGCGGAGGAGATGAAATACCTGCGCCTGTTGTCCAATCAGTATAAAAATATCAACAGCGCGGCAACGGAGATCATCAATCTGAAGGCAATTTTGAATCTACCGAAGGGCACGGAGCATTTTGTCTCGGATATCCATGGGGAGGCAGCCTCCTTCAGTCATGTTTTGCGCAATGCGTCCGGCGTAATCAAGAATCATATCAGCGCGATTTTCGGGGAAAGCCTGCGGGAGAGCGAGAAAAAATCTCTGGCAACGCTGATTTATTACCCGGAGCAGAAGCTGGAGCAGATGGCGGAGCAGGAGGAAGAGCTGGAGGAGTGGTACAAAATTACGCTCCACCGTTTAGTCAAGATTTGCAAAGTGGTTTCCTCAAAATATACGCGCTCCAAGGTGAGAAAGGCGCTGCCGAAGGAATTTTCCTATATCATCGAGGAGCTGCTGCATGAAAACAGCGCGGGAACGGACAAGGTGATGTACTACACGGAAATTATACATACCATCATCGATCTTGGGCAGGCGGACCGCTTCATCATCGCCCTTTGCAATCTGATCCAGAGACTGGCGATCGACCAGCTTCATGTCATCGGGGACATTTACGACAGAGGACCGAAGGCTGCGCTGATCATGGATATCCTCCGGGATTATCATTCCGTGGATATTCAGTGGGGCAACCACGATATTGCATGGATGGGCGCGGCTGCGGGTTGTCAGGCACTGATTTGCAATGTACTGCGCATTCAGACGCGCTATGCTAATCTGGATACCATTGAGGAAGACTACGGCATCAATCTGCTGCCGCTGGCGACCTTTGCGATGGATAGATATGCGGATGATCCCTGCGAGCATTTCAAGCCCAAGGGGGACGATATTCTCAGCGATAAGGATTTCAAAATGATTGCCAAAATGCATAAGGCGATCTCCGTTATGCAGTGGAAGATGGAAGGGCAGATCATCATGCGCCGCCCGGAATTCCGCATGGAAAACCGTCTGCTGCTGGATAAGATCGATTTTGAGAAGGGGACAGTGCTGGTCGATGGCGTGGAATATGAAATGAACGACATGCATTTCCCGACGATCGATCCGCAAAACCCCTACGCGCTGACGGAGGAGGAGCAGGAGGTCATGGACAAGGTAAAATCCTCCTTTGTCAACAGCGAAAAGTTGCAGGAGCATGTTCGTGTGCTGTATCATAAGGGCAGCATGTATACCATTTTCAATTCCAATTTGCTTTTCCATGGCGGCATTCCTATGAATGAGGATGGTACGCTGAAAACCGTTTCCCATCGCGGCAAACGCTATGTCGGCAAGGACTATTTGGATGCGGTGGAGCGGACGATGCGCGAGGGCTATTTCAATAAGGCGCATACCGAGGCGAAGCGCGAATGCATGGACTATATCTGGTATATGTGGTGCGGCGAGGATTCCCCGCTGTTCGGCAAAAAGAAAATGACGACCTTCGAGCGGTATTTTATTGATGATAAGACCAGCCATAAGGAGGAAAAAAACCCTTACTATACCCTGCGCAATGAGCAGTCTGTCTGCGAGGGCGTGCTGCGCGCCTTTGGGCTTGACCCCGATACCTCGCATATCATCAACGGGCATGTGCCTGTCAAGGTCGTGAAGGGGGAAAGCCCGATCAAGGCGAATGGCAAGCTGTTTGTCATCGATGGCGGCTTCTCCAAGGCATATCAGAAGGAAACGGGCATTGCCGGCTATACGCTGATCTATAATTCGCACGGCATGGTGCTGGTATCGCATGAGCCATTCGTTTCCACGGATGTTGCCATTGCGGAGGAAAAGGATATTCTTTCCTCGACGGTCGCCCTGCAATATACGCAGGATCGCATCCGCGTAAAGGATACGGATATCGGCAAGCATCTGCAGGCAAGCATCGATGAGCTGGAAAAGCTGCTCTATGCCTACCAGAACGGTATCCTGAAGGAGCAGCAATAAGAAAACGACGATAAAGGAGAACGATCATGGATCAACATACACTTATCATTTCCTGCGTGGAATATTACAGCTGTGCGAAGGATCTGCCCGCGCCGCTGGCGTTTCGCTCCTTTGAGGAGACGGATCTGATGCCCCTGCTGCTGGACAGCCAGAAGCAGTTCCCGCAGATGCAGCTGGATTTCTTTTTGGGCATTATCGACGGCGTACTGACGCTGGGCAGCCAGAAGGCTGGCGGGAATTTTCAGGCGGATGAGCAACGGGTGGCAAAAATCGGCGAGGTCGTTTCGCTGCTGATGAAAATGCATAAAATGGATGCTCTGCAGGCATGCCGCATGTATTATTCCTCTCAGGCGGCGAAGGCGCTCGATGCCGGAGAAGCCGGGATGCAGGCAAAATCCGTAGAACAGCTTGTGGATTTGATCGAAGCGGAGAAATAAAAGACGGTGGATCGGCATGAAGAAGCTGCTTTGCGTGATTGCGGTGCCCGCCTGTATCTGCTGTGTGATCGCTTACGCGCATTTCAGCACACATACCGGACTGCGCGTTGCCCTTCCGGAGCAGGCGAAGGCGTATATATCCACCCATCGCTGCGTGGAGCCGAGTGAGGAAAAGGAACTGTCCGCGGAGGATTACGCGGCTCTGCGGGCAGCCCTGGGACAAATCAAGGCATATGATCCGAGGCTTGATTTGGATTCCGGTGAGTACATCATATATGGGTCGAGCTTCTACATCCTTCGGATCGATGCGGATGGAGCAGAAAACGAAATTTGGATGGAGGGGCAGGAAACTACGGACGGTACGCGGAAATTTCTGATGTCCGACCTGGACTGCCATGTTGCGGCGTATATTCCAGATGAAACCGTTCGGATGATGCATGAGATTTTTACGGTGCATGGGCTGGAAATCGGCGATCAGCTGTATCCAAGCACGCAATAGGATCGTATCAAAAAAGGTGAAATCTTCAGAGTCTGTGAAAGTTTTTCTGTAAATAGGATTTTGAGGTCTTCTATGATAAAAT
>CAVGZD010000114.1:0-3226 GCA_963633805.1 Lachnospiraceae bacterium | reverse complement strand
TTATTCTCCGATCGTCATGAGCTCGTATAGCTCCTCTAAAGTCAGCTCGAAATCGAATATGCCGGAGCTGTCTTGCAGATGAGCCTCATCCACCGCCCGTAATAGCGGCAGTACGTTGTTCTGTAGCGCAAAGCGTAGACAGATCTGCGCCGCCGTCTTCCCGTATCTCTCCGCAAGCGAGAGCACGACCGGCTCACACAGCGCATCGCCCTGCCCCAAAGGCTCGCCGCCGAGCAGCTGCAGCCCGTGGGAGAGACAAAACGCCGCCGTCACGGCGGGAATCCGCCCCGGCGCATAAGACAGTAAATTCGCCATCGGCTTGACCTTCGCCGTGCGCAGCAGCGGCAGGATATGCTGCGGCAAAAAACCGCGCAGCCCAATCGCGCGGACAAGCCCCAAATCGTAAAATTCCTCCAAGACGCGCCAATCTGCCGCCGTATCCCTCGCAGGCGCGGACAAAAGCAGCAAGTCCAGATATAACACCCCCGGCGCATCCAGCAGCCGATTGATCTCGCGCTGCATCGTGTCTGCGTCGGCGTGAGAGACGCTCGCGGTCAGGAAAAGCTCCCGCCGCGTCAGTCCGGCAGCCTTGTGGCATTCTTCCAAGGCGGCGCAGCTTGTCTCATCTACATAAAAATGCCGATAGCCCGCATCCAGCGCGGTGCGGAGAGCCTTTGCATCCAGCATCCCCGCCGCATCGAAGCCCAGAAAGGGCAGTTCCACATCATTTTCCAGCACAAATCCGTTTTCGCCGATCATTTCGCATCTCCCTGTCGATTCTTTTCCTCCAAAAGCGCAAGCGTCCGTGCCGTCAGGCAGTCCCGCGTGTTGCGGCTCGGCTCTTCCAGCACAAATTCCAAAAGCTGCCCCAATATCTCACCCAGCAGCTTGCCATGCGGCGCGCCCAGCTGCATCAGATCCTTGCCGGTAAGGCAAAGCGTTTTCAGCCCCAGACAGTCCCCATCGGCGAGTATTTTCTCCAGCAATGCGTGGCTTTTGGCATGCGGGGAGAGCGGGCGCAGGATCGCCTGTATCGTCAGAAGCTGCCGCATGGCTTCTGCGCCGATGACGCTCAGCCGTTTGCGCATGGCGTAGGCATCGGTGGGGGCGTCCTCCGCAAGCTGCTCCAGCAGGAGACAGACGCGGCTTTTGGTATGATTATCGAATTTCATGCGATTGAAGAAATCCCGCGCCTCCTGTGGCGTTGCCGCTTGCAGCACGATGCACCAGCGCAGCAATGCATCCCGCGGGCAGGCGGCAAGCTGCTGCAAAATCGTCTCCCGGCGGCTTTGCAGGCAGTTATCCAGAAAGGGATCGACCTGACGGAGCAGCCCGCTTTCCCAGAGCAGGGGCGTTTTCTCCTGATAGGGCGCAAGCCATGTTTTTTCCAGCTCCTCGCGGATGCGCTCCACGCTGATCTTCCGGATTAGGGCGACATTTGCGCAGAGCGCCGCCCAAGTCTGATCCTCTATGGTAAAACCCAGCTGCGCCGCAAAGCGCACACAGCGCAGCATCCGCAGGGCATCCTCCTGAAAACGCTTCGCCGCTTCGCCCACGCCGCGGATGATGCCGCGGGCAATATCCTCCTGCCCGCCGAAGGGGTCGCGAAAGCCCTCCTGCGGATGATAGGCAATGGCATTCATGGTGAAATCCCGCCGCAGCAGATCCTCCGTCAGATTTTCCGCGAAGGAAACGATGTCCGGATGGCGGCAGTCGGCATACGCGCCATCGATGCGGTAGGTCGTGACCTCATAATTGACCCGATGCAGCACGACGGTGATCGTCCCATGCTGTATGCCCGTGTCGAAGGTGTGCGCAAAGAGCGCCTTTGTCTGCTCCGGCAGGGCGGAGGTGGTCACGTCCCAATCCTGCGGGATGCGCCCTAATATGGAATCGCGCACGCAGCCGCCAACGATATACGCCTCATAGCCGTGCGCGTTGAGCTCTTGCAGCAGGAACAGAACATCCTGCGGAATATTTGTAATGGTTTTGCCGTCCATAGCAGCCCTCCTGTGTTTTTGTTGAGTATAGCATAAAATCGCGCGGAATACAAAGGGGGCGAAATTCGTCATTTTGGCTCTTGCGGGGGTGTATCACATTTGATACAATGTGCCATAACAGGAGCGGGACAAAAGGTCAAAGGAGCGGGAGGAATGATTATACTTGGAGCGATCATTACTTGATGGGGATTGAGCAGTGCGATCGGGAGCACAGGCAGATATTCAAGCTGGCGGGGCAGATTCTGGAACGGATGCGCACGCGCGATTATGAGGCGGGGACGCGCCTTTTTGTGGTGCGCGAGGCGATCATCTATCTGAACAGCTATTTTGAAAACCATGTGCAGCAGGAGGAGACCTACATGCGCGAGATTGGCTATGCGGGCTATGAGATGCACAGGCAGCTGCATGCCGATTTCCGCCGCAAGGAGCTGACGAAATATCAGAAAATCATAGAAAGCGGCGAATGCAAAAAGGAGGATGTTTGGAACTTTCTCGGCACGAGCATCGGCTGGCTTTTGGAGCATATCGCTACGGCGGATCCGGCGATCGTGGGCAAGGGCGTGCTGGCTGCGTTGGAGCGGGAGATCAACCTTGCGCTGGCGGCAATCCTCAATACGGAGATGAACGCAAAAATCAGCAATCCCCGTTACGCAGGAGAGCCCTTCGGACAGGCGATCCATCACAAGATCGTCTATAGCTCTGTGCGCGGGAAAACCACCGTGATCGCAGGCGTGGAGCGCAGCTTCGTGCTGGATGTGGCGCGGATGCTCTACGGTGAGGGCATCGACGATGAGATGGATCTGATTATGTCCACACTGGATATTTTCGGGACGCATTTTTGGGCGACGCTGGGCAGGAGATTCGTGGGGGATGCCGTGCAGTTTTCCATTCAGGAGAGCAGCTTCATTATTGGCAGCAGACTGCCGCAGGAGTTGGAGCAGCTCAAGCCGACAATATCCGTTCTCTTTTCCTCGAATAAGGGGAAATTTTATGTTGCCAGCGATGCGGCGTATCCGCAGTGATCGCTTGTCGCGTTTGGATGGAAAAAATTTGGAAAGAAACGAAGCGAAAGCAAAGGTGCGCCCGAATAAGAAAACATAAATTCTGAAATCCATGATTGGCTATAAAGTATGCTCGGTCAATCTGGTTGCCTCTTGGAGTAGGCTGTTTTTTCGGAAAATTCCCGCTCCCTGCTGCTCAAAATAGCGGAAACAAAAGAATCCGAA
>CAVGZD010000113.1:0-3280 GCA_963633805.1 Lachnospiraceae bacterium | reverse complement strand
CACGGCCTCCGGGTGATATTTTACCATTCGAAAGAGGTTTACAAGCTCCGAATTGATGTCATTATAGACCTCCTTCGCGGCGTACCGCTCCTTATAAAACAGCACCCACGCTGCACCGCCAAAGACCTCCACATACTGCTCCATCTTTTCCGGCAGCCGCTCTGCGATCTGCTTTCTCAGCAGCTTCTTGCCGCCGATCCATTTCATAAAACTATCCATAAACATCCACTCCTTTATCTTCTTTAGCAGTCTGTTTATTTTTTGTTTTATTTTTGTTTTTTCTTTTTTTATGTTTTTATGTTAAAAAGCCCCGAAAAACGGGGCTGAAAAACTGATAAAATTACGCCTTATTCCTCTACCAACTTAGGAATCCTGCCTTCATTGCTCACCCTATAACCCATGACCTCCGCCAATTCCCGCAAAAAAGGATAGACATAGCCATCCTTGCGAATCATGTTGATTTTCACCCTCTGCGGCGGTTTATTCTTCCGTTCAATAATCACCTCATCCTTGGAAACCACTTCTAACACCTCCTCATCATATTTCGCCAAACCGTATGTTTCGATCAGATCAACCAGCTTTTCAGAATATTTTATATCCGTAGCCCAGCCGTCCTCCTTGATCAGGCGGCAAGCCTTTTTGTAGTCCGTTACGCCGCGCAAATTGCGGTATCTAGGGAATTGTAGAAAGATATAATAGCCCCGGATCCCTTCCTGCAGGCTCCGATATGCCCGAAAATCCGCATTGATCGTAAACGCCTTGCCCGCAGGGGTCTGCTCCTGTGTTTTTGCGTTGTAGGTAGCCCCCTTCCAGCCGCTCCCGGCCTTCATACCGAAATAATTATGCGCCTTCCGCGACAGCATAGAATTGCCCCAGCCGCTTTCCAAAATCGCCTGCGCGATTGTCAACGAGGGCAAAATCTGAAATCTTTCATACTCCGCGATCGCCGCCCTGCCGATCATCTCAATAAATTTATCCTTCGTCATTTGCATCCTCCTTGCCCTTCTGGTACTGTGTGCCGAAATAGAATGCAACGATCACGGAGTACACCGTCAAAAACTGCTCCCCGCTGATCCGCCCCACAACCGCCAGATAGGCGAAAATCGCCGTCAGCAGGATCGTTACAATAGATTTTACTGTCAGTAAATTTTGAACCGTAATAATTTTACGCATATGCCAAACCTCCCATTTCTTCATATTCCTTCCGCAGTTCTGCGTCATGCTGCGCCTCCCGTTCCCTCCGCTGCGCAGCCCTTTTTTCCGATTTTTCAATCGTTCTGTCGTGTACCTTGAGCAAACCACAGACCCCAAGCTCCGTGCCGAAGATGCGATGCGTGCTGTCCACGACCGCACTGACATCATGATCAAATGCCCCAAGCACCAGCCCCGCAATCGTGACTGCGGCGCAAAACAGCAAGGAGTCAATGACAATGGTCGTCAAGGTATCGTCCGTGATCTTAAATTTGAATCTCTTTTTCTTTGCCGTCAAGACTTACTTCCCTCCCGTCCTCGCCAAAATTTCATGTTCCAACTCCTTTTTCCTCTCCGCGACTGCGTATAGCTTTTGAAATGCTTGCTCCAGATTCTCTCCCGCCTCCCCTGTCGTGATGTAGAATTGCATCCAGAAAAAGCACTGGCGATAGCATTCGTCCAGTTCATTTCTGATCTGTTTCATGCGGATTTCGTAGTCATCCTGCAAGCTCCGCAGCCGAAACTGCTTATCAATGTACATACGGATAAAATAGAACAGAATGCCTACAAACCCGCTCCCGCCAAGGATTGCCACCACAACCGCCCGCATGATTTCCGCAGGTTCAATACCCATCCCCCGCCTCCTCTCCCATCAAAAAAAGACTGCCTATGCAGTCTCCACAACCTTATCGAATCACACTACACTTCACCCCACCGGATTGCCATCCGCGTCCAGCCCCAGCGCGGTCAAGTCCTCCAGCACAATTTCGCGATATTTTGTGGGAACCTGCTTCACCTTTTTATTCTCCGCGTTGCATGTTCTTCTTCCTGCCATCACCAGTGCCAAATACATGGAAGGTGTACGGCTCGATCTTATCCAGATAGGTCTGGTATGCTGCATTCTCCACCGTGCCGTTTGTACCGCCTGTCAATGGCGTCGCCGCCGTCTCTGCCAACGCAGCATTTGCTTTGAATGTGACAAAATCGTTTGCCTTCAACTCCGCAGCCGTTTTCACAGCCTTTTGCGTATCCACAAGCGAAGTATCCAGATAAGTGGATACGTTGTAGACCTCGTTTTCCGTCTCCACGAAGGCCTCGTTCTTCTCAATCAGGATTTTGAGCGCATTGCCCCGCGTACCGCTGTATTTTGCCTCTGCGTAGGCATTGGCTGCCTTCGCACCGCCCGTATTCAGCTTGAATAAAAGCACCTTCCGCGCATTGGCAAACAGCTCCCGCAGCGGCTTCATGGCTTCATCCGTATAGGCATGGCAGAAAATCTTCATGCTGTCCTTTTGAAACTCACTGTTTTCTACTGTAAAGACCTCTCCGTCCGCGCACCAATCCAGCTCCAACGGCATGGTCGCAATGCCCCTGTCGGACAGCGTTGCCGATGCTCTTGCCGCAGAAACGAAATTGATATACGCACCGGGAAGAACCTTATTCTGTACTAAAAAAGTGCCGCCTCCTAAAGCCATTTACTTCACCTTGCCTTTCATAAACTTCTGAATGAGTGCATCCACCTCAGATGTCGTATATTGCCGCTCCTCCTCCAGCAGAACATACAGCAGATCGCGCCGATTGCGATACTGCTCAAAGCACAAAAGGTTCTCTTTCGCAAATCGAGGTGCTGCGGCAGTGTTTTCATTCTTTTTCTCAGCCATTTGACTCCTCCTTTACCTCTTCTTCCAGTTCCAAAATTTCCATGCATTCCTTGTTTTCCCTGCGATACAGGATCACCGCATATGTCACAAAAAAGTGCAGCACACCATCCTCCACGGTAAAGCGCATCTGCGTACCGCGCAGGAGATCGCCGTCCGGCAGTGTGATATATTCCAGACCGCCGAACAATTCCTCTGCGACTGCGTAAAGCCGCACATTGCCCGCTTCGGAATCGAAAAGCTGAACATCGAACAGATTCTCCTGCCGCCATCTCTGCCCCAAAAGCGGCGTTCTGCTCGGCTCTAAAAGGTCAATAAAAAAACAAGGCTCCTTCAGTCCCTGTTCCACATGGTCGATTGCGACCGTGCAATCTGCATACATTGCACTGAGCCGCTTACTGATTGCTGTAATAATCTCCGAAATCAAGGCA
>CAVGZD010000112.1:0-3287 GCA_963633805.1 Lachnospiraceae bacterium | reverse complement strand
GGCATCTGGTCAGTTTGACGCTGATCGACTCCGGCGACCAGACGGAAATGGTCTATGATTTCTGCGCAAGAAACAGCGACTGGGCGCTCCCTGCCAAGGGCAGCAGCACCATGAGCGCGCATTTTCGTATCAGCAAGGTCAATAAGGCGGACTCCAGAGCGTACGGCATGGATTTGGTGCTGATCGATGTCGGGAAGTACAAGGACGCGATCGCGGCACGCATGCAGCGCAAAAGCGGACGCGGCGCATGGATGGTGCATCGGGGCTGCGATGAGGAATACGCGAAGCAGGTCACATCCGAGCATAAGGTGGTTGAGCGCAAGGGCGGCAGAAAGCGCCTGATCTGGACGCAAAAGACCAGCCATGCCGACAATCACTATTTGGACACGGAGGTCTACGCCTTCGCGGCGGCGGATATTATGGGCGTGCGGCGGATGTTTTTATCGCAGGAGCAGGAACAGCCGCCGGAGACAGAGCCGAAGAAAGCGGGGAATGATTGGATTCAAGCCGGCAGCGGATGGATGAACGGTTAAGGAGGGGTAAATTTGGATACATCGTTTGAAGCGGGAGACGCGAGGGCGCTTTTGTCGGAGGTCGAGCGGGCAATCAGCAAAATCCTCGCGGGCGGGCAAAGCTACAAAATTGGCACAAGGAGCGTGACAAGAGCAGACCTCTCCGCGCTGATGAATCTGCGGGAAAAGCTGCTTGCAGAGACGGAGCAGAGTGAGGATGGCTTTTTGGGGCGCACGAGCGTAGCGGTATTTGATCGGAGGTGAGGGCGTTGGGCTGGTTGGAGAAGGCAATTTCCTTTTTCTCGCCGAAGGCCGCCTGTGAGAGGGAGGCGTGGCGCAAGGAATGGGAGGAAATGCAGCGGGGCTACGATGCGGGCGGCTATGGGCGGCTGAATCAGCCTTGGCGGGCGCAGAATCAGAGCGCGGAATGGGAGGACAGGCAGGATCGTGATGTCATTCGTGCGCGTGCGCGGGATTTGGAGCGCAACAGCGATATGGCGCGGAGCGTGATCCGGGCGTTTCGCCGCAATGTGGTCGGCAACGGCTTTGAATTGCAGGCGAAAACGGGCGATGAAGCCCTAAATGAGCAGATCGAGGGCATCTGGCGGGAATGGTGCAGGGCGCGAAACTGCGATGTGACGGCACAGCAGAGCTTCAATCAGATGCTGCGCATGGCGGTGACGCGGAAGAAGGTGGACGGCGGCATTTTGTTCAAAAAATGCTACACGGAGGGCGGTCTGCTGCCCTTTAAGCTGCAATCCCTTGAGGTGGATGAACTGGACACCTCTGTTATGGTTCCCAGACATCCGGGTAATAAGGTGATCGGCGGGGTGGAGTATAACGCCTATCAGCGTCCCGTGGGCTATTGGATTCGGCAGTACAGCATGCGGAAATCTCCGCAGGACAGACGGCGGTGGAGCTTGACGCAACGGCTCTGCAGGCGGGCAGAGAAAGCAATGCCCTGCCGGAGGGGAGCGTCAGCAAGATCGTTGACCCCGTTCCTTATATTGCCACCGTGACGAACATTGCGCCCTCTGTCGGCGGCGCGGATATCGAAAGCGATGACGATTTCACGGAGCGCATTTACCTTGCGCCCTCCGGCTACAGCGTTGCGGGACCGAGGGATGCATACGAATACCATGCCAAGCAGTTCCGCGCGGATGTTTTGGATGCAAAGGCGTTTTCGCCCTCGCCAAGCGTGGTGAAGCTGCTGTTTTTGCTGGATGGCGGCATTTTGCCGACGGAGGAGGAGCAGCGGACAATGGAGGCGTATCTGAGCGATAAAACCCTTCGCCCGACAGCGGATCGCGTGATTGCCGCCGCGCCGGAGGAGCAAGAATACAGCATTGCGCTGACCTATTTCATCAATGCAAGCGACAGCGTACAGGCGGTGACGATTCAAGCGGCGGTGCAGAAGGCAATCGCGGAATATAAGAGCTGGCAGAGGAAGCTGGGGCGGGATGTCAACCCGTCTGAGCTGATCAAGCGCGTGGTGCTTGCCGGGGCGAAGCGGGTCGAGCTGACACAGCCGCCGCATATCGTCATAGAGGATACGAAAATCGCGAAGCTTGCTGCGGAAACGATTCAATATGGAGGGCTGGAGGATGATTAAGCTAAGGGATGCAAAAATTTTGGACAGCCTGCCGCAGATCGTCACGCAGGAGGCTTGGTGCGCCGCCCTTGCCTATGCGGTGCAGCGGCAGCATCAAAAGCTGCTGTATTATGCCGAGCGGGCGCGGGTCTACAGCAGGATTGATGCGCTGGATGAAAGGCTTTTGGACGTTCTGGCGGCGGAGCTGCGTGCGCCGAAATATGAGGAGGGCTATCCCGTGGAGGTAAAGCGCAGCATCGTCAAGGGTGCGTTGATTTATTATGCGACAGCCGGGACAACGGCGGCGTTGGAGCAGGTGTGCCGGGATATTTTCGGCAGCGCGGAGGTGGTCGAATGGTACGAATACGGCGGCAAGCCGGGCTATTTCCGCATCCATACGGAAAATGCTGGCATCACGGATGAAACTGTGCGCGAATTTATCGCCGTTGCGCAGACGGTGAAGCGGCTTTCGGCGTGGCTGGATCAGCTGGAAATCGTCGTCACGGCAAAGCAGGAGCTGTTCGCGGGCGCGACCCTGCTGCAAAGGGTAGTGCAGTACTTTGGCAATCGGGAGGTTCGGCCATCGCAGGGAGGTGAATATTGATGGGCTTTTCAAATTTTGTGACAACCCTTGCGGGACGGGAAATGCTCGCCGAAGCCATCGCCGGAGGGCGGCTGACGCTGACAAAAATCCAGCTTGGCGATGGCGAGATCACCTCGCAAGCCCCGCAGGCACTAACTGCCCTGATCCATCCTACGCTGGATGTGGCGATTGCGAGCAAGGAGGTGAAGCAGGGCGCGGCGAAGGATGGGAGCGTGGCGAATTATGCGCTGATTCGGGGGCATTTTCGCACGAGCGAGCTGGAGAACAGCTTTTATTTCCGAGAGATCGGCGTCTTTGCCAAAATCGGGGACGGCGCGGAGGGGCTTTTTGCCTATAATAACGCCTATGCGCTGGCGGATTATGTGGATCGGGACGCGCAGGAAACGCAGGAGCGCACGCTGGTGATCCCGGTGTTTATCGGGCAGATGCAGGAGGTTTCTGCGGAGATTAACGTGGATCTGACCTATGTTTCTGTGGAGGAATTTCAGGATCATCGGGACGATGCGGCTGTGCATGTCCCGCCCGGCGGCAAAACCGGGCAGTTCCTGCAGCGCACGGAGGCAGGCACGGCTTGGGCGGA
>CAVGZD010000111.1:0-3407 GCA_963633805.1 Lachnospiraceae bacterium | reverse complement strand
AGGATAAATTCCTGATGCATTCAGGGATTTATCCTTTTTCTGTCTCGTTCCTGTGTTTTTCATATTGCAACTTGGCGGGGAAATGTATAAAATAGAACGAAAAGGAACCTGAAACTTTCCCCGAAGGAGGAGAAATCAGTGAAGGACTATCATTTCGAGAAGGACGAGAGCCGATTTGACGAAACCATCCGATTGGATAAGATAAATGAAAAGGTGAAGGAACTGAAGCATAGCGATGTGGAGGACGAGCTGGGCGATGCGAACGCCTTTTTAGATGCCTTTGAATCCGAAAAATTCGATACGCCGGAGGATACGTCTTCGGATATCCCGTCGCGCCCCGCGGGCAGAGCTGCGCAGGAGGACGCGGACGAGGAGGAGCCGAGCGACGGCTTGAGCAAGCGCAGCATCGGTCTTCTGGCATTTGCGGGTGTGATCGCCTGCATTTTGGGCTTTTCCCTCGTGCGCTGCGGCATTCGCCCCGCGCCTGTGCCGGTGGATGCGCAGGCATATCCCATGCTGGTGGAGGGCATTGTGGATGGCGATGAGGTCGTCGTCTACGACATCGCAAACGACACCCGAAAAACGCTTTTATTCACGGAGGAAACCGAAATTATTGACGCCGCCGGGCGGGAGCTTGCCTTCGGCAGCACCGCCGTGGGCGATCTGCTCATGGCAGAGCTGGCGCAGGATGGCAAAACCGTCCTTTCTGCGGACTACAGCAATCCCGCGCTGGAGCATACCGAGGTAACGGGGCTGACGCCCGATCCCTCCGCGCGCACGCTTACGGGGGAGGATCGTTCCTTCTCCTATGGCAAGCAGGCGATTTTTCTCTATGACGGTCAAAGCATCTCCCCCGCGGATATTGCCCCTGCGGATCGGCTGCTGCTGCGCGGCTATGCCGATACGGTCTGGTCGGTGCAGGTTTTGGAATATCATGGCTATCTGATCGTAGAAAACGGGGACAATATCAAAAACGGCAGCATTCAGATAGATGAAGGAGAAGCCGTGCCGCTGGAAGATGTGGGACGCATTCCCATCGGCGTTGGCAGCCATACCATCACCGTTACGGGCGAAAATATCGAGCAGCGCAAGGATGCGATTTCCATAAATGCCGGGGAGGAGCTGCGGTACGATCTTTCCAAGGCGCAGGAGAAGATGGGCGTGATCATCATTGAAGCCAATGTCAGCGATTATCGGCTGTATATCAATGGGACGCTGTCAGAAAGCCCGGCGGTGCTGCCCGTGGGCGAATATAATCTGGTGATCCTGAAAAACGGCTATCTGGAATGGAACGAGCATATCAATCTGGAGGGCGACTCCATAACGGTAGTTGCGGAGCTGGAAAAGGAATTTCAGTACGGCACGCTGACCGTGACCGCAAATTGCGATGGCGCGGCGGTCTATATCAACGGGGAGGCGTCGGGTATCGCGCCCATGCAGGTCAATCTGCCCTATGGCAGCTATACCGTGCGGGTGGAAAAGGAGGGCTATCAGCCCTTTGAGCAGACGATCCAGATGAACGACAGCAAGGCTTCGCTCTATGCGGAGCTGACATAAAAACAGAGAGGATGGAGAGCATGGAGGACTATCGCAAGAGATATCAGCAGTGGCTGGATGATCCTTTTATTGATGAGGAAACGAAGGCGGAGCTGCGCGGCATTACGGATGAAAACGAGATTAAGGAACGCTTTTTTAAGGAGCTGGAATTTGGCACGGGCGGTCTGCGCGGCATCATCGGCAATGGCTCGAACCGCCTGAATCGCTATACCGTCGGCAAGGCGTCGCAGGGGCTGGCGAATTATATCAAAAAAGAGGGCACACAGGCGCAGGGCGTTGCGATTGCCTATGATTCGCGCTTTATGTCTGCGGAATTTGCGGAGGAGGCGGGGCTGATTTTCGCCGCAAACGGCATTCCCGCGCATCTCTATCCCTCTTTGCGCCCCGTGCCGATGCTGTCCTTCGCGGTCAGAGAGCTGGGCTGCACGGCGGGCGTGGTGCTGACAGCAAGCCATAATCCCCCGGAATATAACGGCTATAAGGTCTATTGGGCGGACGGTGCGCAGGTCGTTGCGCCGAGGGATCGCGGCATCATCGAGCAGGTGAATGCGGTTGCGAATTTCGGCGAGATTCGGCGCATGGAGAAGGCTGAAGCGATGGGAAAGGGACTGTTTTCCTTCATCGGCGAGCAGGTGGACGAGGCTTTCGATCGCAATGTGCAGGCGCAGCTGATGAATCCCGAAATGATCGCACGGATGGGCGATAGGCTAAATATTGTATACACACCGCTGCATGGCTCCGGTAATCTGCCCGTGCGCCGCAATCTGAAAAAGGCGGGCTTTGCAAACGTATTTGTCGTGGCCGAGCAGGAGCTGCCCGATTCTTCCTTCCCCACGGTCGATTATCCCAATCCGGAGGATGTGAAGGTGTTCAATTTGGCGCGTAAGTTGGCGGCTGAGGTGAACGCGGACATCCTCATCGGCACAGACCCCGACTGCGACAGAATGGGCGCAATGGTGAAAAATGACAAGGGCGAATTTGTGCCGCTGACGGGCAATATGGTCGGCATTTTGGCGACGGAATATATCCTCTCCCAGCGCAAGGCGCAGGGCAGACTGCCCGAAAACGGTGTTGTGATCAAAACCATCGTCAGCACGGAGATGGTTGCGCCGATCTGCGCGGCGTATGGCGTGGCGAAGCTGGAGGTGCTGACGGGCTTTAAGTTTATTGGCGAGAAGATCAAGGAATTTGAGCAGACGGGCGAATACAGCTATCTCTTCGGCTTTGAGGAGAGCTACGGTTGCCTTGCGGGGACGTACGCGCGGGATAAGGACGCGGTATATGCCTCCGTGCTGGTCTGCGAGATGGCGGCGTTTTATAAGGAGCAGGGCATGACGCTGTATGAGGCGCTGCTGGGGCTGTATGAGAAGTACGGCTATTTCCAGGATGGCGTGAAATCCCTGACGATGAAGGGCTTGGAGGGCATGGAGCGCATCCGGCGCATCATGAAGACTTTCCGGGAGACGACCCCGGCAGAGTTGGGCGGCTATGCGGTGGTGCAGGCGCGGGATTACAAGACGCAGGTATTCCGCGATCTGCGCACGGGCGCGGAGACGAAAAGCCCGCTGCCGACCTCGGATGTGCTGTATTACACGCTGGAGGACGGCTCTTGGGTATGCATCCGACCTTCCGGCACGGAGCCGAAGCTGAAGTTTTACATCGGCGTAAGGGCGGACAGCCTACAGGCGGCGCAGGAGAAGCTGGCGGCGCTGGAGGGGGACATTGAGGCGAAGGTCGAGCGGGTGTGAAGGATCAAAACCGTGAAGACCTTGGGGCTTTGCCCCAAACCCCGGCAGACCTTGAGGGCGCTGCCCTCAAACTCCCGCAAGGGGATTTCATCCCCTTGACCC
>CAVGZD010000110.1:0-3581 GCA_963633805.1 Lachnospiraceae bacterium | reverse complement strand
TGGTTGTCAGCACAGGCTATGTGCTGGGCTATGAGAGCAGCGTATCCATGGATATCCAGCAGGTAAAGGGTCTGAAAAACAAATTCCTGGGTGGCGAAGGCTTCTTCAACACCGTTCTGACAGGCCCCGGTAAGGTTTGGCTGCAGACCATGCCCATCCCCAATGTGGCAAATGCCATCCTGCCCTTCCTGCCTTTGGAAAAGAAATAAAACATATATTTGTAGGTTGGGAGTATCTTTTGCGAATGGGGTGTTCTCCTTCCGCCGCGACAAGGTCGGGCTGCCGCTTGCTTTTGCTTAAATTGATCCCTTTTTTCCAAATAACACACACAGCGGCAGCCATTTTGTATCGACTAAAAATATATTTTATTGAGGTGACTGAATATGAAAAAATTATTTGCAATTCTTTTGACGATGACACTGGCACCTGCCGTTGCTGCCTGCGGCGGCAAAGACGCAAACGATGCGCCTCCCTGCCGACAGCGGCACGGAGCAGACCACGGACGGCGGCGATGAAGCAGATACGGGCAATCAACTGAGAGACGATGTGTGATAAAATGAAAAAAGTATTAGCAGGTATTACCATGCTTTGCATGATGATCCCCCTGGCTGCCTGCTTTTTCTATGCAAATGGGAAGGAGGAATTGAAATGAAACAAGTACAATATCGTTTCTGCGCCGCGGCGCTCTGCGGCATGATGCTTTTTGCCCTGCCCGCCTGCGGCAATGCGGATACAGACACGAAAACCAATACCCGCGAGCCAAACGCAGCCGGAGAAAAGGTGATTGCAGAGGAAGATCTGCCGACAGGTGCGCATTCCCTTGAGATGTTCCGACAGAAGCTGGCGGAGAAGGAAAAGATCTTCGCTGTGGCCTATCTGGATGAAGCGGACGCGAATCGTCCTTTTGCGGAGGACCCCGCCGCGTTCCTTTGGAATAACGTTCCCGCCACAATGGAGGCAATGAGCTTTTTGGGGGAAATTCCCAAGGAAAATATCATCGGGGAGCCGATCGGTGATATTTATTGCCTTGTACCCGTTCAGGAGGGCATTTCCGTTACGGTCAATACTGCGGATGCAGGGGAGAAACAGCTTTATCAATCGGATAGCGGCGCCCCCATCTTCCTTTGCGTCGGAAACAGCGGCATTATGGAAACACCTCTGCTTTATGCCACCGTCACAGATACGGAGGGACATGCCTTCCTCTGGTACCCGATGCGTGATGAAATGGGCTATGCCGACATTCCCTACGAGGATACTGCAAGCGCACCCATGCTGGATTTCAGCCATTATGGCGATGTAACCGCGCCCTATTTTGCCACGGGGATGATGCCGCCGACCATCGCCAATCTGGCGGATACAAGCTGGGTCGCTGGGGATTGGTTTCTCGATCTGCGCTATGATCCTGCCCAAAGCCCTTATTGCGGGACGGTGGAATTATATCGCATCTCTGCGGAAAATGCGGAATATACCGATATGTACACAGGATACTGGGCAATGCAGGAGGGCGCGTTGCAGCTTACCTTTGGTGGCGCAAGTGCGGACGCATGCTCCGGAGTCTATCCTGTTTTGGTTGATTTGGATGGGGAAAATCTCTATCTGTCCCTGCCGATGGATGCTGCCGCTGCACCGCCCTTCTTCGGCGAAAGCGTGATGGAACTGACGATGATCCGAACCTACGGTTAAAAGGAGGCCTGCAATATGAAAAAATGGAAAATGCTCGCGGCTTTCGTTCTTTGCGCGGCATTGCAATGCGGCTGTGCCGCCGATACAAGCGCTTCTGCCGACCTTCCGACGGATTTACCGGAGGTTATGGAGGACAGCGGCGCGAGGAATAAAGGGGGAATGTCTCTGGATACCTCGCAGGCGATCACCTTGGAACAGCTACGCCAAGCGGCGGCCGAAAAGGGCGATATTTGTGCCGCAGCCTTTCTGGGTTATGCGGATACCGCCGATTTTGCCGCTTATATTGCGCAGCTTGAGGAAACAAAGACCTATCCCTTCCTGACGGAGATTCCGCAGGAGCAAATCATTCTGCATCCCAATGGCGGAACGGAGCTTTACTGCATCGTTCCGACCGACCCCAAGGCTTCCCTTTCGGTCAACGATTGGGTATATGGCGAGGATTTTGTCGGCAAGGTGGGCGATGTGCTGTATCGCAGCGAAAGCGGTGAGCCGATACTGCTTCGGGGCAATCTCAGCGATGTAATGCCGGATATGGATGTGGAAATCGTGAATTCGGCAGGGGAGGTGCTGTCCTATCAGCCCGGCCTTTCCCTCTATGACGGCTCACTGAATACCCCTTGGTACAGCCCCGGCGTATATGATTTTACGGCATACGGCAATGCCGACCTAATCGGCACTTGGGTCGCTACAAATTTGTCGGGATATGATGCGGATTTTCTCCTGCGCTTGGTTTTTAATCAAAACGGGGGTGTGCAGTTTTCCTATGGCAAGGGCAACGGCGAGCTGATGGGGCTGCTGCAAGGCACTTGCAAACGAACAGGCGATGCGCCGGATCAATATTTCCTCTCCCTGCAAGCGGAGGATGGCTCCTGGCTTGAGGGAACATATGAAATCGTGCGTACAATGGCAGATGAGATCTCCGTCATCTGCATCGATGGGCAGCCCTTGGCGGCAGACCCGGAAAACAGCCCGATTCTGTTTACACTTGAAAACTAAGGAGGGGCGAAATTATGGGGATTTTCGACAAACTCAAAAACAACGCTGCGGCAGGCGGCGCAAGCCCCTCTGCGGCAATTGGGGCAAAGCGGGAGAGCTTCACCTTTGCAGCTCTGCCCGAAAGCCTTGCCGAAATGCAGGCATTGCCCGAAGCTGCACTGGATACGCCCTTTCAGACGGCTGCACTGACCGTCTGCGCGCTTTGCGTCTATGCCGCCGAGGAATCTATTGGTATCGAAATGCTGAATTGGCTGCGCGGGCCGCGTCCGCTGAACGGACATGATGTCTCCTTTCTGAAGGATCGCTTTCGCGGCGGCAAGACTTGCCTGCCCTTTTCCTATTTCCAAGGCGCGACCCCTGCGAATAACTACGCGCCAACAGAGCCCTTTGTGCTCACAATTCTTAGCGACCATACATCCAACGCAGAGCAGGGCTACTGCAAGCTGCTCATCCCCTGCGGCGGTGCGGATCGCCCGCGCCCCATCAAGCTGCGTCAAAGGGGCGACGGAAAGTGGTTCTTGTGGGAGCAGTATCTGCTGACGGATATTCGTCAGCCCGCATCTGCCGACCCTTGGGCGTAAGGATTGACAGGTGGAAGAAACGATGTTGTGTAGAAACGGAAAGGAAGGAACGCGCAGGCGGATGCGGTTTTGCGTTTTGGTGATGATGGGGATTTTTGCATTCTGTCCGTGACAATGGAGTTATCCGAAAACTTGCAGCCTATGTCATTCTTGGAATCAGCCAGGATGGCTACAAAGAGGTTTTAACAATTAGAGTAGGTGAGAATGAAAATTCAAAATTAAAAGCGCTATATCTTTCTACATTTGAGGCAACCAGGAAATGGACTATGCCTCTTCGAAACTGGGGACAGGTTTATGGTGAGTTGAGTATCATGTACGAGG
>CAVGZD010000109.1:0-3493 GCA_963633805.1 Lachnospiraceae bacterium | reverse complement strand
AAGGGAGATTAACGCAGTAGCCGTACCTTTCAGCATTTCAGAATTTATATTTTCTTATTCGGGCGCACCTTTGGACACCCCTTTTCACTTCTGCCCGAATTTATAACCCACGCTCCAAACCGTCCGGATCCCCCATTCATCCTCAGGATTTAGCTTTTCCCTGATCCGCTTGACATGCACATCCACCGTTCTGGTATCCCCAACATATTCATAGCCCCAGATGCGATCCAACAGCTGCTCTCTGGTGAACACGCGATTGGGATGCTGCGCCAGATAGCTCAGCAGCTCAAACTCCTTCGGCGGAAAATCCAGCCGCTTGCCCTGATATTGCACGGAATAATTGGAAAGATTGATCTCCAGCCCGCCAAAGCGAAGAATATCCGCATCCTCCTCCTTCGCCTGCGGCTTATAGCGGCGCAGGACGGCTTTGATCCGCGCCATCAGCTCCTTCGGCTCAAAGGGCTTGACCACATAATCATCCGCGCCAAGCTCCAGCCCCAGCACCTTATCGAAGGTTTCCCCCTTTGCCGTCAGCATAATGATGGGGACGCGGCTGCTTTTGCGTATTTCTGTGCAGACCTGATAGCCATCCATGCCCGGCAGCATCAGATCCAGCAGGATCAAATCCGGTTGAAATTCCTCCGCCGCGCGGATCGCCTCCTTGCCATCGTACGCCTCCCTCGTTTCGTAGCCCTCCTTCTCCGTATACAGAGAGATCAGCTCCGAAATATGCTTATCGTCATCTACAATGAGTATTTTCTGTTTCCCCATAGTCTCCCCCGCTCTCTGTTTATTTCAGCTCTACAACGGTCACGCCCGCTTCGCCCTCGCCGAATGTCCCCGGTCTGTAGCTTTTCACATGAGAATTTAATTTCAGATAATTCTGTACGCCCGTCCGCAGTGCACCCGTGCCCTTTCCGTGAATGATCACCACCTGCTTCAAACCGGAGAGATACGCATCATCGATATATTTATCAATATTTGCGATCGCCTCATCCACAAGCTGCCCGCGGCAATCGATCTCCGCAGATATGAATTGGCTTTTGGACAGCTTTGCCTTCGGCGGCTGCTTCTGCTTTTCCTTGGGTCTGGGCGTATCGTCCAGCATCAGCTCCGCCACAGGCACCTTCAGCTTCATCGCGCCCATCTGCACCATGACCTCTTTATTCTTATCCGGTGCGGAGATGACCTCGCCGTTCTGATCGAAGGAGATGACGTACACGCGGTCACCCGGCTTCAGATTTTCCGGTGCTTTGTGGTTCGGCTTCATTTTTTTCGATTTCACAAAATCCTGCTGCACAGAGGATAGCTTTTCGTTCAGCTTCTGCCGCTGCTCCAGCACCTTGTTTTTGTTCCCGGCTTCCTTCGCCTGTCGGTTCATTTCCTTTACGATGCTGTCGGCTTCCTCCTTCGCCTGCGCATAAATCTGCTTGGCTTCTTCCCTCGCCCGCGCAAGGATTTTTTCCTTCTGCTCTCTCGTTTTTTCCTTTTGTCGCTCGACCTCTTTTTTCAGATCCTCCGCTTCGCGACGATATTGCTCTGCGCGCTCCTGCTCGATTTTGACCGATTTCTTGCTGATTTCCAGATCGGTAATCACATCCTCGAATTTCGCTTCATCCTGACTGATAAAGCTCCGTGCGCTTTCCAGAATATATTCCTGCAGACCCAGCCGCTTGGAGATAGCGAAAGCATTGCTCTTACCTGGAATCCCGATCAGCAGCCGATAGGTCGGACGCAGCGTTTCCACGCTAAATTCGCAGCAGGCGTTTTCCACTCCCGCGGTCGTAAGCGCAAATACCTTCAATTCGCTGTAGTGCGTCGTCACGGCGGTGCGGATTTTTCTCTCCAACAGCGCCTGAATAATAGCGATGGCAAGCGCCGCGCCCTCTGTCGGGTCTGTGCCCGCGCCCAATTCGTCAAAGAGAACCAGCGAATGATCCGTCACCTCGTCCATAATTTTCACGATATTCGTCATATGCGCCGAAAAGGTACTCAGGCTCTGCTCAATGCTCTGTTCATCGCCAATATCCGCGAAAATATTGTCGAACACCGCAAGCTGAGAATGATCGAAGGCAGGGATATGCAGCCCCGCCTGCCCCATCAGGCAGAACAGCCCCAGCGTTTTGAGCGCAACGGTTTTGCCGCCCGTATTCGGACCGGTGATCAGCAGCGTTGTAAAATCCTTCCCCAGATAAATATCCGTCGGCACGACCGTCTTGGGATCGAGCAGCGGATGCCTGCCCTTTTGGATATGCACATAGCCCTTCGTGTTGAAAAGCGGCTGCGTCCCGCCCATGGAAAGCGATAGCGCCGCCTTCGCGAATATAAAATCCAGCTGTGTCAGCAGCTCCAGATTGCCCTCAATGGTGATTGCATTTGCCGTCACCAGATCGGAAAGCATCAGCAATATTTTTTCGATCTCCTCTTTTTCCTTCGCTTGCAACTCCTTGATGCGGTTATTGAGCTGCACTACGCTCATCGGCTCCATGAAAAGTGTCGATCCCGTGTTGGATTGGTCATGAATCATTCCGGGGAAGGAACTACGATATTCCGCCTTTACGGGCACGCAATAGCGATCATTACGAATCGTAATCACAAAATCCTGCAGCATATTGCGGTATGCCGAGGAATTGATGACCCCGTTCAGATGCTCCTTCACTCTGTCATTGGAAATCTTGATTTCCTTGCGCACGCTCAGCAAGCCCGCACTGGCGGTATCTGAGATTTCTGTTTCCGAGAGGATGCAGCGGCTGATTTCATTTTCCAGCGTGTCCAGCGGCATAATCAGGTCAAAATATTCATCCAGACGCTCATAAACCTCTGTTTTATTCTCTTTCTTTGCATAATTTTTCACCTTGCGGCAGACGTAGGCAAATTCGCCCATCGCCATCAATTCCGCAATCGAAAGCATGCCAGCCATCGCGGCGCGCTTGAGCTGCGGGCGAATCTCCCGAAAGCCGCCGAAGGACGGGCTGCCCTTGCGCAGCACCATGCTCGTAGCCTCGCTCGTTTCCTGCTGCCAGAGGATGATATCGCTCATGGCGGAGGAAGGCTTCAATGCCGCCGCCCGCTCCTTCGCCATCGGGGAAACGGCATAGCCCGTCAGCTTTTGTATCATTTTGTCATATTCTAAGGTGTGCAGTGCTTTTTCGTTCATATCACTCGCTCCGTTATGTTTTGTAGTCATTCTTGCAGTATTTACAGTGCATTATACCACGAACGTTCCCCTTTTTCAACGTTGGATCACCCTGCGCTTCGCAGAGCATCGCAAAAGCTATGCCAAAATTTCCGCGCAACAAAAAAGACGAAGCCCCTAAGCAGGCTCCGCTTAAAAAACAGACATCCTTCAATAAAAATGCCGTAAGTCCCTGCAAAACAAGGATTTACGGCATTTAGATGTTTTCTTGTTTGGACGCGCCCCAAAGGTGCGCCCGAATAAGAAAATATAAATTCTGAAATGCTGAAAGCTGCTGCTACTACGTCGATTTCCCTC
>CAVGZD010000108.1:3450-3637 GCA_963633805.1 Lachnospiraceae bacterium | reverse complement strand
GTAACGGAGGCGCTCGAAGGTCACCTCAGAATGATTGGAAACCATTCAAAGAGTGTAAAGGCAAAAGGTGGCTTGACTGCGAGAGCGACGGTTCGAGCAGGTACGAAAGTAGGACTTAGTGATCCGGTGGTAATAAGTGGGAATGCCATCGCTCAACGGATAAAAGCTACCCTGGGGATAACAGGCT
>CAVGZD010000108.1:0-3440 GCA_963633805.1 Lachnospiraceae bacterium | reverse complement strand
AAGCGGTACGCGAGCTGGGTTCAGAACGTCGTGAGACAGTTCGGTCCCTATCCGTTGTGGGCGCAGGAAATTTGAGAGGAGCTGTCCTTAGTACGAGAGGACCGGGATGGACGTACCTCTGGTGTACCGGTTGCAGACCAACTGCACAGCCGGGTAGCTATGTATGGAACGGATAAACGCTGAAGGCATCTAAGCGTGAAGCCGCCCTCAAGATAAGATTTCCCATTCGAAAGAAGTAAGATCCCTTGAAGATAACGAGGTAGATAGGTTGGAGGTGTAAGCATGGTAACATGTTCAGCTGACCAATACTAATCGATCGAGGGCTTGACCAAAGAAAAGCGACAGGAGTCGCGAAGATTGATGAGATTGCTGAGTTTGTATTCGGTTTTGAAGGTGCATAAGATACCTTTTTGAAGGGGTATAGTTCAGCTGGTAGAGCGTCGGTCTCCAAAACCGAATGTCGAGGGTTCGAATCCTTCTGCCCCTGCCATTTTTTATAGAATAGCCATTATTTTATGGCTCAGTAGCTCAGTTGGTTAGAGCGCCGGCCTGTCACGCCGGAGGTCGAGGGTTCGAGCCCCTTCTGAGTCGTTTTGTGGAAGTTTAGCTCAGCTGGGAGAGCATCTGCCTTACAAGCAGAGGGTCACAGGTTCGAGCCCTGTAACTTCCACTTTTTTTATTTATACGGAGGCGGAAAATGCAGTCAAGTTGCGAAAGCTGTATGTATTTTGGATATGATGAGGAATTTGAAGAGTATTACTGCGAGGTTGACCTCGATGAGGATGAAATGGAAAAATTCCTTACGGACAGCTTTCGCGGGGCGTGTCCATATTATTGCTTGGAAGATGAATATAAAACTGTGCGCAAGCAAATGTGAGAAGCCGAGATCTGGTGCAGACCAATTTCGGCTTTTTTCTATACAGAGTGCAAGATAGATTTGCGATGAGTATATTTTTATGAAAAAACATGGACGTTAGTGGCATTTTTTAGTATACTATGTATAAGAATTTACAATTGCATTTTTCTAAATTTTATGACAGAAAATGGCCGGGGGTAACGATGAGCACTTCATTAGTTATGCATTGCCAAAAGGGCGAGGTTATTATACAGCAGGGCGAATTACAGCGCGACGTATACAAAATACTGTCCGGAACGGTTGGAACCTACACCAATTACGGCAAAATCAACGAGATGCGGGCGGGGCAGCATACCGCGCCGGATTATTTCGGGGAGATTATGCTCCTTGCAGAGCAGCCCAGCTACTGCACGATCGTTGCGGAGAGCGCGGTTGCGGTGCTGCGCGTGTCGGAGGAGGATTTTGAGATTTATCTGCAAAAGGATGTGCAAAATGCGCTTTCTATCGTCAAGGCAATGGCGGATAATCTGCGCATGGTTCATATCAATATTCACGCGAAGCAGCTTTTGGATCAGGTGCGGCAGAGCGGTGCGCAGGTGCCGATTACCCTTGACGTGCTGCGCAAGCTGATTAAACCGGAGGTGGACGATCGCTTGGCGATCCATTCCGGTAAGAAAAATTTTTTTAGCAGAAAAAGGAGCAGATTTTACGCGAGATTTGCCTACCCGGGCACAAGGATTATTCTAATATCATGCTGCCAGATTGCAGCGAGTATCTTTTTGAAAAGGAGTATACTTGTCCGCATTGCAAACGTTCGTTCCAAGGCGTTCGCATTGCGATGTATAAACTGACGCCGATTCATGAGCAGATGGGTCAGGAACGGTATGATTTTCGCATGATTTATGAAAATTTCCGCTCGGAATGGTTTGAGATCGTGACATGCCCGCATTGCTGCTTCAGCGCGTTTATGGATACCTTCCAGCTACAGGAGCCGCCCCGAAAGGAGCGTTATGCGACTAAGCAGGATGAGGTGTGCGCGGCGCTGCCTGTGGATTTTACGACGAAGAAAAACGCTGGATACTGTATTCATGCAGCACTATCTGGCTCTGCTTTGCACGGAGGCGTTCCATAACGATCTGATGAACAAGGTGCAGCTCTGGCGCAACATCAGCTGGTTTTATGAGGATACGAAGGATACCGCATTGCAGGAGGAGGCGCTGAAAAAGACGGTCGAGGCGTACAAAATAGTCTATTCCATGTGCGATCTGACGTTGGCGCAAAGCCGGCAGACCTACCTCATCATCGCCGGGATTTTGTATCATTTGGGCGAGAAAAAGGACGCAAGGCAGTGGCTGACGCAGGTGAAATCGCTGCGGGACGGCAAGCCGATTTACGCGAATATGGCAGATCGTCTGGTTCAGATCATCCGCGAGGAAACGGGCGAGTAAGCTTTGTTCGACATAGGAAACATACATTCCCTTTGACGGCGTTAGGAGGGGCTTATGGCGCGTCCAAATAAGAAAACATCTAAATGCCGTAAATCCTTGTTTTACAAGGACTTACGGCATTTTCAATGAAAAATGGCTGCTTTCTTATTTGGATCGTCGCTCGCAGTTCCGCTTAAGAAATCAACAAATGCAATAACAATGTTTTCTTAAGCGGAGCCTACTTATGGGCTACGATTTTTACGATTTTGGAACGAGCTTCCGGGTGATGGATTCTATGTTCACCATCGTGTTTGTGCTGGTGATCGGGGTGTTTATCGTTGTCATCGTGCGCGGGATCGGCACATGGCACAAAAATAACGGGTCCCCGCAGCTGCGCGTGCCGGCGAGGGTTGCTGCCAAACGGATCGGCGTTTCCCACCATGGCGCTGCGGGCGACCACCATCATGTCAGCGCAACTTGGTATTATGTCACCTTTGAGTTCGAGAGCGGCGGGCCGCGCGGGATGCGGATGGAGGGGTGTATGATGTTCCGGCAGATATGACCTTTGAAGAGTGGAAAAGGGATTATGTTGTCGGAAATCCTTTTACAATTCATGAAAAGAGTGCTATAATGAAGTACATAAGCGCGGAATCCTTCACATTAAATGAAAAATTAAGGGGTGGCATTGATCTGGATGCTGCCCAAAAAGCGATTGTAGAAAATCTGGATCGGGCGTTACGGAAAGCACCGCTTTATCAAGGGAATTTGATGCGTTCCGTGGATTTTCTTGCGGAGGAACAGGCGCAGGAATTTTTGGAAAGCTATAGGATTGGGGAAAGCATCCGTTATCCGCAGTATATTTCTGCGACAAAGGGAGATGTCTACAATTCTAAAGCCAAAATTCAGATTTATATTCAAAACGGCTCAAAAGGAAGGGATATCAGCGCATTCAATGAGGCGGAGCAGGAAGTGCTGTACGAACGCAATTCCGAGTTTCGGGTGTTGAATATGAAGGAGTATGGTGGCATTTATTATATTCTGCTGGAGGAGGTGTGACAATGGCTTTGACTGCCAGAGAGTGGCTTTTATTATCGGAGCAAGAACAGAAAGAACGGGCGGGAGAGTTATCTCAGCATGAGTGTTTCCTGCTTCGGACG
>CAVGZD010000107.1:0-3647 GCA_963633805.1 Lachnospiraceae bacterium | reverse complement strand
GAGCTTCTGAAGGAGGAGAGCTATTTCTTCCGTCTTTCCCAGTATGGCGACAGGATCATCAAATACTATGAGGAAAATCCCGAATTTTTGCAGCCCAACACGCGCCAGAACGAGATGATCGCAAACTTCCTCAAGCCCGGTCTGGAGGACTTGGCGGTATCCCGTACCTCCTTCAAATGGGGCGTACCCGTGGAATTTGACCCCGGCCATATCGTATACGTTTGGATCGACGCGCTCTCCAACTATGTGACCGCGCTGGGCTACGGCAGCGATAACGATGCGGACTACAAGAAATACTGGCCTGCGGATGTACACGTTGTCGGCAAGGAAATCGTGCGTTTCCATGCAATCATCTGGCCCGCGATGCTGATGGCGCTGAACATGCCCCTGCCGAAGAAGGTTTTCGGACACGGCTGGCTGGTGATCAATGGCGGTAAGATGTCCAAGTCTGTCGGCAATGTGGTTGACCCCGTTGTGCTCTGCGAGAAATACGGCGTGGATGCCATCCGTTATTTCCTGCTGCGCGAGATTGCGTTCGGGCAGGACGGCAATTTCACAAACGAAGCCCTGATTCAGCGTATCAATTCCGATCTGGCGAACGACCTCGGCAATCTGGTTTCCAGAACGGTCGGCATGATCGAGAAATATTTCGGCGGCAAGCTGCCCGCAGAGCGTGCAGAAACGCCCTTCGATGCAGATCTGAAGGCCGTTGCGGCAGCGACTGTCCCTGTTGTGGAGGAAAAGATGGACAACATGCTTTTCTCCGATGCACTGGCGGAAATCTGGAATCTGATCCGCAGAACGAACAAATATATCGATGAGACACAGCCTTGGGTGCTCTGCAAGGACGAAACAAAGAAGGCAGAGCTGGCGAATGCGCTGTACAACGTTGCGGAAAGCATCCGCATTATCTCCATCCTGATTCAGCCCTTCATGCCCGTAACGCCCGCCAAAATCTGGGCGCAGCTGAATATCCCCGAAGGCGAGCTGACCACATGGGAAAGCACGAAGACATGGGGTCTTCTGCCTGCGGAATTGGCTGTTGCAAAGGGCGAGACGCTCTTCCCTCGTATTGATATGAAGAAGGAGCTGACGGAGCTGGAGGCGGCGATCAAGGCGGCTCAGGCAACCTCCATCGCAAATCAGCCCAAGAAGGAAGAGGCAAAGCAGGAGGAAAAGGCGCACGATGAGCCGGAATACCCTGCGGAGATCAGCATTGAGGATTTCTGCAAGGTGCAGCTGAAGGTCGGCATCGTAAAGGAAAGCACGGAGGTGCCCAAGTCCAAGAAGCTGCTGCGCAATGTGGTGCAGTTTGCAGAGGGCGAGGAAAGAGTGATCTTCTCCGGCATCAAGGGGACGTACGCCCCCGGCGCATTGGTTGGCAAGCGCGTAGTGGTAGCGTATAACCTTGCGCCCAGAAAGATGATGGGCGAAATCAGCCAAGGCATGATTCTTTGTGCGGAGGACAGCGACGGCAATCTGTCCATCCTGACGACGGATGATGAAAACTTCCCCGGCGGGAGCGCAATCAGCTGATGCAGTATTATGAATCCCATGCCCATTATGACGACCGCAAATTCCGGGAGGATCGCGATGCGCTTTTGCAGGCGATCCTCCCTGCGGCGGGCGTGAGCCGCATCATCAATATCGGCTGCGACCTGAAAAGCAGCGAGAGCAGCATCCGCCTTGCGGAGAAGTATGACTATGTGTACGCCGCCGTCGGCGTGCATCCGCATGAGCTGTATGATATGTCCTCCAAGACCATTGATGCGCTGCGGCAGATGAGCGCGCATCCGAAGGTGGTCGCCATCGGGGAGATCGGGCTGGATTATTATTACGATACGCACCCGCGCGAATTTCAGCGCTTCTGGTTTTTGCAGCAGCTGCGGCTGGCGGAGGAGCTTGGCAAGCCCGTTGTGATCCATTCCCGTGATGCCGCGCAGGAGACCTTTGATATGATCGCGGCATGCAAGGTGCGCCGCGGCTCGATCCATTGCTATTCCGGCTCGCCGGAGATGGCGCTGGATTATGTCAGGATGGGCTTTCACATCGGCGTGGGCGGCGTTGTGACCTTCTCCAATGCCAAAAAGCTGAAGGAGGTCGTGCAGGCGATCCCGCTGGAGAGTATCCTGATCGAGACGGACTGCCCCTATCTCGCGCCCGTGCCTAATCGCGGCAAGCGCAATGATTCGCGCAATTTGCAGTATGTGGTGGAGGAGATCGCACGGCTGCGGGGGATCACGCCGCAGGAGGTCGCAGCGGCAACAGCCGAGAACGCTAAGACGCTCTTTGGGGTATAAGCCCCACTTATGCGGTAAAAATGCTAGGTTTTCGGCAAGGAAACGCCATTTCACGCTGTTTTTCGGCAAAAAAATGGAATTTTCCACATAGCGCGAATGTTAGAAATGCATTAATTTTGAAAAAAAGGTTGCATATTTGTTACAAATGTGTTAATATACTGGATGTATAAGAAATAAGGATATACAGTAAATGTATATCTTTATTTTTTGCAGTCAGCAGAAAGAACAAATTATGCGGAAGTGACGACTCCCCGTGTAAATACGACTGCACCCGCCCCGGGGGCTTTCCCGCGGGAGCGGAGGAGGGCATAGCATATCTAATGTAATGTCTATCATCACTATCAAAAACGTCCCCTGCCATTTTCCCACAGCCGGCAGCGGCGCGTTGGAGGAGGAGAATATGAAAACACATCTTAGAGTATTTGCTATCGTGGTATTTATATTGGTAATCGGTTGCGGCACGGCATCGGCTTACAGCAAGGCAGGCATGCAGTCTGTCATCATCGATCTGGACGGTACGCCCAAAATGGTTTCCACGGATAAGAAAACGGTGGGCGAGCTTCTGGCGGAGATCGACGACTCCATGTATACGGAGTTTTTATTGAAGGACGCGGAGGAAAGCGACCCCATCGAAGCGATGATGACCCTTTCCCTCGTTTCTGTGACGGAAAAGACCGTTGCGACAACGGCGACATTGCCCTATAATGTGATCGAGATCGAAGATTCGTCTTTGGCTTATGGTCAGACCCGCGTGGTGCAGGAGGGCATAGACGGCAAGGTGGCGCTGGTCAGCAAGGAGATTTACCACGGCAATGAGCTGGTGGATACGGAAATGGTAGAGGAAAAGATACTGGTGCCTGCGCAGGATGAGATCGTTGAGGTCGGCTCCCTGCAGAAGGTGAATGATATGGCATATACTGCGGTATTCCAGGCGAGAGCGACCGCGTATACGCCCAATGACCCCGGCTGCAGCGGCACGACTGCGACCGGCACAAAGGCGGGCTATGGCACGATTGCGGTAGACCCGAACCTGATCCCGCTCGGCTCGAGGGTTTATATCCCCGGCTACGGCGTTGGGATCGCGGAGGATACCGGCGGCGCGATCAAAGGCAGCCGTGTGGATGTCTGTTATGAAACAAGGGAACAGGCACTGGAGTGGGGCGTGAAGTACCTGCCGGTGTATGTTCTGGAGTAAAGAAGCGCAAGAAGGATGCAATAACCACGAGAAGCAAAAAAAGAGCAAGACCGTGGGACGCTGTCCCACACCCTGCAAGGGGGCGCGCCCCCTTGACCCCATTAGGCAAACGCATATGCATGCGTTTGCGGGTGCAAAATTGGAATGAAACA
>CAVGZD010000106.1:0-3796 GCA_963633805.1 Lachnospiraceae bacterium | reverse complement strand
AAAAATTTTTCGAGCAGCGAAAGGGCTTGGGAAACAGGGGGTTCATCACTTTGCTTCGCAAAGCGGGCTTCGCCCGCCGCCCCGTCTTGGGCGGTGAGGGGTTTCCCAAATGGAATCCTGATTTCGACTTGTGGTTTTAGGGTGACAGTGTCAACACCGAAAAAAGGGACATTCCCCTTGGAAATGTCCCCGACTTACGCGCATATCCCTACGTTGGCATTATCCAAATCAGGTTTCATGGTCGGCACTGTCAGCGCCCTCTCAGCCTGTTCCACAAGCTCCCATTTCAGTTATCCCCTACAGCATAGCACATCCTGCGCCCCTTGTCAAATCACAAAGAGCAGATAGGTATGATGCGCTTCGGTGGACATTTCCGTCCAATAGGTGCGGAAGGTGTCCTCATCCAGATTGGCTTCATCGGAAAGCACGCAGATTTTATAGCTGCTGCCGCCCTCCTGCAGGGAGAAATCCTCGAAGACCTTCATGGCTTCGAATTTCTGCACCCGCTCATAAATGCCGTTTTCCCGTTCATAACCATCTCTCGTGGTATCGGAAACGACCTCAAAGCCGCCATCCGCACGATGCAGCACATAATCCAGAACCGCGCCGCCATGCATGGAATACTGGCAGACTACAACGGAGGCTTCCTCGCCTGCGTTTACCGCTTCGATAAAGGCATCCCACTTCTCCTGCCCACTGACAACCGCGCCATCGGCAATGGTAAAGAAGCCATCCGCAGCCGCATCCTCCTGCGGGATTTCCGCCGGCAGACCCTCCAGATAATCCAGCATGCCCAGCGCTTCCTCGGACGCGCCCTCTCTGGGGTCATATTGATCTTCCGTATCCTGCTGCTCCTGCTGCTGATCCTGCTCCGTAGGCTGCTGCTCGGTATCCTTGCCGCCGCAGCCCGCCGCGCTGAAAGCCAATGTCAGCGCGAAAAGCATCGCTAAAATTCTTTTTTTCATGTTGTTTTCCTCCTTTGTGCTTCCGCTTGCCCGCTTTTTCGGCGCAGAGCCATCCTGCGGGCGACCTCCTCAAAAACCGCACGCTCCACCAGCGGCTCATGGGTATGCTCCACCACGATCCACCGCTCCTGCGGCAATGTGCGTGTTTTTTTCTCCTTAAAGCTGATTTTTTCCTCTCTGCCCTGCACCATATGCCCCAGATAGAGGGGATTTTTCAATATTTTGCGCACGGTCGATGCAGACCATGCTGCCGCATCCCTGCGCCCCAAATCCTCGCCGCGGCTTTTTTTCAGCTGCGAGGGCGTGGGGACGCCTTCCGCCGTCAGCCCGGCGGCGATCCTTCGGCAGGAACCCCCCGCCAGATAGCGCGAAAAGATACGCGCTACGACAGGCGCAGTCTCCGCATCCGGCAGAAGATGATGCCGGTCGGCATCGTCGCGGCGATAGCCATAGGGCGGATAATTGCCCAGAAACTGCCCCGCCTGCATCTTGCGCCGCAGCACCGCGCGGATATTCTCCGAAAGCTCCTCGCAGTACCATTCATTGACCAGACTATTGATCTGCCGTGCCTTTTTGTTGGCGCGATAGGCGGTATCCACATGATCGACCACCGTCACAAAGCGCAGACCCCAGAGCGGAAACAGCTCGTGCAGATATTTTTCCGCCGTCTGCGCATTGCGGGTAAAGCGGGACTGCGTTTTGCAGAGCAATATGGAAAACTGTCCCGCCTGCGCATCCGCAAGCATCTGCCGAAAGGCGGGTCGATCCTCCCGCAGACCGGAATAATCCTCATCCGCATAAACGCGGACGACCTCCCAGCCCTGCCCCTCGGCATAATCCAGCAAAAGCGCGCGCTGGTTGCGTATGCTCTCGCTCTGCGCGTCCTCCTTATGTGCATCCTCCACAGACAGTCTGCAATAAATCGCCGCAAGCTCCCCTTTCATCGCCGCCGCCCCTTTTTTCTCCGCTCAGGAAAAGTATACGACGGCAGGGGGCGTTTTATCCGCAGGGCGAAAGCAGATCGCAAGGCATTTGCGAAAAATATTTTTTGCGATAGGGGCATTACATGCAGAAATGCCATGGCAAACGGATACAAAACTCTTTCGATTTTGAAATTTTCGACACCATTTTACACTATTTTATCAAAAAAAGCAACTGCTTTGACCGTGCAATGCCTTGCATCGCGCTCCTTTGCGCCCGTGAGCCATGTCACGGGAATCGCCTGCGGCAACGGCTATCTCTCCCACGGAAAATACAGCGGCATCGCCCCCGAAGCGCAGATCGTCTCCATCAAGATACTCGATCGGCTGGGGCAGGGCAATTCCGCGCAGGCCGTGCGGGGTCTTCGATGGATAATGGACAATGCCCGCAAATATAATATAAAAGTGGTGAATCTTTCCATCGGCACGAACGACCGCAAGGTCAATCAGCCCCTGAAGGAGGCGGTGGAGCGGCTCTGGCGGATGGGGATCGTGGTGGTGGCTGCGGCGGGCAATCCGGACGGACACAGCGGGCATCGGCCGCCGCCGGCTGTCAGCAGTGCGGTGATCTCCGTCGGGGCATGGGAGGATCGGGCGTTTTTTCAGGCGCCGCCCTTTCCGCGCTTCACGGGGGATGCGGGCGAGCCGCCGATACTCTGGGCGCCGGGGGATGACATTGTCTCCGTGCTTTCGCCGGATTATGCCTTTTCCCTGCCCAATCGCAGCCGGAAAAACATCACGGAGCGGCATTATATCCGCATGAGCGGCGCATCGATGGCAACGCCATTGGTCAGCGGGGCGGCGGCGCTTTTGCTGGAAAAATACCCCCGCGCCAAGCCGGAGGAGATCCGCGCGATGCTTTTGCGGGCGGCGCAGCCCGGCGGTCTGCTCACGCGGGAGGCATGCCTGCTGCTTCGGGGGGATTGAGTGCGCGGTCGGTGGGAGCATGACAAAGAAAGGTGGTCAAAAAAGCTATGTCGGAACACACGGTTTATTCTCTTGCGAAAACGCTGCAAAATACGAATGGTCTGGAGAAGAATGTGGCGCAGATTCTCTCTGATTTTCAGGATACGATCGAGAAGGATTATCTGCTGAAGATACGCTCTGCGGCGGATTTTGAGAAGAACCTTGCCCATGCGCACCCGCCGCGGGAGGTGACGCTTTTGCGCGCCTTATCGGCGTATATGGATGAGGGCGGCAAGCAGCAGCTGGAGCGCATGACGAAAAGCCTGCTTTTCCTGCACACCATGCAGCAGATCCAGCAGGATGTATCTGCGCTTTCGGCGGGGAATCTACTGGAGGCGCGCAGTGCGGACGGCACGATAGACCCGGATGAGCCGCTGCCCTCGCCGCGCAGCGCACAGCTTGCGGGGCTTTTGATGACGCTGGCGCTTGCGGAGGAGTTTTAAGGGGGAAGACCGTGGGGCTCTGCCCCCAATACCCCCGAAAACCGTGGGACGCCGTCCCACACCCTGCCAAGGGAGTTCCTCCCTTGGAACCCGTTTGGCAAACGCATTACATGCGTTTGCGGATGCACAGTTGGAATGAAATAGAAAAACCGCTTGTGAGTTGGAATACGCTGTTTCCCTTTCTCAAGCGGTAATTTTTGCCAAAATATTTTGGTTTTGCCCTCCGTAGGAGCGAATGCTCCTGCGCAAACGGGTCAAGGGGTGAAACCCCTTGTGGGGGAGTTGGGGGCAAAGCCCCCAAGGTCTTGGCAGGGTAGAGTGCTGTCGATAGCTCCGCTATCGAGCAGTTATAGGACAGAGTCCCACGGTCTTTAAGGTCTTAAGGTCTTATTCTCCGATCGTCATGAGCTCGTATAGCTCCTCTAAAGTCAGCTCGAAATCG
>CAVGZD010000105.1:0-3834 GCA_963633805.1 Lachnospiraceae bacterium | reverse complement strand
CGAGTGATTTATTTAGAGCCTTTCTGAAAAGTCATTCTCACGATCTGCAAGCCCCCTTTTGTGTATGATTCACCCCGCAATCGGTCTACATAGCGCTGCTATGCCTCCCTCATTTGGGGCAAATCCTCCACAAAATGCAGCCTACATCTCGTAAAAAGCACTTTTCAGAAACGCTCTAGAGCGTTTTATGGATAGTATAATCAAAATGAGAAAAAAAGGCAAAAATTTTCTGAAATGGGGAACAAGTTCCGGGCGGCTTACGTCAAAGGGACAAATGTATTTCATCAGGGCTTTTATTACAAAAAGAAGGGGGAATTTTCATGAAGAAATGGAGCAAGGTATTTTTGGCACTGGCGACGACTCTGGCGCTGACGATTGGCGGGAGCGCGCTGGCGTATGCGGCTAAGGGGGAGATCAACGTGAGCGGTACGGGCGTGGTGCAGGCTGATCCGGACACGGCGGATGTGCGCCTTTCCATCGAAACGACGGGCAAGACGGCGGAGCAGGCGCAGCAGGAGAACAACAAGCTCGTGCAGAAGGTGACGCAGGCGATGCTGGAGCAGGGCGCGGCAAAGAACGACATTACGACCGCCTACAGCTATGTTTACCCCATGTATCAATACAACGATGAGACGGGCGAACGCACGGTGACGAGCTACGAATCCAGCACGGATCTTGAGGTAACGACGAAGGACATCGACCATACGGGCAAATTCATTGACGCGGCACTGGCGGCAGGCGCGAGCGGCACGGGCGGCGTGAGCTTCTATCTCTCCGACCAGAGCGCTGTATACACGCAGGCATTACAGCTGGCGGCGAAGAACGCGGCGAAGTCCGCAGAATCGATTGCGGCGGCATTTGGCAAGCCCTTGGGGGCGGTAAAGAGTGTGAGCGAGCTTTCCGATAATTACTACACGACGGAGAATTTCATGGCACGGACAGAGGCTGCGATGGACAGCGGCGCGGGTGCGGCATACGGCGGAACGAGCATCAGCTACGGGAAAATCACGGTACGGGCGGAGTTATCGGTTTGCTACGGGTTTTAAGGTGGAAGGCGAATACCTTGGGGGCTCTGCCCTCAAACTCCCGGCAGGGGGTCACCCCCTGCACCCGATTGCGCAGGAGCGTTCGCTCCTGCAGAAAGCAAAATCAAATATTATGGTAAAAATTACCGCTTGTGGAAGGGAAATTGTATCTCCCAACTCACAAGCGGTTTTTCTATTTTATTCCAATTTGTACCTGCAAACGCATGTACATGCGTTTGCCAAACGGGTTCCAAGGGATGAAGTCCCTTGGCGGGGTTTGGGGCAGAGCCCCAAGGTTTTGCGGAGTGTGAGGCAGAGCCTCACGGTTTTGGGGGTGTTGGGGGTGAAACCCCCACGGTCTTAGGTCTTTCCTCACTTCATATACTTCTCGTTGATCTTGGATAGGAAAAACGCGCATACCACGATCGCCGCGAGAAATACGATCAGCAGCGGGCGGCTGTTCGGAAACGGCACATTTAGGATCGCCTTCCCGGTAAAAAGCACCCCGGCTACTATGTTCCATACGCCGATCTCCTTCAGATACGCCTTCAGATCCTCCGGCGCGATATGCTCCAGCGCGCGCTTGGTATAAAATATCGGCTGCCCGTAGAGCGCAAAAACGCCCCGCGCAAAGAAATAAATCCCCGCAATAAATAGCAAGCTCATCCGTCTTTCCTCTCCCCTCTCTTGCGTCTTGCCATAGCCCCCTGTTTCATGTTACACTGATGGAATACAGGGCTTTTGACAAGCGCATCAGTAGGAACGTTTATTCGCCCGTTTGTTCAGGCTGGTCTGCCGCTCGTTGGACTGCTTCATCCATTCCTTCATCTTCTCCTCAAAATCCGAGGAGGCATTAGCGGAGCCATGCGGCTGAAAATATTCCTGAGCAGGATTGGATGTCTGTTCTGCGGGTCTGCGGGACTTAAAGGGTTTGTCTCCTCTGGGGCGGCGCTCCTCCTTGGGCAGAGCCTCGCGGATGGAGAGGGCGATCTTGCGGCTTTCCTCATCAATGGAGAGCACCTTGACCTTCACCTCATCGCCGACCTTCACATAATCGTTGATGTCCTGAACAAAGCTATTGGCAACCTGAGAGATATGCACCAATCCCTGCACATTGCCGATGGAAACAATGGCGCCAAAGGGTTTTACACGAACAACCTTGCCTTCTACGATGCTGCCTACTTCTAATTTTTCAGACATTCCTGTATACACTCCTGTTCAAATTAAGTTAAGATTGAAAATACAAGAGGATTATACCATAAGACGCAATGAAACACAAATAAAATTACGGAAGTTCCAAAAAACGGGTCGCCGGGGCGATGGGGAGTGCGATTTGTATCGCAGAGAGAGAACGCGCAGTCCATCCGCGGGGCGAAGAAGGGCGGGGCTTGCCGAAATCCATGCTGGAGGGAAATATGAAAAAGAAAGACGAAATCATTCTGACGATCAAGGATGTGCAGTTCCCGAATAAGGCCTATGGGCTTTGCGAGGGCGAAAAGGTGGTCGTGAAAAACGCCCTGCCGGGGCAGACGGTGCGCGCGCAGGTGTTCAAGAAGCGGAGCAGCGGCATCGAGGCGCGTCTGCTGGAGGTCACGGAGCATTCCCCGCTGGAGAGGACGGAGGGGATGTGCTCGCATTATGCGCTTTGCGGTGGCTGCACCTATCAGCTCCTGCGGCATGAGGAGGAATGTCGGCTCAAGGAGCGGCAGGTTAAGCGGCTGCTGGAAAATGCCGGGATTGAGGTGGAGCAGTGGGAGGGCATCACGCCCGCCCCGTCCGAAACGGCGTATCGCAATAAATGCGAGTTCTCCTTCGGCGACGAGGAAAAGGACGGCGCTCTCGCGCTTGGCATGCGCAAGCGGATGAGCTATTACGAGGTCGTTACCCTCAAGGATTGCAACATCATCGACCGCGATTTTCTGAAGATCATAGAGGGGACGCTGGCGTTTTTTCAAGAGAGAAACGTCCCCTTCTATCATAAGGCGCGGCACGATGGCTGCCTGCGGCATCTGGTCGTGCGCAAGGGCGCGGCAACGAATGAGATCCTAATCAACCTTGTGACATCCTCCGAAATCCCCTTTTCTTTGGATGCCTTTCGGGATATGCTGCTGGCTCTGCCGCTGGATGGGACGATCTGCGGGATTTTGCATTCCGTGAATGACGGGCTGGCGGATGTGGTGCGCAGCGATGAGATGCACCTGCTCCATGGGCGGGATTATTTCATGGAAAAGCTGTTTGATCTGGATTTCAAGGTGTCGGTCTATTCCTTCTTCCAGACCAATTCCGCCGGGGCGGAGCGGCTGTATTCCATCGTGCGCGAGTTCGCGGGGAATGTTGCCGATAAGACCGTGTTCGACCTGTATTGCGGGACGGGCACCATCGGGCAGATCATGGCAAAGGCAGGCTCGAAAAAGGTGATCGGCATTGAGCTGGTCGAGGAGGCGGTTGCCGCCGCAAATGAAAATGCCAAGCAGAATGGGCTGGAAAATTGCACGTTTCTTGCGGGGGATGTGCTGAAGCTGGTGGATGAGCTGGAGGATGCGCCGGATCTGATCATCGTTGACCCGCCAAGGGACGGCATCCACCCGAAGGCGATCGGCAAAATTATTGCCTTCGGCGCACCGGAGATCGTCTACGTTTCCTGTAAACCGACCTCGCTAGCACGGGATCTGGAGCTCTTCCAGAAGGAGGGGTATCGGGTGAAGCGGGTACGGCTGATGGATATGTTCCCGAGGACCGTGCATGTGGAGACGATTGTCCTTCTTTCCAAGGGAGAAATCGACTCAAAAAAGGTGCGTGTAGAGTTCTC
>CAVGZD010000104.1:0-3871 GCA_963633805.1 Lachnospiraceae bacterium | reverse complement strand
CCCTCTCGACTGCGCCGATTTCCCGCCGTTTCTGCTTCATTTTCGATTCCTTGTGCCATAAATTCTGCGCTTCTCCAAAAAATAATGCCGGGCGCATGGCGCGTCCAAATCCATCCAAGTGCATCCAAATAAGAAAACACCGCAAATCCTCGCGAAGCAAGAAGCTGCGGCATTTTGATGTTTTTTTATTTGGACGCGTTCAAAGAGAGCTTCGCCTTTTTTGTAATAAGCAAAAAAATAATGTCGGGAGTTTCTCCCGACATTATTTTTATCTTCTTAAAGCATTATGCTACGCCAATCCTTACAGGATGGCGCCAACAGCCAAGAACAGAGGTGCAAATACCAGAGACACAACTGTCATCAGCTTGATCAGGATATTGATGGAGGGACCGGAAGTATCCTTGAAGGGGTCACCTACGGTGTCGCCGATAACGGCTGCTGCGTGTGCATCGGAGCCCTTACCGCCGTGGTTGCCTTCCTCAATGTACTTCTTCGCATTATCCCATGCACCTCCGGCATTGGACATGAAAATCGCCATCATAACGCCTGTTACCAGAGAGCCTGCCAGCAGACCGCCCAGTGCGCCTACGCCCAGCAGCAGACCAACGATCAGAGGAACTGCTACCGCCATGATACCGGGCACCAGCATTTCCTTCAGAGCCGCTGTGGTGGAGATCTCTACGCACTTCTTATAGTCGGGCTTGCCTGTGCCTTCCATGATGCCGGGGATGGTGCGGAACTGACGTCTTACCTCCTCGATCATCTCGAAAGCAGCCTTACCTACGGACTGCATCGTGAATGCAGAGAAGAGGAAGGGCAGCATACCGCCGATCAGGATACCGATGATTACCTTAGGGTCAAGCAGGTTAATCTCAGCCAGACCAACTGCCTCTGCATAGGATACGAACAGCGCCAGAGCCGTCAGAGCCGCAGAACCGATTGCGAAGCCCTTACCCATAGCAGCCGTTGTGTTACCAACTGCGTCCAGCTTATCTGTGATGTTTCTTACGGAATGATCCAGACCGGACATTTCCGCGATACCGCCGGCGTTATCGGCGATGGGGCCATATGCGTCAACCGCTACGGTGATGCCTGTTGTTGCCAGCATACCAACTGCGGAAAGCGCGATACCGTACAGACCGCTTACCGTGTATGCAACGTAGATACCGATACAGATCAGTACAACGGGGATCGCTGTGGATTCCATACCAACTGCCAGACCGGAGATGATGGTCGTAGCGGGGCCTGTTTCGGACTGATCCGCAATCTTCTTAACGGAACGGAAATCGCCGGAGGTATAAACCTCTGTGATCCAGCCGATGAGCTGACCAACGATCAGACCTGCGATGACTGCAAATGCAGCCTTCATGTTGCCGAAATACATTCTGGAAAGAATTACGGATGCAACCGCAACCAGAGCAGCCGCCGTATAGGAGCCTGTCTTCAGCGCCTTATGCGGGTTTGCGTTTTCATCGCCCTTTACGAAGAAGGTACCGATGATGGATGCCAGAATGCCGACAGCAGAGAGGATCAGCGGGAAAATCGCACCCTCCGTGCTGTAATATACCAGACCTAGTGTGATCGCGGAGATGACAGAGCCAACATAGGACTCGAACAGGTCCGCGCCCATGCCCGCAACGTCGCCTACGTTATCGCCTACGTTATCGGCAATAACCGCGGGGTTACGCGGGTCATCCTCGGGGATCCCCGCCTCGACCTTACCAACCAGGTCCGCACCAACGTCGGCAGCCTTTGTATAGATACCGCCGCCAACACGCCCGAACAGCGCGATAGAGGAAGCACCCAGAGAGAAGCCGAACAAAATATCATCATTGCCTGTGAAGCCATAGATTGCGCCTACGCCCAAAAGACCCAGACCAACTACGCACATACCCATAACTGCGCCGCCGCTGAATGCGATAGACAGGGCTTTGTTCATACCGCCTGTTCTTGCTGCGTTTGCAGTTCTTACGTTGGCATTTGTAGCCACCTTCATGCCGAAGAAGCCTGCCAATGTGGAGAAAATTGCGCCGATTACAAAGCAGATCGCCGTGGGCCAGTTTACGCCAAGGCCGATCGCGATAAACAGCACAGCCGCAAAGATAACCAGAATCTTATATTCTGCTCTGAGGAAAGCGTTCGCGCCCTCGCGGATGCTTGCGGCAATTTCCTTCATTCTGTCTGTACCTTCGTCCATTTTGTTTACTCTGCTTGCCAGGACAAAGGCGAACACCAGTGCCACGATACCCAGCACAGGTGCCAAATAAACCATTGTGTTCATGATAATCCTCCCGTTTCTTAATTGATAGAATATGGATCATATACATCCCTGCGCAGCCTCGCCCTCTCCTGCATGCATAGGCCCTGTCGGGGAAGACTCCCCATCTGCACACAGGGCGGCGCGTATCCTTCTGCGGTATCAGGTCATATTCCGTCCCATTCCCTAGTATAACCGATAAGTTTCACAAAAATCAAGCCCTATCCCTTATGTACTTCTACCAAATTTCATGATAATTTTTGTAGTTTTTGCCTAAATTTCCAGTCATGTACAGACGAGAATACACTCGTTTTGGGATATTTTGGATATTTTTGCGTATTTTCCGCTGTTTCTCTTTGTCGCAAAAAGAAAAACCGCCCCGTCATACGGCGGGAACGGCTGTCATTTTTTGTTACATTATTGACAAAGAAACTGCGCCACCAGCGGCAGCGTCACCACGGAGAGAATGGTGGAGACAAAGGTATAATGCGAAGCGCGCCGCTCATCGTTGCCGTATTGATCGGCAAAGGAGGGCAGAGCCGCCGCAGCGGGCGTTGCCATCAGGATGACGATGACGCTCAGCGCCATACCGCTCATGAATGTGCCGCAGATCAGCTTTGTGATAACCGGCATCACGATCAGCGTAAAGAAGCTGAAGACATACACGATCTTATCGCGGAAAATCTCCCGCACGTTTGCCGCCGCCAGCAGAGAGCCGATGTAGATCATCGACAGGCAGACCGACGTGTTCGCAGAATATTGCATCACGTCGTAAATGGGCTGCGGCAGATGGATGGAGTTGGCAAAGCAGAACACACCGACCACTGCGGAAATGCAGATCAGGCTGGTGCAGATTTCCTTGAGCATCTGTTTGGCGGTCTTTTTATGCTCGCTGCCCATCGCGAAGAGGACGGAGCAGACCGTAAAGAGAAATACATTGCCGGTGAACATCACGGCAACGCAGAAAATCAGACCTTCCGCGCCGTACATCGCCAGAATCAGCGGCTGACCCATAAAGATCACGTTGCTGTAGACCCCGCCGCCGCTGAACAGGCCCAGTTCCGCAGGGGGCAGCTTCATCCATTTGCCGATGATAAAGAACATCAGTGCGCCTACGCAGCACATCAGATAGGTCGCCACGCAAGTGACGAGGAAACCCTTGAAGATTTCGGGCGAGTAATCCCTTTGCAGCAGGACAACCATATTACACGGCACGGCAACGCGCGTGAGGATAATGGAAAGACCCTTGGCGTTTGCCGGGGCGAGGTAGCCCTTTTTATGCAGGATCACGCCGACGATCATCAGAATGACCATCGTAATAAGCTGATAGATGACCGGTAGTGCCATATTGCAAATTCTCCTTCCAAAGCAAACAAAGATGAAGACAAAGGCAAAAACCTTGAGGGCTCTGCCCTCAAACTCCCGGCAGGGGGTCACCCCCTGCACCCGTTATAGCAAACGCATATACATGCGTTTGCAAAGGCAATCTGAAAAAGGTTAGCAAATTATATTGGGTTTCCTTTCCAATTTATTTCCTGGAAAAGCGGCAGCTTTTTCATAATGGGTTCCAAGGGATGAAATCCCTTGGCAGGGTGTGGGACAGAGTCCCACGGT
>CAVGZD010000103.1:0-3949 GCA_963633805.1 Lachnospiraceae bacterium | reverse complement strand
AGCCGATTTACAATCCGCAGCAATATGGCTATGCGCCTTACTTCCAGCAGCAGAGAATGCAGCAACAGCAGGATGCAATAGCACAGATGAATGCATTTCAACAGCAGATGCCGCGAGGTATCAACGGCAAGGTCGTTCAGTCTGTGGAAATGATTACGGCGAATGATGTTCCGATGGATGGATCGGCGGCATTCTTTCCGATGCAGGATATGAGTGCGATCTTGGCAAAATCCTGGAATGCAGACGGAACGATCAGGACTATCGTTTACGAACCGCGTCAGGGGCAGAATCAGTCCAAAGGAAACTTGCCTGAATCGGAAAATCTCAAGTTAGGCTTATCCGATGAGGTGACGGCGGCATTGATGCAACGGTTTGATGAATTATCGGAAAGATTGTGTCAGATCGAACAATCCATTCCAAGGGCTACAACGAAGCAGGTGCAGCCGAAGAAAAAGGAGGAATCTCAATGAATCCGATGCAATTATTGAACGGGATGAAAAATCCGCAGCAGTTTTTGAGAAATATCATGGGAAACAATCAGATCATGGGCAATCCGATGGCAAGGAACGCTGTTGATATGATGCAAAAGGGCAATGTCAGCGGTATAGAGCGAATGGCAAGAAACCTTTGTAAAGAAAAGGGTCTTGATCCTGACGATGTTATGAAGCAAATGAAAAACAAGTTTGGTATGTAATCGCATATTAGAGGTTTGCGCGCAAAAAACCTAGGTGCCTCTTTATGAATAAAAAAATTCAAAGGAGGATTCTAATATGTTTAACTCTGTAGGAAACACACCATTTACTATGCCGGTAATGCCCGCTACGGGCGGCTATGGCAACGACGCGGGCTTCGGTGACGGCGGCTGGCTGTGGATCATCGTTGTATTTGCGTTGCTGTTCGGCTGGGGCAACAACGGTTTCGGCGGCTTTGGCGGCGGAAACGGCGGCTATGTAGCAACAGCAGCTACACAAGGAGACATCCAGAGAGGATTCGACACGCAGTCTATCATCGGCAAGCTGGACGGCATCAGCAACGGCATCTGCTCTCTTGGGTACGACCAGTTGTCGCAGATGAACGGTATCAACCAGAACGTCTCTAACGGCTTCCATGGCGTAGACAACGCGATCTGCAATCTGGGCTACCAGATGCAGCAGGGCTTCAACACATCAAATATCGCGCTGATGCAGGGCCAGAGCGCATTGCAGGCACAGCTTGCGGATTGCTGCTGCCAGAACAGAGAAGCCATTGCACAGGTAAGATACGATATGGCTCAGGATACGTGCGCATTGCAGAATACAATGAACACGAATACAAGAGATATCGTTGAAAACCAGAACGCGGGCACAAGGGCAATTCTTGACTACCTGTGTGCAAAGGAGAACGCTGACCTGAGGGACAAGGTTCAGAAGCTGGAGCTTGCTGCATCTCAGTCTGCACAGAACGCTTACATCGCGGCAAATCAGGAAGCGCAGACAGCGGAACTGATTAGAAGAATCAATCCTATGCCCGTTCCCGCATACAACGTTCCCGCACCCTATCCTTACGCAGGATACGGAACAGGTTGTGGTTGCTGATGAACGACAACCAAAATGAGGGATTATCTTTCCTAGATATGCTGACTGTCCTGTCTGTGTTTTTACAGCTTGTGACCTGTCAACAGGTATCGAACGACACATTGCTAAAAGAATTGCATAGGCAGGACAGGGATTATCTGGATAGGATCCTGAGCAATCAGAAAGAGACCCTGAACATGTTATCTGATATGAAATCAGAATTCGCCCACAGCGGTTGATTTTCAAGAGAGGGTAGGCGAAATGTCTACCCTTATTTTTTAGGAGGTGAAATTTTATGGCTTGCAATAATGTGTGCCGACTTTGCGATAACTTCATCATATCGCAGGCAGTGAACTTTTCGGGGGATAATCTGATTATAGATCTGCCCGCAGGCAGCTATGCGGACGGCAGAAATGTTTGTATCGTGGTTGCGCAAAAGATACCGGATGCGACAACGATCAATGCTCCTGTCTACATTACGATCGGCGGCGGTGCGGTTCTGTATCCTCTGCTCAAGAGGAATTGCAGACAGGTCGCTGCCTCCGGCTTGAGGACAAGAACGAGGTACAAGACGGTCGTGGAAACGACAAACGATTCCGGTTTGTTCCGAATGCTGGGAAATCCATGCTGCACGCCGGATAACAGGCTGGCGGCAATCAACGGGGACGGTATTCTCGTAACAACAGGCGGAGGTGAATAAGTATGCATATTGAGCGAATGCACAAAATGATCGAATGCCTGACAGAGAAGGCATTGTCCGAGATGGAAAAGGGTCTGGAATGTGTCGATACCGAGGAAATGGGTCAGGTCGTGGACATGATAAAAGACCTGAACGATGCGGAGTACAAGGCTGTCATTGTAAAAGCAATGAACAAGGCTGATGAGGGCGAAGAGGATGCCGATAAGGAGCTTTTGAGACGGATCAAGTCCGAATACAGCGAGGATGACGGCAGACGATTCTACGACCACTACCGCTACGCAGACGGTCGATTCGCGCCAAAGGGCAGGGGGACGCGCCGTGGATATGAGGAACATCCGCAGTACTTACAGACACCGGAAATGTACCGCGTCTGGGACAGCATGAACGATGCGGAGCGTAGCCGCGACTTAGACCGTATGGGCGGCAGGATGTACTACACTGAGCCTATGATGAGCGGCTATGACAAGGCCAAGCGCCATTACACGGAGAGTAAGCAGATGCACAAGGCAAATTCTCCTGCCGATAAGGAGCAAAAGATGAAAGACCTTGAACTCTACATGAAGGAGCTTTCCACAGATGTAACGGGACTTCTGGAGGATATGACCCCGGAAGAGCGGACAATGCTAAAATCCAAAATGAGTACGCTGTTGCAGAAAATTTGACGGACGCAAGGGAAGGGGCGAAAGCCTCTTTCTTTGTTTAACGGGGAGGTGTCGGTGTGAAATTCCGTATCAATGGAGTAGAATGGAGCATTGTACTTGTGCCGCCCGATTCAGACTGTCTGCGCCGTTCTGACGGCAGTTTCACTGTCGGTGTAAGCGATAAGTCGATGGGCTGCATATGCCTTTCAGACAGGCTATCAGGTGCATTTAGACGCAAGGTATTGATTCACGAAATTTGTCACACGATCTGCATGTCTTACGACATTCATATTCCCCTTGAGCAGGAGGAATTTATTTGCGATTTCGTTGCGACCTATGGGGATGAGATATTCGGAATTGTGGACAGGATGCTCTTGATTCTGGAAAAGGCTGCATAAAAAATTGGGAGCAGAACACCAGTGGTGCGCCGCTCCCTAAAAATTTTATTGTTAAAATCATTCGATTTTTAATACTGTTCTTGTGACCTTCCTTGATAATAGTGTTAAAAATCGCCACTTTTTAATAATGATTCATTGTTTTTGCTGCGTTTAACGCAATTTACTTCTTCGTCAGCACAACAACATTTCCCTTGCCGGTGATATTGTATCCGAACATTTCCGCAACGTCACGAATTTTGATGAAGTTCGTATTATCCTTCAAAATCCCCAGAGCGGAGTGTTCTTTGCCTTCAATTATGACCTTGCATTTCTCTACCACTTCATCATCCTCCGTTTCATAGTCGAAAACATCCGATACCAGCAGCCAATGTGTGAAACGATTCTTGCTGAGCGGAACTTCGCGTACGCCGTACGCGCTGCCATCGGCGGCGATGTAATACGGTACGCCGTTTTTCAGCCCGGTATACACGCCGATATGCCCCTGCATCCAGACCAACGCCCCCACGGGCGCGTCCTTGATGGTCGAGATGAGCTGCTTCACGTTTGCGCGATACATCCACTGGCTGGAACCTAATTTCACGCCGCAAGCCCAAGAAATCAGTCCGGAGCAGTCCACGCAGACCCTGCCGATTTTATCCGCATCGCTGTCCCAAACCA
>CAVGZD010000102.1:0-4086 GCA_963633805.1 Lachnospiraceae bacterium | reverse complement strand
TATCGGAAAAAAAGGAAGCTTTCCACTCCATCGTTGAAAGGCTGGTCATTGATAAGCAAACGAAAAAAATCTCGTTTTATTTTTTCGCATAATAAGAACATACACTTGCAGTTAAGCCGCCAAGGGATTTCATCCCTTGGAACCCATTTGCGCAGGAGCATTCGCTCCTGCGGAGAGCAAAAATAATTTATTTTGGTAAAATAAGACCGCTTGTGAAAGGGAAATTGCGTTTCCCAACTCGCAAGCGATTTTTCATTTTATTCCAAATCTGCTCCTGCAAACGCATGTATATGCGTTTGTCTAATGGGTTCCAAGGGAGGAACTCCCTTGGTGGGAGTTTGAGGGCAAAGCCCTCAAGGTTTTGCGGGGTGTTGGGGACAGCGTCCCCAAGGTCTTAGCCATATCTAGGCGTTTTTTTGTCGCCAAAAAACGCAATTTTCCCTCTTTTTCTTGATCCTCGTTCCTTCGCAGGAGCGTATGCTCCTGCACAAATGGGTTCCAAGGGAGGAACTCCCTTGGTGGGAGTTTGAGGGCAAAGCCCTCAAGGTTTCCTAGTGTATTGGGGACAGCGTCCCCAAGGTCTTGCAGGGTTTGGGACGGAGTCCCAAGGTCTTTAGGGGTGTTGCCCAAGGTCTTTCACTTCGCCCTTTTTGTCGAGGATAGCTGTTTTTTGGTGTACGCTTTTTTACTGTGCGGAAAAAAACTGTGGTATGATGTAGAAAAGGAAATAAAAAGGATTTCCCAACGCAAAATAACAAGGATTTTGCGCCGCATTCGGGCATTGATGCAATAAAGGAGGATACGATCATGGAGGTTTTGAAATTCCCGGAGCTTCGGCTGAAAAAGGGGCAGACGGTCTATCAGCTGCCGGTCGATAAGGTCCGCTCCAACCCCTATCAGCCGAGAAAATATTACAATCATACAGAGCTGGAGGAGCTTTCCGCCAGCATCGCCGCATATGGCGTTTTGCAGCCGATCATCGTGCGAAAAATGGGCGGCGGGCATTATGAATTGATCACAGGGGAGAGGCGGCTGCGCGCCTGCGAGCTTGCCGGACTGACGACCATCCCCGCGCTGATCCTGCAGGTCAGCGAGAGCGACAGCGCGATTCTGGCATTTATCGAGAATCTTCAGAGGCAAAACCTCAGCTTTCTGGAGGAAGCCGAGGGCTATCGCAGCATGATGGAGGATTACGGGCTGACGCAGGAGGAATTGGCGCTTAAGCTGTCCAAAAGCCAGTCCGCGGTCGCCAATAAGCTGCGCATACTCAAGCTGGAGGATCGCGTGAAAAAAATTCTGCTGGAGCATCATTTTACGGAGCGTCACGCGCGTGCGCTGCTGAAGCTGCCGGATGAGGAAAGCCGTCTGCTGGTGCTGGAGCAGATGATCCGGGACGAGCTGAATGTCAAAAAAACGGAGGAGCTGATTGAAGCGACGCTGGAATTTATGCGCCGCCGCCCCGCATCGGAAAAAACGGAGCAAAAGGAAAAGCGGTATGTACGTTCGGCGGATTTTCGCCTGTTTACGAACACGATCAAGCAATCTGTGGAGATCATACGGCGCTCTGGCATGGATGTGGAATACGAGGACAAGCAGGAGGACAACCAGTGCGAGATCGTCATCCGCATACGCAAGAGCAGCGCGGAGACGGCGTAAAAACAAAAGAAACGGATTGACACGCAGACCGTAACGCTCTATACTGTTCCTAGATAAAAGAGGCACGAAGGAGGGACAGGCATGAAGGAACGGCCGATATTGATCCGCGCGGACTACGGGACGGTGCAGCTGCGGCTCAGGGAGCTTTTGGAGCAGCGCGGCGTGAGCAGGAATCAGCTGGCGAAGCTGATCGATGCGAGGTTTGAGGTGGTCGGCAAGTGGTACGACGGGAATGTGGAGAAGATGGATCTGGATATTCTGGCGCGGATCTGCTACGCGCTGGACTGCCGGATCGAGGATGTGCTGGTGTATCAGCCCGGCGAGGGGAAGGAATAAGGGCAAAAGGGCAAAAGGGCAAAAGACCTTGGGGGCTTTGCCCCCAACACCCCTACAAGGGCATTCTGCCCTTGACCCGTTATGCAGGGGCATTCCATGCCCCTGCGGGTACATGAATCAAATATTTAGGCAAAAAATTACCGTTTGCGAGAAGGAGAAATGATATTTCCCAATTCACAAGCGGTTCTTCTATATATTCCAACCCTGCACCCGCAAACGCATGCATATGCGTTTGCCAATCAGGGTCAAGGGGCATGATGCCCCTTGTGGGGGTATTGGGGGCAAAGCCCCCACGGTCTTAAGGTCTCCCTTATTCCGTCTCCCCTTCAGCCGCAATGTCCTCCTCGGAAATCTTCGCAATGCCAACCACGGTCACGCCCTCGCCCATATTCACCAGCTTCACGCCCTGCGAAACCCTGCTGTAGCTGGAAATCTCCTTCCCGCGCAGACGAATAATCACGCCCTCGGAGGTAATCAGCATAATCTCATCATTGTCGCCCAGCATCAGCACGCCCGTCAAAAGCCCGGTGCGCTCGGTCAGCTGGTGTATCTTCAGCCCCTTGCCGCCGCGATATTGCAGATTGAACTGCTCCACGGGCGTCTGCTTGCCAAAGCCCTTTTCCGCAACATTGAGTATCTTGCAGCCCGGCTGCACCTTATCGGCAGAGACAACATAGTCCCCTTCCTTCAGGCTGATCGCCTTCACGCCCGTCGCCACACGACCCATCGGGCGCACATCCTGTTCGGAAAATTTGATGCCCATACCATATCTTGTGGCAATGAAAATCTCATCCTTGCCGTCCGTCGTCATCACGGAAATCAGGTCATCCTCCTCACGCAGATTCAGCGCAATCAGACCGATCTTGCGGATATTGGCGAAGCTGGTCATATCGGTTTTCTTGATGATGCCCTGCTTCGTCACCATCACCAGATATTGATCCTCGCGGAATTCATTTGCGGGGATCACCGCCATAATCTTCTCATCCGCACCAATCTCCAAGAGGTTTACGATAGCAACGCCGCGCCCGGTTCGTCCGGCTTCGGGGATTTCGTAGCCCTTCATGCGGTAAACCTTGCCCTTGCTGGTAAAGAACAGCAGGTTATCGTGGGTCGATGCGAGGAAAAGATCCTTGACATAATCCTCCTCGCGCGTCTGCATGCCGATAATGCCGCGCCCGCCGCGATTTTGGCTCTTATAGGTATCCAGCGGCGTCCGCTTGACATAATTCAGATTCGACAGCGTGAACACGCAGGTTTCCTCGTCAATCAAATCCTCCACATCGATCTCGCCGGGGTTCTGGATGAGCTTTGTGCGCCGCTCATCGCCGTATTTCTCGCGGATGGCGCTGATCTCATCGCGGATCACGCCCAGCAGCAGCTTTTCGTCTGCCAAAATGGTTTTATAATACGCGATTTTCTTCTGCAATTGGGCATATTCCTCATCAATTTTCTCTTTTTCCAAGCCCTGCAGCCTTCTCAGCTGCATTTCCAGAATCGCCTGCGCCTGCAGCTCGGAGAGTCCGAAGCGTTCCATCAGGCGTTCCTTCGCATTGTCATAGCTGCTGCGAATGATGCGGATCACTTCATCGATATTATCGATAGCGATGCGCAGCCCTTCGAGGATATGCGCACGTTTTTCGGCTTTATCCAGATCGAAGCGCGTTCTGCGTGTCACGACATTTTCCTGATGCTTGAGATATTCCGCAAGCATCTGCTTCAGATTCAAAATCACAGGCTTGCCATCCACCAGCGCCAGCATGATCGCGCCGAAGGATTCCTGCAGCTGTGTATATTTATACAGCTGATTGAGGATGACATTGGCATTCGCGTCCTTCTTGACCTCGATCACGATGCGAATATCATCGCCGGCGGATTCATCGTTGAGATAGCTGATGCCCTCCACGCGCTTTTCCTTCACCAGCTCCGCGATTTTTTCGATCAGGCGCATTTTATTGACCATGTAAGGAATTTCCGTCACCACGATGCATTCCCTGCCGTGGATGGTTTCGATCTCCGCCGTGGAGCGCACGATGATCTTACCGCGCCCGGTTTTATAAGCCGCGCGGATGCCGCTCTTGCCGAGGATATTCGCCC
>CAVGZD010000101.1:0-4417 GCA_963633805.1 Lachnospiraceae bacterium | reverse complement strand
GGGGTGCAGGGGACGAGTCCCCTGCCGGGGTAGTGGGGCAGAGCCCCACGGTCTTAAGGGTTTGGGAGGTCTTTACACCAGCCGGTCCAGCTTCTCCTTCAGTACAGTTGCCGGTACTGCGCCGATCACGGCATCCTTCTGCTCGCCGCCTTGGAAGAAAATCATGTTCGGTACGCTCATGATCCGGTATTTCATCGCCAGATCCGCAGAAGCGTCAATGTCGACCTTCACGATCTTCGCCCTGCCCTCATATTCCGCCGCAAGCTGCTCCAGCACCGGTCCCATCATCTGGCACGGCCCGCACCATACCGCAGAAAAATCCACCAGAACAGGTACTTTGCTCTCCAATACCTCCGCCTGAAATTCCTTACTGTCGATCTGTCTCATCTTCCATTCCTCCTGTCTATCTCTATCCTGCCCGGATGTTTTCTTTTCTATGTCTGCATGATAGCACAAACATCCATATTTTTCAATAACATTTTTCAAATAAGAATAATTCTCTATCAAAATAACAAAAAATTTTTTTCCACAGATGTATATTTCCGCCGTATGCGGCAATACTGACTATCGAGGATGTTATTCTCCCCCATCAGGCAAGCCCCGGCGCATCAGTCGCGGGATTTGCCCAATAACATTCTTTCTACTTCTTCCCCTTAGAAAAGGGAGTGCGAAGGTTAATCCTCGTACTCCCTTTTTGCGTGCGATTTTATCCCATCAGCCGCGAAAATACATCCTCAAGTGCGCGAAACACTGCATTTTCCTGTATTTCAGATAATTTCTGCAAAAATGCGCCCGCCGCATCCCCGCCGGTATGCTCCGCATTTCCGTGCATGGTGTATCCCTCCGGGCAGAAATCGTCTACATGTGCAGATTTTTATTGTAATGCTCCGTTACGACCTCAATCGTCTCCCGCAGCTGCGATACCGCCAGAACGCTCAGAATCTCCGGCAGGATCGGGATAATCAGATGGGTGGACGCAACATGGGCATTCACCGTCAGGATATTGAGCGCGGGCGGCGTATCGATGATGATATAATCGTAGAGATGCGCGATATCCGCCAGAGCATATTTGAGCAGAAATTCCCGTTCGGGCGGTTGAACTCCAGATCCGCGCCGCTCAGCAGGATATTGGAGGGGATGATATCGCCATATTGCGTGCGGCAGATGGCGCGGGTCAGCGGCACATTGTTTTTGAACACATCATAGATCGTGGCTGCCTCCTCGATCCCCACGCCGAGGCTGAAGCCCAGATTTCCCTGTGGGTCAAGGTCAATGCCGAGCACCTGATAGCCACGCTCGCTCAGCCCGCTGATGAGGGTGCTGGCTGTGGTAGTCTTTCCGATGCCGCCCTTCTGGTTTGTAATAGTGATCACGACTGCCAAGATTCATGCCTCCAATCGAAATTAAGTCTCTGCAAACTATTAAGTTCAGTCTACTATAGTCGATAAATAAGTATAGGAAAATTTCGTTTTTTGCAGACGGTGCAGATGGATGCGGCAGGCTTTGCCCGTCCGGATGCATGGAATTTTATAGAAAAGGTGGTTGAGAGTATGGCATCCATTTCGGGTACAAGCAGCGTAGGTTCGATTTTGGCTTCCATGAGCGGCAAGAGAGTGACCGGGCTTGTCAGCGGGATGGATACGGATGAGCTGGTAAAGAATATGACTGCTACCATGCGGTCCAAAATCGCAAAGCAGCAGCAGCTCAAGCAGAAGGCAAGCTGGAAGATGGACGCATATCGCTCCATTAGCTCCAAGCTGATCGCGTTCCAGAACAAATTTACATCCTACACTTCCTCTACAAACCTGAGAAGTGCATCCTTCTACAGCAAGAGCCAGATCACGGCAGTCGGCAATTCCGATTACAGCAAATCTGTATCGTTTATATGATTATTTTCGATATGAATTGGGTCGGCTGAAGGCAGGGCACAGGGGAGAGATTATCGCGGAGCTGAAAAAAATGCTCACCGAGCTGCGCGATACCTTCAAGGAGGCTGACCGCATCGCCGCCAATCAACGCTCTGTGGCACATGCTGCGCATACAGATGCACCCGTATAAAAAAGGAGTGGAGCGCAGATGGAAGAAAAGGAGCTTTTGCAGCAGATTGCGGTATTGGCGCAGAAAAGATATAACGGCTTGAATGAGATCGAAAACGTGACGAATCAGCTGCAGGATGAGCGCGTGAATCGCAAGCTGGCAGGGGATAAGAGCTATTATAATCAGTAAAAAATACAAGCCCCGACGGATTCGGCGCACCCTTTGGGCATGTTGCCGAATTTGTCAGGGCTTCCTTATTGCGCCGATGCTCCATGCGGGACCGTCGGCGTCGTAGCTGCCCTTGATTTCGCTGAGGATGAGCTCAGGCTCCCAAGAGAGCAGGCTGTTTTCGCGGCTGTTCGGATCGGCGATGAGGAAATCGCCCTCCAGCGTGACGTTTCGCAGGATGATAAAGTGCCCGCTGTCCGTAAAGTGACCCTTGCCCATCAGCAGGATGACCAGCCTGCCGGAATATAGCTCCCGCGTGATGCCGTGATAGCTGCGGTCGCTCAGGCTTTTGACATCCAGCCCCCAAGCGTGCGCAGTTGGGGATGATGGAGTGATAGGAGCCGCTGTTTTGCGAGAAAAAGCCGTTTTCATAGCACCACTCAGCCATCTCGTCCGGTTGAATAGATTGCTCCGTGAAACCGGATACTAACATAGCGAGGACAGTCGGCCCACAGCTGTAGGTTGCGATGCGGTTTTGTGGGCCGTAGTTTTTATCAGCCCAGCGGCTGTCATTCTGGGAGAAATAGACCAGATCGCAGGCGGCGGCAGGGAGTGTAAAATCCTGCTGCGTGATCTCATAAGCGGAGAGGTTGTGCTCCGGCAGATGCGTCAGCTCTGCGTTTTGCATGGTTTCGCCGAAGGGGCGGCAGGGAAAAAGCATAGGGATAGCAGGAATGCGATTTTTTTCATGTGTTTTTCCTCCCCTCTGTTTCTTGGCGTTTTTGCCGATGCACTCTACGAATAGTATCATACCGCAAAAATGGGGATGAAAACATGGCGAATGAGAAAAAAACGATACTTTCCTTCGAGAATGTATCCAAAACCTTTGATTATAAAACGCATTCCCTACTGAATGTCAATTTGCTGGCTAAGAACGCTAATTTTAATAGAAACCGTGCAAGGGGGTGCAACTGCGGTTCGGAGGGGGTGCGATTTGCTGTCAAGGGGGTGCATTTCTCGTTTAGGGGGGCATTTTTTCTGCAGCATTGCACCCCCCTGCATTGCACCCCCTATATGGAGACCACTCAAAGATTAAAAAGACACTTCGATTTATCATTTACGAACTGTATAACAGGTCCCGAAATGACAACCGTGATAATCGTACAGACTCCGAACTTTCCGCCAAGCAGAACACCGATTATAACCATGATGGCGTCCAGCACCATGCGGACTGTTTTCACCTGCCAGCGGTTCTTTTCCGCCAGAGCGAAAGTAACCGCCTCATAAGAGCCGCGCCCCAAAGATGCCGAAGCATACAGCCCTGTTCCGACGGCAAACAAAATCACGCCGACTAACATGATGAGAAAATTGACCCATGCATGGCTGCTGTATACATGGCAGTCTGCGAACAGATCCACGCAGACGCTGTATATAATCTGATAGAGCACGGTTCCTATGTGAATCTGTGACCTGTCATAGATCAGCGCAAATAAAATCATGCCGAGCGCCACAGCAAAGGAAGCCGCTCCGATGCTGATATGAAACGTCTCAGAGAGACCCTGCCACAGGACCGCCAGCGTTGCGCCACCGAATCCAGCATACAGAGCAAGCGTGATACCATAAGCGGCAACGACGGAACCCACTGATATGATCACGAGCTTTTTTGACAAATCCTTCATGTGTTCTGTTTGTTTTGCAGGCTGAGGATCTTAGCTGTCACGGCTCCTACAACGAAATTAACAAGCGTCCACATGATCGTGTCGATGATCGCCGACTGAATGGACATAGTCTTCATGATTGAATACTGTGAGAAGCAGAAATATATCTCTGTCAGGAGGGCGATGACTGCCGCCGCTTTCGCGCCCTGTATGGGCTTGAAAAATTTACCCCACAGAATAACGGTCGCTATCAGAAAGCCGTGTGCGACATTTGCCATCAGCATTGTCCCGACATTGACGGGGTCTCTGGAGATCAGGGTAATGGTTTCAGGGGAAAGCTCAAGAAACTGCCCAAGAAAGTCATGGAAGAAGGTAGCGTATATTGCTATCGTCAGAGCCAGCACCGTCACCGTCCCTGCCAGAGAAGCCAGAATAAAGTTGATTGCTTTTTTGCCCATAACTGTTTCCTCCGATCACACCCGAACGATGTAATCATCCTTTCTCTTTGCCGCTTCGGCCGGTGCACCGTCAGGGTATCCGAGCGCAATGCTGCC
>CAVGZD010000100.1:0-4469 GCA_963633805.1 Lachnospiraceae bacterium | reverse complement strand
TTCTACCGCCTTGCGATGAAAGCCAAAAACGAAACGGCAGAAAAGTTTCAGGCTTTGGTGGCAGATGAAATCATTCCCTCCATCCGCAAGCATGGCGCATACATGACACCACAGAAAATCGAAGAAGTGTTGACGGATCCCGACACCATCATCAAGCTGGCAACGGACTTGAAAGCAGAACGAGAAAAACGAGCGGCTCTGGAATCGAGGGTCGAGCAGGACAAGCCCCTTGTTGCTTTTGCAAATTCCGTCTCTGTGGCAAAGACATCTATCCTGATAGGAGAGCTGGCAAAGCTGCTGAAACAAAACGGCGTAGATATGGGGCAGAACCGTTTGTTTGCATGGATGCGTGAAAACGGCTATCTCATCAACAGAAAAGGTACTGACTACAATATGCCAACACAGCGGAGCATGGAAAAGGAGTTGTTTGAAATCAAGGAAACTACCATTTCCCATGGTGATGGACATACCAGTATCAACAAAACGCCGAAGGTAACAGGAAAGGGGCAGATTTATTTTATCAATTTGTTTCTGAATGAAAAGGCGTGTTGATACGGGGGTGAAAAGATGGACAAAAAAGAGCAGTTCATCTGCGATGTATGCTGCTTGCTATTTCTGGCAGGGGTGACAACGGGTTTATGGCTTGTTGCATCTAAATTAGACCTGATTTTAGCTAACGGTATTAGCCTAGACCTAATTTTATGATGAAATAAGCCACAAGAACACCGCTCAAAATACCAAGAGTGTAAGAAACAGAGAATTTGAGGAGCGAAATAAGACAAGATTTGGAAATCTCCTTTTTAAGGGGATTATACCACAAATTCGGAAGGAATGTGAAACGGTGGAAGAAAGAAAATTTGATTCAGATGTAAAAGAAATCCTCTTCCGACAGATGAAAGAGTTGGAAGAGGAAAGCAAAAAGACGCAGGATGTCCATATGAAAATCCGTATTGCGGGAGAAATCGACAGAATCGCAGATACTTTGATTAGAATTAACGATTGATTCGTTCTTCGATACTTGAAAGATTTCTCTGAATTGCTTTTAGCTCTGAAAGTGCATCAACGCTGTTTAATTTTGCTAGTTTTGCCACAGAGCAGCACTGCGATTTCGGAAGATACCAAGCACAATCATTTTGGCATAATGAAAAATTGTTCAGTGGACATTTTGCCATAAATTCACCCCTCTTATCATTTGATAAGGAAATTATAGCACAGAAAGGAGACAGGAAACAGTGAACGATTTACAGATTTTTAATTACAACGGAAATGAGGTCAGAACCATCCAGAAGGGCGGCGAGCCTTGGTGGGTGCTGAAGGATGTATGCAGGGTTCTTGGAATCTCAAAGTACAGAGATACGGCATCCAGATTAGATGAAGATGAAAGGGGGTTGGTTAGAGTGGACACCCCTGGAGGCGAGCAAGAAATGACGGTCATCAACGAAAGCGGCTTATACAACGTCATTCTCCGCAGTGACAAGCCAGAGGCGAAGCCCTTCCGAAAATGGGTAACATCAGAAGTTCTTCCATCTATCCGAAAAACCGGTGGGTATCAAGTGCCAAAGACCACGGGCGAACAGATTCAGCTTTTGGCGCGAGGTTACACCGATTTGGAGCAGGCGGTCAGCGGCATCAAGGAGGATGTGTCGGACTTGAAGGAAAATATGCCGCTCTATGGCTGTGAGATCGACGAGGTACAGAAGCACGTTCGCAGAAAGGGCGTTGATGTACTCGGCGGCAAACAAAGTCCTGCGTATCACGATGGCAGCATCCGCACACAGGTGTATCAGGATCTGTATGCGCAGATCAAGCGGGAGTACGGATGCGTTGCTTCGTACAAAAGCATCAAGCGCAAGTACATTGAAGATTTGCATGGCTTCATCGAAAATTACGAGCCGCCCACGGTGCTGGCTGAGATCATCAAGGATTGCAACGCGCAGATGCGTATTTCTTAAAGGAGGCTTGGAGAATGAGCGAAAAAGAAAGACAGGTAGTAGAAAAGCTGCGGGATGCTATCCCCAAAATGTCCGATTTTGACAAGGGCTATATTCTGGGGAAAGTAGAAGGCATGGCGGATCGGAAGCAGGATGATCGGGAGGAGAAAGAATGACATTGAAGTTGGTTAATACACTTCTCTACATGATTTTGTCTTGGATATACGGCATTCAAGCAAGGCAAGAAAGAAACAGATGGTACTTTGCCTTCTCTATTGTGTGGCTGGCTATGGCGATGCTTCAAGCTGCTGGTATTGCTATGGGGCGGTGATTTATATGTCAATCGGACTTCCAAGGGGAAGGTTGAAAAACAAAAGATTGATCGTCTGCAGCCGGTGCGGGGAAGTATGGAACATCGATACCAAATGCGATACGAGATATGGCTATCTTTGCCCGAATTGCAGGAGAAAGAAAGGGGTTGAAAAGCAAAATGGGAATGAGTTTGAGAAATAAAGAAATGATGCAGGACGCATATGCGCTAGGTGTTCCGGTTGGAAGAAGTCCAGAGTCTTTGCGCAGAACAGCATTAAGTCATATGAAGAAAGGACAGGCTGTCAAGATCGAGAAATACGTCATTAACACTGGTGAAAAGGCTGTTCTAAAAGAAGTGAGAAAAGGAACCATAGCGGAGTTTTACCGGCACATATTTTTGGTGAATATCAACGGCGTTCTGGAATGCTTCCGATATAACCAGTTCATGGGTAACGAATCGGAGAGGGTGGTTCCGGCGTGAACAAATTCGGATGGAAGGAAGCTGCGCTCTATGTCATTCGGGGGCTGCTGCGCTGGATCGCGATGCTCGTTATCACAATGGCTTTGACCTGCATCATGATTTACATACTGGAAGACCCAAGCGGCAGGATGGTGTTTTACTTTGCAGTGATGATGTGCGCGGCATACGCGGCAGAAGGCATTGTCTACGGAAAAGGGAGGAAAAAGAGAAATGGAAGAAAAACTAGAGTTGTTACCAGAAAATCAGATGCAGGAGCTTTGGGAATTAAACGGGCGCGTAAAGGCGGCGATCCAATACCTGAACGCGGCCACATACCTGGACAGAAAGACACTGATTCTGATGCTCGGCGGTGATGCGAATGGCTTACCTATGCCGGATGGGAATAAAGATTGAATGCGACAGCTGCGGATGCTGTCAGACGGAAAGAGAGCCTTGCCCGTATTGCGGTGAGGATCGCTATGAACATCTTTATGAGCAGGACGGGGAAATAATCGGTTGTACGGAGTGTATAAAAAATGTATGGAGGGATTGAATTGCCAGAGCTTATTTTGAAAAAGATGATTTTGAAGAACTACATGGGCGCGAGGGATGTTTCGGTTGATTTTTTCGGAAAAACAGAAATCAGCGGGAAAAATCGATGCGGGAAATCTACCTTATTAAATGCTTATTTTGATGTAATGACGGGACGGCTTGCAAACGGTTCTGCGCCGAACAACATTTGCCCGGTAGATTCGAATGGGGTGGAAATTCCTGTGGATGAGATCGTTCGGACACTAGTGCTGTATATTGATGGAATGGAACACGAAATCAGTAAAATTACCAAGAGAAAGTACCGCAAGGGTGTCCTGATCGGAACGGAAACGAAGTATATTCTGGACGGCGATTCCGTGAAATCGGCAGAGGTCACAGAGTTTTTATCCCGGATTTCTCCCGCTGATACGGTTGCAATGTGTTCCAATGCGTCTGTATTTTTGTCAGCTTTGAGAAAATCTACCGCGGATGCTCGGAAAGCAATGGAGAGCCTTTCAGGTTTTAATCTGGAAACGTTCTGCAGCGGGAATATGGAGTATCGCGAAGCATACGAAATGACGGCGGGCAAGAAGGTCGAAGATGTTTTGAAAAGCCTGAAAAAGAGACTATCCGCAGAGAATGTGGAGCTGGACAGGCTTAATATTGAGTTGGATTATGAGCGCCGTAGATTGGATGCGTCTGACAAGGCTGATATGGAGAAATTGCAATCCGAAAAGTCTGCTTTGTCGGATCAAATCGACTTCTTGGAGCAGTCTAGGGGAAGCGTGGATGAGTGCGTTGCAAAACACAAGTCTATGATGGAGAAAACGGAAAAGATCAAAGAGCAGATGTCTGCAATTCGGAAAGAACAAGCAGAAAAAATGCTGGGAACTTTGTCCCGTATCAAAAAGCAAATAGATGATTGTGAAGAAAAAATCAGATGTCATGAAGAGAATATTCGGAGGGCAGATGTTGAATTCTTTCTGAAAAAGAAAGAGCTGGAAGGATTCAGGGAAACGTACGAAAGGGAGCAGGGTTCTGTTTTCGATAATAGCGATACCTGCCCCACCTGCGGCAGAAAATATGAACAAGAAACGCTTGAAGCAGCAAGGGATAAATTTGAAAAAGAAAAAGAGGAAAGACTTGGAAATCTGAAAGAAAAGATAGATTCCGCGGAGGAATATATGAATGGTTGCGAAGAAAAGAGGGATTCTGAAATAGCTCAGACAGAAAAA
>CAVGZD010000099.1:0-4942 GCA_963633805.1 Lachnospiraceae bacterium | reverse complement strand
TTCATCAGCGGATGTTATAATACCACCTCTACACTCTCCTGTCAATCCCTTTTTTCAATTTTTTTAAAAAACGAAAAGTTATGCAGCAGCTCCTGCTTTGTCGCTTGTTTTTCGCCCAAAGGCGTGCTGTGCTCTCATTACAAATGCGTTTTTCGGATCATCCTCTGCCTTTTCCATTGGCAAGGCAAGAGGTATGCTCCGTTTGCCCCGTGCCGGGAGTTCGCCTGCGCGGTGCGAAAATATGCCCGAATGAAAAAACATAAATCTTAAAATGCTGAAAGGAGGAATTTCCATGATCCAATCTATCCATTTTTCAGCCCCGCAATATGATTCCTCGGCGGCGCAGCCCTCTCATTCCTCCCCCGCGCGGGAAAATCAAAACGCCGAGGAGCTGACGACCGTGACGACCCATTTCGATCAAAACCATTGGCACACCCCGTCCTGCCCGCACACGGTTGTGACGCGCCCTGCGCACAGCGTGGACGGCAAGGGGCAATATCTGGATGTATTCGCCTGACACCCGGCAGTCTCATGCGCTTTGTCTGAGAAAATATTCTTGCCGGAGCCTTTCTGAAAAGTCGTTCTCACAATCTGCAAGCCCCATTTTGCGCATGATTCACCCCTTGATCGGTCTGCATAGCGTTGCTATGTCCCCCTCATTTGGGGCAAATCCTCCATAAAGTACAGCTTACGTCTCGTAAAAAGCACTTTTCGGAAACGCTCTGGGATGGTGCGCCAGAATAAGAAAACAAAAATCCCGAAAACCGTGCGCCCCGCCAATATCATGCCGCCTTCGCATCCCCCCTCCCGCACATCCGAGCCGGCAGCCTCCCCCTCCTTTCGATCACTCCTCTCCAACCCCTGCGATCTCACCCGCATGATATCCCCCTCCCCGCCGCAACGCACTGCCAAAAATACCAAACTCGCTCTTGCGTATTGCGTAAATTTCATGTACTCTATAAACAGGGGAGTTCTTGCCTTTTCCCCATCTCATTTGGTACATAAATCAGGCGCAAAGCCAATACATTATCTTTCAAGGAGGTAATATGCAATGAGCAAGAAATATGTTTACATGTTCAGCGAAGGCAACGCATCCATGAAGAACCTGCTGGGCGGCAAGGGTGCGAACCTGGCTGAAATGACGAATCTGGGTCTGCCCGTTCCCTACGGCTTCACCATTTCCACAGAAGCCTGCACGGAATATAATGAGGGCGGCAAAAAGCTGACAGCCGAGATGATCGATCAGATCGAGGTTGCTCTGGCGAAGCTGGAGGAGATCGCAGGCAAAAAGCTGGGCGATCCCGAAAATCCTCTGCTGGTATCCGTTCGTTCCGGCGCGAGAGCATCCATGCCCGGCATGATGGATACGGTTCTGAATCTGGGTCTGAACGATATTTCCGTAGAGGGTCTGGCAAAGAAGACCGGCAACCCCAGATTCGCTTACGATTCCTACAGAAGATTCATTATGATGTTTGCGGACGTGGTAATCGGCGTTTCCAAGTCCAAATTCGAGAGAAAGCTGGACGAGTATAAGGAAGAGGTCGGCGCAAAATATGATACCGACCTGACCGCAGAGGATCTGAAGAAGGTTACAGCCATCTTCAAGCAGATTTATCTGGACGATCAGGGCAAGGAATTCCCGCAGGACCCCAAGGATCAGCTGCTTGAGGCTGCCATGGCGGTATTCCGCAGCTGGGATAACCCCCGTGCCTTTGTTTACAGAAGAATGAACGACATTCCCTACAGCTGGGGCACAGCCGTAAACGTACAGATGATGGTATTCGGCAACATGGGCGATACCTCCGGTACAGGCGTAGCCTTCACCAGAAACGCCGCAACGGGCGAGAAGGCAATGCTGGGCGAATATCTGGTAAATGCACAGGGCGAGGACGTAGTAGCCGGCGTGCGCACACCCAACCCCATCGCAAAGCTGCAGGAGGATATGCCCGCAGTTTATGAGCAGTTCATGAAGATTGCAAACACACTGGAAAATCACTATAAGGATATGCAGGATATGGAGTTCACCATTGAGGAAGGCAAGCTCTTCTTCCTGCAAACCAGAAACGGCAAGAGAACCGCAAATGCCGCTCTGCGTATCGCGGTTGAAATGGTAGCCGAAGGTCTGATCACCACGGATGAAGCGCTGCTGCGCGTTGAGCCCAAGCAGCTCGACCAGCTCCTGCATCCCGCTTTCGATCAGAAGGCACTCAAGGCTGCAAAACCTCTGGGCAAGGGTCTGCCCGCATCCCCTGGCGCTGCCGCAGGTAAGGTATATTTCACGGCTGAGGACGCAAAGGCTGCTGCCGATACCGGCGAGAGAGTCATCCTCGTTCGTCTGGAGACGTCCCCCGAGGATATCGAAGGCATGGCTGCATCTCAGGGCATCCTGACCGTGCGCGGCGGCATGACCTCCCACGCAGCAGTAGTTGCGCGCGGTATGGGTACTTGCTGTGTATCCGGCTGCGAGGAAATCAAGATGAACGAAGCCGCAAAGACATTCACGCTGGGCGGCAGGACCATCGGCGAGGGCGATTATATCTCTCTGGATGGCTCCACAGGCAATATCTATGGCGAGGATATCCCCACCGTTGAGGCGGAAATCACAGGCAATTTCGAGACATTCATGGCTTGGGCGGATGCAAAGAGAAGCCTGAAGGTAAGAACCAATGCGGATACCCCTCATGATGCACAGGTTGCCATTGATTTCGGCGCAGAGGGCATCGGCCTTACTAGAACAGAGCATATGTTCTTCGAGGCAAACAGAATCATGAAATTCCGTAAGATGATCATGTCCGATACAGTCGAAGAGAGAGAAAAAGCGCTGGCTGACATCGAACCCTTCCAGAAGGAGGACTTCAAGGGCATCTATAAGGCAATGATGGAAAGACCTGTTACCATCCGCCTGCTTGACCCCCCTCTGCATGAGTTCATGCCCAATACGGAGGAAGAATTTGCGCAGCTTTCCGAAATGACAGGCAAGAGCGTTGAGGATCTGAAGATCAAAGCAAGAAGCCTGCATGAGCTCAACCCCATGATGGGTCACAGAGGCTGCCGTCTGGCTGTAAGCTATCCCGAAATCGCAAGAATGCAGACAAAGGCGATCATCGAGGCTGCTGTTGAGGTTTCCGTTGAGGAAGGCATTGAGATCGTACCCGAGATCATGATCCCTCTGGTTGGCGAGATCAAGGAGCTGAAATATGTAAAGAATATCGTTGTGGAGACAGCCGAAAAGGTATTTGAAGCAAAGGGCAAGAAGCTGAAATACCTCGTTGGTACTATGATCGAGATCCCCAGAGCCGCTCTGACCGCAGATCAGATTGCGACAGAGGCAGAGTTCTTCTCCTTCGGTACAAACGACCTGACACAGATGACATACGGTCTGTCCCGTGACGACGCTGGCAAGATTCTGGCTGATTACATCGATAAGAATATCTATGAGGTTGACCCGACCGCAAGACTGGACAGAACAGGCGTTGGTCTGCTGATGAAGTGGGCTGTTGAGAAGGCAAAGCCCGTTCGCCCCGACATCCATCTGGGTATCTGCGGCGAGCACGGCGGCGATCCTTACTCCGTTGAGTTCTGCCACCAGATCGGTCTGGACTATGTATCCTGCTCCCCTTACCGCGTACCCATCGCGAGACTGGCAGCAGCACAGGCTCAGATCAACTTCCCGAGATAAAGGAAGGATCAAGACCTTAAGACCGTGGGACGCTGTCCCACCACCCTGCAAGGGGGCTCAGCCCCCTTGACCCTGATTGCGCAGGAGCGATTCCCGCTCCTGTGGGGAACATAAATCAAATATTTTGAAAAAAATTACCGCTTGTGAAAGGGGAATTGCGTTTCCTATTCATAAGCGGTATTTCTATCTCACTCCAACTCTGCCCCCTGCAAACACACGTATGTGTGTTTGCCATAACGGGGTCGAGGGGAGGAACTCCCCTCGCAGGGTGTGGGACAGAGTCCCACGATCTTTGTCAGGGGTTTGGGGCAACGCCCCAAGGCCTTAAGGTCTTTTGGATTTTTCGCATATTTCTGCGCAGACGGGATATATTGTGTAGTGGTGATGTGAGATGAAATATAGGAAATATTTGCCGTATGCCGTTTCGGCGGGGATTGCGCTGGCGATCGGCGGGCTATCCGCGATTTTTACCGTAAAGGGGATGCCGTATTATCAGCAGCAGCTCAAGCCGTGGTTCACGCCGCCCGCTGCTCTATTCCCGATTGTATGGAGTATTCTGTATATCCTGATGGGGGTCGGCGCGGCGCGAATCTGGAAATCGTCTGCGGCGGGACGGAGTGCGGCTTTACGGATCTATGCCGTGCAGCTGATGGTCAATTTCTTTTGGAGCGTGATTTTTTTCGGGCTGCATTGGTATTTTGCCGCGTTCCTGTGGCTTTTGCTGCTGATTATACTGATTTTGGCGATGATGCGGGCGTTTGCGCCCATCGACCGCTGCGCCGCGCGGCTACAGATACCGTATCTCATCTGGTGCTGCTTTGCGGCGGTGCTCAATGCCACGATCTGGCTATTGAATTAAAGATCAACAAGACCTTGGGGGCTTTGCCCCCAACACCCCTAAGACCGTGGGACGCTGTCCCACACCCTGCCAAGGGGGTCACCCCCTTGGAACCCAATTGTGCAGGAGCATTCGCTCCTGCGGAGGACAAAAATAATATACTTTGGCAAAATAAAACCGCTTGTGCAAAGGGAAATTGCATATTCCAATGCACAAGCGGTTTTGTATCTTTATTCCAATTTTGCACCTGCAAACGCATGCATATGCGTTTGCCAACCGGGGTTAAGGGGGCTAAGCCCCCTTGCAGGGGTATTGGGGACAGCGTCCCCAAGGTCTTAGGTCTTAGGTCTTAAGGTCTTAGCCCTTCAGCCTTTACCCCTTGATCCCGGATACCAGCCCCTTGTCATCAAAGCTCAGGGTGATGA
>CAVGZD010000098.1:1989-5091 GCA_963633805.1 Lachnospiraceae bacterium | reverse complement strand
GGCGGTAGGCATATTCCTTCCAGACGGCGTAATTTGGCTCGACATCCATTTTTTTCACGCGATCGAGCGTCACAACGTCAAATTCGCGCACGCTCTTGTTATATTCCGGGGGATTGCCTGCGGCGGCGATCAGCCAGCCATCGGGCACCTTATGCGCGCCGAAGGTCTTGCACTGCAAAAATTGCAGCATGGCTGGGGCGAGCGTTTCCGAGGCGCAGTTGATCTCATCGATGAACAAAATGCCCTCCTTCAAGCCCGTCTGCTCCATTTTATTGTAAACCGAGGCGATGATCTCGCTCATGGTATATTCCGTCACGGCGTAGTCCTGCCCGCCGTAGCTCTTATGGCTGATAAAGGGCAGACCGATGGCGGATTGGCGGGTGTGATGCGTGATGCTGTAGGAGACAAGCGCCACGCCGCATTCCCGCGCGACCTGCTCCATGATGGCGGTTTTGCCGATGCCGGGCGCGCCCATCAGCAGGACGGGTCTTTGCCGCACGGTCGGGATGGCGTATTCGCCGAAGGCGTCCTTCGTCAGATAGGACTGCACCGCGTTTTTGATTTCGTCTTTCGCTTTTTTAATGTCCATGTTCGTTCCTTTCCTCTCTGAGATCCTCCCTGCCCAAAATCAGCTTCATCGCCCAAGGCGGCACGTTCACATCCGTATAATCCTCATGATAAAACAGAAACGCCGTGTCATAGGGCGGTCTGCGGCGCGGGAAAACGCCATATCCATCTGTGAAATACAGCAGCCCCTTCAAATTCTGAAAGGCATTTGCTTCGATCAGCTCATCCACATAGCGGAACACCGGGCGAAAATCCGTGCCGCCGCTGCCCCGTAGCTCGAACTGCTCCATAAACGCCGACAGCTCCTCCGCAGAGGTGATTTTGGTATCGGACTGCAGCTTAGCGTCGCACTGGATGATATGAATATTCATCTTGCGGAAAAAGCTCTCGCTGCTGCTGAGGATGGCATAGGTTTCCTCCAAAAAGCGGCGCACAGTCTCCCCCTCGCAGGATTCGGAGGTATCGATGGCAATGGCAAGCTCCTCCACCTTTTTGACTTCCTTATATTCCAGCGCCTCGATCAGCGGCAGATTGCCGTAAAGCTGCAAGCCGTAGGTATAGAAAATGAAATCGAAGGCATCGTCATCGCTGCGGATATCTTCCTTGAGCGTCACGAATTTTTGCAGGAAGCGCCGATAATCATAGCGTTCCCGATTTTCGATTTTCAGAATTTGCAGCAGCTCCCCGGCTTCCTCGCCCATATCCTTGGAGAAGGTTTCGAGGTTGGTTTCGGTTTTTTCGCCGATTTCCGTCCATTTCTGCTCTAATTGCTGCCGTTGTTCTTCCTCCCGGTTCTGCTGTTCCTCCTGCTGTTCGTCGTTTTGGCTGTCCTGCTTATCCTCGTCCTCCTTTTTATGCTCCCAGAAAACGTGATCGTCCACCCAAAAGGCAAGCTGCAAGCGCCCGAACTCCTGTATGGAAAGCTGCTTTTCCTCCAGCACGCGATAAATGCCCTCCGCCGACAGCACGGGCAGCTCCCGGCGAAGCATGGCATAGACCTCGCTGCGCTGATCGGAGACGACAAGCCGCACCGCCTTTGCGGGCAGAAAATCAATGATGGATTCCACCGCAATATCGCAAGCCAAATGCCAAAGCTCCTCCTCCCGCCCATTCAGATGGAAGGGGTGGCGAAATAGGCAGTGAAACACCATATGTAGATAGACCCGATTGACCAGCACGCGGTCGGAGAGGTATCGCTGGATGAGATAGCGCGGATTGAAGAGGATTTTTTCCCCATCCGTGCCGACATAAAGCGAGGAAAGGTTCATTTCATATTTCAGTCCGCTCAGGGCAATATCCAGAAAGCGCATGGAAAGATACAGCTCATTTCTGGATGCGGACAGGATATTCGTCCCGACCGCAATCAGCTGGCGATGTGTCTCGTTCATCCCTTCCCCTCCTTATAGATCAAATTGCTTTTTTTGCTTTGCGGGCGCAAAATGCCTGTGCCGATAGTCCATCAGAAAGCTGAGTAGGGCGGCTTGCCCCTTGCGCTGCGCAAGATCGATGAGGGCGGGTGTGTTTTCCGCTGTCAAAAGCCCCCAATCGGCGAAAAGCCGTATCTTTTCGCTCTCTTTTTGATTCAGGAAATATTCCGCCGCCCAGAGGAAATGCTCCCGGATATAATCCAGATACGTCTCCCGTCTGGCGGCGTCCAGCCGATAGGGATATTCCAGCCGATCCATCGCCAGAAGCAGCACCGTTGCCGCGGCATCCTCGCGTCTGGTGAGATAGAAAATCTCGTCATACCGCCTGAAATCGATATCCGAATTGCCGATGCACTGCCGGAAAATATGCCCCGTGCCGTAATTGACCTGATGAAACTGCCGCGCGGGGGTATCCTCGATATATTCATACTGAAAATCCGGAATAATCAGCCGCGCCCGCTTCGTTTCGCCGTCCTCCTGCGGGAAATCGATTGTCAGATGCAGCTCGTGATTCAGCCCGGAGATCAGGTCGGAGATATGCCGGCATCGCCCGAAGGAGAGCGTCCGCAGGCTGTCGCAGTTCAGAAACAGGCCCGTGTTCAGATCCGTTGCGGCAAGGGGGATATTGATGGTTTCCATTTTGCGGCAGTTATAAAAGGCGTATCTGCCGATGCTGCGCACTTTCTCCGGCAGACGCAGCGCCTTGAGGCGGTCGCAGCCGTAAAAGGCGTAATCCCCGATGCGCTCAATGGTCGGCGGGAGGGTGATTTTTTCCAGCCGCCTCCCGTCCTCGGAGTCAAAGGCGCGTTCGCCGATGGCAATCAGCGGCTTGCCCTCGATTTCATCGGGCAGATAAAGCTCCGCCCCGTCCGTGCGCACGCCAAGGAGAATCGCGCCGTCCTCCGTCAGTGTATAGTCCAAAGTATCCTTCATTTTTTCGTATCCTTAATCATTATGATAAGCTATTTTGACATTCCTTACCATTATACCGCCATACGCAAAGCCCTGTCAAAAAGTTTCGCAAAAAGCACAGGGAAATTCTGCCATGCGCGGGGCAATGCGGGCAGGAGATGCAAAAAAGTGCATAACGGCGGGCTTTTTGTCCTTT
>CAVGZD010000098.1:0-1837 GCA_963633805.1 Lachnospiraceae bacterium | reverse complement strand
GCACTTTCTTTGGCAGCGATGCTTTCTATCGGCACAACTGCCGGCGTATATGCAGCACCTATTTCGGTACAGGCGATCCTGAAGAGCAAGGACATCCTGCAGAGCCTGACCTGCGAGGACGATGCATGGAAGGAGGCTCTGCAGAAGAAGCTGGCGGAATGCCTGCCCGGCGTAACTCTGCCGACGATCCCCTCCATCCCGGAGCAGCCCTCCATCCCGGAGCAGCCCTCCATCCCCGATCTGCCGGAGCTGCCCGATTTACCGGAGCTGCCCACACTGCCCGACCTGCCGACACTGCCTGATCTGCCCTCTCAGCCGGAGCAGCCCTCTCAGCCCGATGAAACGCCCGATGAGGACACATCCATCTCCGATTACGCACAGCAGGTAGTCGATCTGGTGAATCAGGAGCGCGCAAAGGCAGGGCTGTCTGCGCTGAAGGTGGACGCAAAGGCGACAGTGGCGGCACAGGTACGCGCAGAGGAGATCCATACCTCCTTCAGCCATACTCGCCCCGACGGCAGAAGCTGCTTTACGGCTCTGCAGGAGGCAGGCATCTCCTACCGTACGGCGGGTGAGAATATCGCCATGGGGCAGCGTTCTCCCGAAGCGGTCATGCAGGATTGGATGAACTCCGAGGGTCATCGTGCCAATATCCTTGGTGAGAACTTCACTGCCATCGGCGTAGGCTACAGCGAAAACGGCTGGACGCAGTTCTTCATCGGCTAAGAACCTTTTTTCGGTCTAAACTCCATGCCTATCCCATAGAATATTTTAGGGCGCAATTTTGCCGCAAAACAGCAGGGGGAATGGTCATGGAGGAGTTATACGAAAAAATATTATGGGAAGGCTACGGGCTGAAATTCCGCGGCGGCACGCGCACCCGCACAGGGCTGGTCTGCCGCACGGATCAGGGGCTGCGCGAGCTGAAAAAGCCCAGAGGAAATATGGAAAATCTGCGCTTTGCCTATGCGGTGAAGGAGCAGCTGCGCAAAAACGGCTTTACCAGCATCGGTCGCTTTTCCTGCGCAGTGGACGGCGAGCCGTTTTACTATCGGGATGGGACGCTCTACAGTCTGGAGGATCCTACCCCCGCGCAGACCTTAGGGGAGGATACGGCGGAGAGCTTCATCCGCGGCGCGCGCACGCTGGGGCAGATGCATCTGGCGGCGAGGGGACTGCGCACGGACGCGGCGCATTGGGAGCGGGATCGTCTGCCAAGGCTCTATGCCAAGCGGCAGTCGGAGCTGGCGAAGCTGCGCCATCGCAAGGAGAAGCGGCGCGGCTATGACGCCATCGACCTGCTCCTGCTGCGCTATTATGAGCAATTCATGGCGCAGACAAGCGATGCCATCGCCCTTCTTTCGCAGGGCGGCTATGCCGATGCGGTCGACCGGGCGGAAAAAGAGGGGGCGTTCTGCCATCATGCCTATAAGGGCGAGAGCCTGCGCCTGACCGATGCGGGGGAATTATTTATCAGCAGCTTCGATAAATGCGGCGCGGAGCTGCCCCTGTCGGATCTGGCGGGCTATCTCAGGCGTTACATGAAAAAAACGGACGGCAGCGCGGCAGGAGCGGAGCGCATGCTTGCCGCCTATGAAAAATCGATGCCGCTTGGGCAAAGCGAGCGGACGATACTGCGGGGCATGCTGCTTTATCCGGAAAAATTCCTGCGGCTGGTCAATGGCTATTATAATCGACGCAGAAGCTGCGTTTCTCCCGCCATGCAGGAGCGGCTGACCAGAGCCGCCGAGGAGGAGAAGCACGGCAGAGTGCTGGAGGGGCTGCTCGCAGGGCGCTGAAAGACCGCGCCTACCCATGCCCCCTCCTGCCGCCAAAG
>CAVGZD010000097.1:0-5106 GCA_963633805.1 Lachnospiraceae bacterium | reverse complement strand
TTCGTTTTCCCCTGCGCTTTTTGCGCCTGCAGGAGCCGCAGGATTGGACGCTGGACGATGTGGCGCGGCTCAATCGGCTCTGGGCGATCCGGGGTGATCGGCTGAAAGATGAGGAAATTCGAATGTTTCTCGCCGCAAGGACTGTTTCTATGTCACAGAGGATCATAAAGCTAGGGAAATGGAATTGATAGAGCAGAAACTGAAGCTGGTGTAGAAATTGGTGTATGCAGAAAAATAAATCGCTGGTTTTCGCTGATTTTTCGGCATTCTTTGCAGAGAGTTGTTAAAACAGAATATTTTGGAAAAAAATCACCGCTTGCGAAAAGGGGAAATCGTGTATCCCAATTCACAAGCGGTTTTCTGTATTTATCCCGGCTTTGCCCCCGCAAACGCATGCATATGCGTTTGCCATAACGAGGTCAAGGGGACGGCGTCCCCTTGTGGGGGTATTGGGGGCGAAGCCCCCAAGGTCTTGTGGAGTTTTGGGCAAAGCCCCAAGTTTTTAACCCACAGCAAAGAGGTACCCTCCCCGCATGGTATGGATATAGCGCGTGCCATCATCCGCGCCAAGCTTCTTGCGTAGATTGGATATGGTGTTGGCAACGACCTTCCGCGTATCCTCGCTGTCATGCCCCCATACGGCGCAGAATAATTCCTCCTTGGAAAGCACATTCCCCGCGTTGCAGGCAAGGAAGAAAAGCAGGTCGAATTCGATTCGCGTCAGCGGAAGCCTCACCCCGCGCAGGAAGACCTGCTGCATCCTGCCGTCTATCGTTAGCTCGGCGAAGGTCAGCGTGTCCTGTGAGCGGAAGGAAAGCTGCTCCGCATGGATCCGTTCCCGTTTCAGAATCGCAAGTATCCGCTCCTCCAGCGCCGCTTCTCTGGATTGAATGATAATCATGTCGTTTATTCCGCATCCATCTCGCGGAGCAGATTGACCATCTCAATCGCGCTGACGGCACAGTCATAGCCCTTATTGCCAGCCTTTGTGCCTGCCCGCTCTATGGCTTGCTCGATATTTTCCGTCGTCAGGACGCCAAAGAGAACGGGAACGCCGCTTTCCAGAGACACAGCGGCAATACCCTTTGACACCTCATTGCAGACGTAATCATAATGGCTGGTGGAGCCGCGGATGACTGCGCCAAGGCAGATCACGGCGTCATACTTTCCGCTCTTTGCCATTTTGGATGCGATCAGCGGAATTTCAAAAGCCCCCGGCACCCACGCAACATGAACATCCTCCTGACGCACATCATGCCGCAAAAGTCCATCCATCGCGCCATCCAGTAGCTTTGCGGTGATAAATTCATTGAAGCGGGCGGCAACGATGCCCACCCGGCTATTTTTCGAGATCAGTTTTCCCTCAAAGGTTTTCATGCCATTTCATCCTTTCTTTTTCGTCAATATTGCAGGAGATGCCCCATGCGCGCCTGCTTCGTTTGCAAATAGAACAGGTCATAGGGCGTAGCGTCCATCCGGATGGGGACGCGCTCGGAGATTTCCAGACCGAACTCCGAAAGCTGATAGACCTTGTCCGGATTATTCGTCAAAAGGCGCAGACTTTTGACGCCAAGCTCCCGCAGAATCTGTGCGCCGAGGAAGTATTCCCGCTCATCCCCGTGAAAGCCCAGCGCGAGATTGGCTTCCAGCGTATCCAGACCCTGTTCCTGCAGGGCATAGGCACGCAGCTTATTGATCAGACCGATGCCGCGCCCCTCCTGCCGCATATAGAGCAGGATGCCGCGCCCCTCCTTTTCGATCTGCGTCATGGCGGCGGCAAGCTGCTGCCCGCAATCGCAGCGCAGAGAGCCGAAGGTATCTCCCGTCAGGCATTCGGAATGCACGCGGCACAGCACATCCCTGCCATCGCCGATCTCGCCCTTGACCAGCGCAATATGATGCTCTCCATTCAGGCGGCTGACGAAGCCATATGCCTTGAAATCGCCGTATTTTGTCGGCATATTCACCGCCGCTGTGGCATCGACCAGCTTTTCATGGCATTTGCGATATTCCTGCAAATCCCGGATGGTGATGAACTTGATCTGGAAGCGTTCCGCCAGCTCTGCCAGCTCCGGGGTGCGCATCATCGTGCCGTCCTCGCGCATGATCTCGCAGCACAGACCGCATTCCTTCAGCCCTGCCAGTCGGCATAGATCCACCGTTGCTTCTGTGTGTCCGTTCCGCTCCAATACGCCGTTTTTCTTCGCCAGAAGCGGGAACATATGCCCCGGTCTGCGGAAATCCTCTGCCTTTGCGTTCTCATCCACGCAAGCCAGCGCCGTCACCGAGCGTTCGGCGGCGGAGATCCCGGTTGTGGTGGAGATATGGTCGATGGATACGGTAAACGCCGTTTCGTGGTTATCCGTGTTATGCTGCACCATCTGCGGGAATTTCAGCTTCTGCACAAATGCTTCGGACATGGGCATGCAGATCAGCCCCTTGCCGTGGGTCGCCATAAAGTTGATGTTTTCGGTCGTAGCAAATTCAGCGGCGCAGATGAGATCGCCTTCGTTCTCGCGCTCCGGATCGTCCGTCACCAAAATGATTTTGCCTTGTCTCAGATCCTCCAGAGCCTCTGCAATGGTATGAAATTTCATGCCTGATCCCTCCTCTAAAATCCGTATTTTATCAGCATTTCTCTTGTGATCGCGTTTTTTTCTTCCTCCTGCGGCGGATGCAGCAGTCGTTCTATGTATTTTCCGATGATATCCGTTTCCAGATTGACCGCATCTCCCTTGCGCCGCTGCTGCAGATTGGTTTGGCTGACGGTGTGCGGGATGGTGGATACGGAAAAGCCTTTGTGGTCAAGCGCTGCCACGGTCAGGCTGACGCCGTCTATCGTGATAGAGCCTTTCTCCACCACATAGCGCAGGAGCGCGGGGGCGGCGTGGATGGTGTACCATATTGCCGTATCATCCTGCTGAATTTGGGCGATATGCCCGATGCCGTCCACATGACCGGATACGATATGCCCGCCGAAGCGACCGTTGGCAGGCATGGCGCGTTCCAGATTGACGGCAGAGCCGATGCTCAGCTGCGTGAGGGCGGAGCGATCCAGCGTTTCATGCATGACGTCTGCGGAAAAGCCGTCAGGAAAAAGCCTTGTGACCGTCAGGCAGATGCCGTTTACAGCGATGCTGTCGCCGATTTTTGTTTCTTCCAAAACCGTCTGCGCCCGGATCGTCAGCGTAGCGGAGTGTGCGCCGCGCGCGATCTGCTTGATCGTTCCGACTTCCTCTATGATTCCTGTGAACAAGGGTACGTCACCTCGCTTTCGATCAAAAGATCCTCGCCCAGCCGAAGCAAGCGGCTGTTTTTCAAGGAAAAGGCGGCATTCGGATGGGGAACACCGTCGCCCTCTACGGGCGTTTTCGCCGCACTTCCGCCGAGCAGCTTCGGGGCGATGTATGCCTGCACCTGCTGCACAATGCCACTTTCCAGCGCCGTCCAGTTCAGCGTGCCGCCGCCTTCCAGCAGAATGCTGTCGATTTGCTCCTGCCCCAGCCGCTCCATCAGCTGCACAAGGTCGATGTGCCCGTCCTTTTCTGCGATGCAAAGCACCCGGCAGCCAGCCTGCGTATAGGCTGCATGCCGCGCGGGGTCGGCGCAGTAGGTCGCAAGAAGGGTGGGGGCTTCCTTTGCCGTCCGGACGACCTGCGCTTGCAAGGGCGTCCGCAAATGGCTGTCGCAGATGATGCGGATGGGATTTTTCCCGCCCTCCATGCGGCAGGTCAGCAGGGGATCATCCGCCAGTATCGTGCCGAGGCCCACCATGATTCCGCTGTACTGATGGCGTAGCTGCTGCACATGCGCCCTTGCTGCCTCGCCCGTGATCCATTTGGAATGACCGGTATATGCCGCAATTTTCCCGTCCATCGTCATGGCGTATTTCATCAGTACGAAGGGGCGTTTTGTTGTGATATAGTGGAAAAATATCCTGTTCAGGCGGTCGCATTCCTCTCGCAGAACGTTTTCACTGACCTCGATCCCGTGGGAGCGTAAAAGGGCGATGCCCTTGCCGGAAACCAGCGGATTCGGATCGGCAGAGCCTACGACCACCCGCCGAATGCCCGCCGCCAGAATGGCATCCACGCAGGGCGGCTGCTTTCCGTGATGGCAGCATGGCTCTAAGGTCGCATACAGCGTCGCGCCGCGGGGGTCAGCCGTGCAGGCTGCCAGCGCGTTTCGCTCCGCATGGGGCTGACCGTATCTTTCATGCCAGCCCTGCCCGATGATGCGCCCATCCTTTACGATCACCGCGCCCACCATCGGATTTGGATTCGTCCATCCGCGACCCTTTTCCGCAAGCTGCAATGCGATGCGCATATAATCCCTGTCATTCATCTCGTCACCTCCAAAAGAAAAAGCCCCGAACCTAAGGTTCAGGGCAAGGCAAATAAACACAAGCGAACTTGTGAAAAAAAGCTCCGGAATGCAACAACATCCCAGAGCAGTTTTATAGGCAAATCATCCGTGCATTCTCCCGAAGGGGAACAGAGCGGAGCGGGAAGGGGACGGGGAAATCTCGAATGGATATCCTCCGAACCTTATCTTTTTTATCTTCCGTTCTTCTGTTTTAGCGTTTCTGAAAAGATATTTTTGCGATTGCGTGTGATCTCTCTCGCGATCGGCAGACGCAACAAGCAAAGCTGTCAGCGATGCTCCGAATAAGAAAACAGACATTCTCCATCTGAAACCTCGTAGATCTCTATTTTGCAAGGATCTACAAGGTTTTTCTCATTCGAAATCGATGCTCTGCAAAGCATCCATCCCACAAAAAGTACCTTCCAAAAACGCCCTCATCCGGGCGCAGCTTTACGCCTCAATCTTCTTCCATCCAGACTATACTGTCGGCTTCGGACTTTCACCGAATCATGCCTTGCGGCTCGCGGGCTCTACCGCCGGTAGGGACTTGCACCCTGCCCTGAAGATCTCATGTTCAATTATGGGGGGATTATAGCACGGATCGATGCGGATTGCAAGAGCGTTTGGCAAATCGGGACGAAATCGGGACGACGCTCTTAGGTGTGTCCCGATAAGAAAACATACAGGAGCTGAAATAGCGGAAAGACTGCGGATACAAGGAAATCTCCCGCAGGCATCCTT
>CAVGZD010000096.1:0-5279 GCA_963633805.1 Lachnospiraceae bacterium | reverse complement strand
TCCTGTCGCCATACTGGGAAAGACGGAAGAAATAGCTCTCCTCCTTCAGAAGCTCCACATCTCTGCCGCAGTCGGGGCATTTGCCGTCCTTGAGCTGCGTTTCCGTGAAGAAGGATTCGCAGGGCGTACAGTACCAGCCTTCATAGGAGGATTTGTAGATGTCGCCCTGATCGTAGAGCTGCTTGAAGATCTTCTGTACCGCCTTCACATGGTAGTCATCCGTCGTGCGGATAAAGCGGTCGTAGGAAATCTCCATCAGCTTCCAAAGCTCCTTGATGCCGACAACGACCTTGTCCGTATATTCCTTGGGAGTCATGCCCTGACTTGTTGCGATACGCTCGATCTTCTGCCCATGCTCGTCCGTCCCCGTCAGGAACATGACGTCATAGCCGCGCAGTCTTTTGTAACGCGCCATCGTGTCCGTTGCCACGGTGCAGTAGGAATGACCGATGTGCAGCTTATCGCTGGGATAATAAATGGGTGTGGTGATATAAAATTTTTCTTTTGCCACAAAAATCTCTCCTTTTCGGTGTAATAAAAAAGCCCGCCCCATGAAAGGACGGACTCATCTGCCGTGTTACCACCTAACTTCGTTTTTTCCTCGCGAAAAAAACCTCTTTCGGTATCGCATACCGATTCACGCTAACGGGTGAACCCGTCGCAGCCTAGTGCGCACGGCGCATTCGGTGCGAAGCTCCAAGGCCATCTTCAGCGGCTGCTCCTGCACCTCTTTCCAGCAAACGAGGCTCTCTGCGGCATGGCGGGCGGCTTACTTTCCTTTTCTCAGCTTTTGTCTTGATGAGAAGAATTGTACTATATTTTTCGGCGTTCTGTCAAGGGATAGTAAGGAAAAAGCCGCATTTGGGAGATAAAGTGTAAGCGCATTCCCGGAAGGGAGGCGCTGCGGGGATTTTTTGCACATAAGTTGACAAAAGCTGTGCGTTCTGCTAATATAATAAAAAAGGATTGCCGCTTTTGGAAGGGCGGTCAGTCCGAAGTTATGGATGAAGACCGTCTAACTTCTGTTAGGCGGTCAATTTTTTATCAATCCCTGTCTTGATACAGGGAGATAAGCATAATGATGAGCATACCCAACTGAATGAAATCAGAGTATGTAACATACATATGCGCCACCTCCTTTACCGGAGAGTGACTGGCCGCCAAACGGCAATCCTTAGCCGCGCATGGCGGCTCTTTTATTTTACCCCAGTTTTCCGATTCTGGCAAGCCACCCACAAATCTCAATCTCTAGAGGGCTTTTATGCACTTATAGGAAAATGGAATTTATGGTAGAATGAAAGCAGTCGCCTTGGCGACTCAAGGATTGCCGTTTGGCGGTTGGTCACTCTCTGAAAAGGGGGTGAGGCTATATGTATCTTACATATCACGATTACATTCGATTTTCGATAGATATCGGTGTACTTGTTGTAGCCATTATCGCCCTGTTCTTACACAGGGATAGATAAAAATTGACCGCCTAACAAACGTTAGACGGTCAGAAACTCAGTTTTTGGGACTAGCCGCCTTCCCGAGAACGGCAATCCTTTTCTATTATATTAGCAGAACGGATGGAATCTGTCAACTTACATGAGAAAAACTCTTCCCCTCCGCCGCATCCTATCCCATTTTCCTCTTGTACCCTGCATATCTATCCTGTATAATAATATGGTTATACTATACTTTTGCTTTCGATGGAAGAAGCGTGTATCGCCCCACCGAAGGCAGCATCGGAGGAGATTCATTTGGCAGAGACCCTAACAAACTGGTTTGTAACAAATCTACAGGGCGGCATCCCCAAGGAGCTGATCGTTTTCATCGTCTCCCTCATGCCGATCCTGGAGCTGCGCGGCGGCATCATCGCGGGCTTTGCGCTGGGGATGGACTGGCTGCCCGCCTTTGTGATTGCTTATATCGGCAATCTTGTGCCGATTCCCTTCATCCTGCTGTTCATCCGCGTAATTTTTGATCTGCTGCGGAAAACGCCCCTGCGCGGCGTGGTCGAATGGTGCGAACGCAAGGCGGATTCCAAGAGCGAGCAGATTCGCAAATATGCCTATTGGGGCGTATTTTTGTTCGTGGCGATCCCCTTGCCCGGCACGGGTGCATGGATGGGCGCGCTCATCAGCGCACTTTTGAACATGGATCCGAAAAAATCCTTCTTCTTCATCTGCCTTGGCGTGCTGACGGCGGGGCTAATCGTATCCATACTCAGCTACGGCGTATTGGGCAATATTTTCTAAGGAGGCAGCAGCATGGCAGAACGCATTTCGACCCCAAGCAGGACAAAACAGATCATCGAAGCCAACCGCTTCGCCTTCAAGAAAAATTTCGGGCAGAATTTCCTGATCGACTCCAATATTCTCGACCGCATTGCGGACTGCGCCGGCGTGACGAGCGAGGACTGCGTGCTGGAGATCGGACCGGGCATCGGCTCTCTGACGCAGGTTCTGGCAGAGCGCGCGCACCGCGTCATCGCCGTGGAAATCGACAGCACCCTGATCCCCATCCTTCAGCAGACCCTTGCGGATTACGACAACGTGGAAATTCTCAATCAGGACATCCTCAAGACGGACATCGACGCCATCATCCGCGAGAAAAACGACGGCAGAGCCATCAAGGTCGTCGCCAACCTACCCTATTACATCACCACCCCCATCCTCATGGACCTGCTGGAAAAGGAGCGCCATGTGGAAAGCATCACCGTGATGGTGCAAAAGGAGGTCGCGGAGCGGATGCAAGCCGCCCCCGGTGAGAAGGAATACGGCGCGTTGTCCGTTGCCGTGCAGTATTATTGCGATGCGCATCTGGACATGATTGTGCAGCCCTCCTGCTTCATGCCGCGCCCCAAGGTAGCCTCGGCAGTGATCACGCTGCGGGTGCTGCCCACGCGGAAGGTCGCCGCAACAGACGAAGCGCTGTTTTTCCATCTCGTCAAATGCGCCTTCGGGCAGCGCAGAAAAACCCTGCTCAACAGCCTGTTCAATCAGGGTGGGCTGGGGCTTTCCAAGGAGGAGCTGAGCGAAATTCTCCGCACTCTGGGCTGGGACGAGCGCATCCGCGGCGAAAAGCTGGGACTTGCGGAATTTGCGGCGCTGACCGACGCCATCGCCGCCCGAAAAGGCGAGAATGCTTGATATGCAGAAGGGTGTTTCCGAAAAATGCTTTTAGGAAATGCAGATTACCTTTGCGGAAAGATTGCAGGGCGGATCATGCGCGAGAGGAATGTCTGCCCTTCCCGCCTTTTTGCCATCGCCGCAAAAAAGCCCTTGCAATCCCCCGAAAAAAACAGTATGACAGACGGTAGGGAATGAGGTTCTCCCGCGCGAAGCGAAACCGCCGAATTGATCAGGCTGATGACCTCTGCATGATATGCGCAGAGCTTGTCGGCTTTTTTTGCGTTCCGTAAGGGCGCACGCCGAAGTGCTTTTTACGAGATGTAAGCTGCATTTTGTGGAGGATCAGCCCCCAGACCGATCGCGGGGCGAATGATACGCAAAACAGGGCTTGCAGATTGCGAGAATGACTTTCCGGAAAAGGAGGATTTTTTATGTTAACGTCACTGGCATTTATTTTCTGCTCGGCATGGCTCTGGCTGCCCTTTTCGATCGGCTGCATCTGCCCGCCATCCTCATTCGCGCAGGGCGAAGGCGTCCGACTGCTGCAATTTGCCGATATTCCGCTCTCCATCCTGCTGGGCATCGCGCTGGGGGCAGTCTGCAGCGGTCTGCTCTCGCGCCTGTTCGAAGCAGCATATGCGCAGAATCGCCCCATCCGCAGCAGCCGCAAGCTGATCCTCCTTCTGGGCGCGTCCTTCCTGCTGCTTGCGATCGAATCGTGGGCGGCGGCTTATGTATCCGTTTCGGGGCTGCTTGCCGTGGTCAGCATGGCTTGCGTCCTGCGGCTGAAAAGTCCTTCGCTTGTAACGGAGCGGCTTTCGGAAAAATTCGGGAAGCTCTGGCTTGCCGCCGAACTGATATTATTTGTGCCGGTCGGGGCGACGGTGGATATCCGCTATACCCTGCATGCGGGCTTTGCCGCCGTACTGTTGATTTTGCTTGCGCTGCTGTTTCGGACGGTCGGCGTGCTGCTCTGCCTGCTTGCCACGCCACTGAACAAGCGGGAGCGTCTGTTCTGCGTCATCGCCTATCTGCCGAAAGCGACCGTACAGGCGGCGATCTGCTCCGTGCCGCTGTCGCAGGGACTGCCCTGCGGCGAGATCGTGCTGAGCATCGCCGTGCTTTCCATATTGCTGACTGCACCGCTGGGGGCTTTTGGCATCGATCATGGCGCGGTGCGGCTGCTGTCGCTCGATCGCCCGGCGCAACGCGCGGTTGCTTGCCAAAGTTCGCCAAAGCTGTTATCCTCGAAGAAAAGATAAAACGCAAGGGAGGGGATTTCATGGAAACAAAGGATATGATTTTGGAGCTGCGCACGAAGCAGGGCTATTCGCAGGAGGAGCTTGCGGAGAAGGTATTCGTCACGCGGCAGGCGGTTTCGCGCTGGGAAAATGGGGAGACTGTGCCGAACACGGAAACGCTGAAGCTGCTCTCGCGCCTGTTCGACGTATCCATCAATACGCTGCTCGGCACGCCGCGCAAGCTGATCTGCCAATGCTGCGGGATGCCGCTGGAGGACGCGATCCTCAGCCGTGAGCCGAGCAGCGAGCTGAACGAGGAATATTGCCAATGGTGCTATGCCGATGGCAAATTCGCCTATACCGATCTGAATACCCTGATCGACTGCTGCGTGGGGCATATGGCGAGCGAGACATGGCCACCGGAGCAGGTGCGCGCCTATTTGCTGGCAGAACTGCCGAAGCTGAAATACTGGGAAAAAATGGAATCAAAAAAAGAATAAAAAATATCCCCTCTGCGACCACTCACCGCGCATAGGGGAATTTTTTTGTAAAAATGATGGGCATTGCGCCCTCTCCTGCGATAAAACCCATCGCAATGGGTGTAAGGCGGCATCAAAAATGGCAAAAAACTGCATCAAGAATGGCAAAATTTTCAAAAAAAGAAAAAGGCAGGTTTTTCCCTGCCTTTTGAGTGTGTGAATAAAAGTCTGTAAATGTGATCTTCTATGATGCTGATTAGGCTGAATGTTCTTGCATGAGCATTCAGCCCTTGCTTTATTTATAACAGTGTTGATTTAAGCATGTCAAGAGCAGGCGAAAAATTTCGCCTGTAAAACAAACTTTAAATCTTCTACTCGGGCAGTCGTCCCTCGTACATGATACTCAACTCACCATAAACCTGTCCCCAGTTTCGAAGAGGCAT
>CAVGZD010000095.1:0-5296 GCA_963633805.1 Lachnospiraceae bacterium | reverse complement strand
GAGGGCTTTGCCCTCAAACTCCCACCAAGGGAGTTCCTCCCTTGGAACCCATTTGCGCAGAGGCATACGCCCCTGCGAAGGAACAAATTGAAATGAAATGGAAATACCGCTTGTGAATCGGGATTCGTAATCTTCCCCTTTGCACAAGCGGTATTTTTTTGCCAAATATTTGATTTCTGCCCTCCGCAGGAGCGTACGCTCCTGCGCAACCGGGTCAAGGGCGGAAGCCCTTGTGGGGGTATTGGGGGCAAAGCCCCCCAAGGTATTCATATTTTTATTGTGTTTCTGCGCAAAAGTGCATATAATAGGATGTAAATGCAAAAAATGGCTGAGCCACAGCAAAGCCGTCTGGGAGAGGAAGGTGTCTATGTATCATAAAAAAACAGTCGCCGTGATTTTTGGAGGGCAGTCCTCGGAGCATGAGGTTTCCCGCACCTCCGCAATGCTGATGCTGAATGCGCTGGATCGCGAAAAATATCAGGTGTTCGCGGTCGGGATCACAAAGAAAGGCGAATGGCTCATCTATAGCGGCCCCGTGGAGCATGTCGGCACCGGCGAATGGGAAAAATATAGCACGCCCGTCTGCCTTTCCCCCGATGCGTCCAAAAAGGCGCTTCTGAAGATCGTCAATGACCGCGTGAAGGAGATTCCCATCGACGTGGTGATCCCCGTGCTGCATGGCGCATGGGGCGAGGACGGCACCATACAGGGTCTGCTGGAGCTGGCGCAGATCCCCTATGTGGGCTGCGGCGTGCTGGCATCCGCCGTTTCCATGGATAAGGTCTATACCAAGCTGATCGCAAAATCCGTGCGCATCCCGCAGGCGAAATATCTCTGGTTCCATAAGGCGGAGATGGAAAAGAGCAAGGAAAAAATCATGAATCAGGTGGAGAAAAAGCTGGGCTATCCCTGCTTTGTCAAGCCATCGAACGCCGGTTCGTCCGTGGGCATCTCCAAGGCGAAAACACGCGAACAGCTTGCGGCGGCACTCGCCCTTGCGGCGCAGTATGACAAGAAGATTATCGTAGAGGAAGCGATCACGGGGCGGGAGATCGAATGCGCCGTTTTGGGCAACGAAGAGCCGATGGTCAGCGGCGTGGGCGAGATCCTCGCCGCGGCGGAATTCTACGATTACGATGCGAAATACAACAACAGCGAATCCCGCACGGTCATCCCCGCCGATCTGGACGAGAAAACGACCGAGGAAATCCGCCGCATCGCCAAGCGTATTTTTACGGCGGTGGACGGCAGCGGTCTGGCGCGGGTGGATTTCTTCGTGGAGAAAGAAACGGGCAGGGTGCTCTTTAATGAGCTGAATACCATGCCGGGCTTCACGCCCATCAGCATGTATCCGATGCTGTGGGAGCAGGCGGGCATTTCGAATGCGGAGCTGATGGATCGCTTTATCGAACTGGCATTCGCCAGAGATACGGGCATCCGGGGATAAGGAGAAGGGCTATGGATACAAGACCAATCGGTGTATTTGATTCGGGCGTCGGCGGGCTGACGGTGGTTAAGCAGATCATGAAGGTGCTGCCGCATGAGAATATCGTTTACTTTGGCGATACGGCGCGCGTGCCCTACGGGACGAAGTCCAAGGAGGCGGTGACGAAATATTCCAAGCAGAACGTGCGTTTTCTGCGTTCGAAGGACGTGAAGGCGATCATTGTTGCCTGCAATACCGCCAGCTCCAACAGTCTGGATGCCCTGCGGGAGACATTTGACATCCCGCTGTTCGGGGTGGTCGTGCCCGGCGTGGAGGAGGCGCTGCGCTCGACGAAGAACAAGCGCGTCGGCGTGATCGGAACTGCGGGAACGGTGCGTTCCGGGGCGTATGAGCGGATGCTGCGGGAGCGGGACGCGGAGATCCGGATCTTTTCGAAGGCGTGTCCGCTTTTTGTGCCGCTGGCGGAGGAAGGTTGGACGGACAACGAGGTGGCGCATCAGGCGGCGAAGCGATACCTGACGGAGCTGGTGGAGCTGGGGATCGACTCGCTGGTGCTGGGCTGTACGCATTATCCCCTGCTCAAGCGCTGCATCGGCACGACGGTCGGGGAGGAGATCCGGCTGGTTGACCCCGCGAAGGCGACGGCGCAGCACATGATGGCGTTTTTGCGGGAGCACGGCCTACTGAACGAGACAGGGCAGCCGGGCTTGAAGCAATTTTACCTCAGCGACAGCACGGACACCTTCCGATATATCTGCCAGAAGGCGCTGAAGTACGGCTACGAGGCGGAGATCATTGATATTGAGAGGTATTAGCTTAAGACCTGAAGACCTTGGGGGCTTTGCCCCCAACTCCCCCACAAGGGGCACGCCCCTTGACCCATTAGGCAAACGCATATGCATGCGTTTGCGGGAACAGGGTTGGAATAAAATAGAAAAACCGCTTGTGAATTGGAATACACAAATTCTCTTTCACAAGCGGTATTTTTTGCCAAAATATTTTGGTTTTGTCCCATCGCAGGAGCAGACACTCCTGCGCAAACGGGGTCAAGGGGGCTGATATGAGCACCGCCAAGATAAGGCGGCGGCGAAGCCGTCCTCCCGAAGGGAGGATGCTTTGACCACCCCTTGTGGGGTGTGGGGCGACGCCCCAAGGTTTTAAGTGATATTTTTGCCCTCATATTTAATTTTGTCCCTCCGCAGGGGCGTATGCCTCTGCGCAAATGGGGTCAAGGGGAGGAACTCCCCTTGCGGGGCAGTGGGGTAGAGCCCCACGGTCTTTACGCTCTTTAGCCCTTCAGCACATTCGCCAGCCGTGCCTGCATCGCCGCGATCTGCTCGTCGGTCAGCTCCATGGGCTGCCAGCCCATCCTGATGCCGTCGCCTTCCCGGCGGGGGATCAGATGGATGTGGAAATGGAATACCGTCTGCCCGGCAACCGTGCCGTTGTTCTGCAGTACGTTCATGTGCTCCAGCCCGAGCTCCTCCTTTACCTCCCGCGCAATCTTCGCCGCCAGCGTGAATAATCTGCCCGCCTGCTCCGGGTCGATCTCAAAGAGATTCGGCGTGTGGTTCTTGGGCAGGATCAGCATATGCCCCTCCGCCGCGGGGAAGCGGTCCAGAATGACCTTGCATTCCTCGTTTTCGTATATGGTCGCAGAGGGGATCTCGCCTGCTATGATCTTGCAAAAAATACAATCGCTCATGGGTATCATCCTTTCTTATCTTGATACCCCATGATACCACGAATCAGCACCCTTCCACAATGCCTTTGCAAAAGTATTTTGCATACAGATGATTCAGCGCGGCGCAGTGATTCTGCTTATTCGTCACGATTTCGAAGAAAAAGCCCCACAAATCCGCGTCCTCCATGGAAAAAAGCAGATCGCGGTAAAAGCTCACCTCGTCCATTTCCGCCAGCAGCAGGTTTTCCAGCATATTTTCCGTATTTTCCGCCTCTGCCGCATCCTCCGCATCGCTCGTTTCCTCCGTTTCGATGATGAGCGTCGGCGCATCCGCCGTGCCCTCCCCGAAGATCAGGAAAACAGCGTCCTGCAGGATACGCTGATGCTTCTTCTCGTCCATCTGCATGGTGTGCAGGATATCCTCCGCACCGGAAAGCTCCTCCTTGTCGCAGAGAGTCTCGTATTTCTGCTCCGTTTTTGCCGATTCCTGCTGCGCCAGTGCAAGCAACTCCCGCAGGCGGCGGTCTGAGGAAAGCGGGGCTGCGTTTTGCTGATTTCTTGCGCGCAGCCTGCCGCCGCTCGGCTGCGTTTTTACGTTGTATGGATACATATGTTTTTCTCCTTTTTCGTATGCTGTTATTATCCTATGCGCGGGAGCGGATTTTGTTGCGCAGGGGCGCATACAAATGTGAAAAAAGGCTGGAAAGGCGGGATTTTTCGTGCTATGATATGGAGCGGGAAGGTGGTTATCGAGATGGAAAAAAAGAGAATCCTTCTGACCGGCGGTGGCACGGCGGGGCATGTTACCCCCAATCTGGCGCTGCTGCCCGATCTGCAAAAGGAAGGCTATGACATTGTATATATCGGCTCGGAAAAGGGCATAGAAAGAACATTGATCACGGAGGCGGGCATCCCCTATTACAGCATCCCCACGGGCAAGCTGCGCCGCTATCTGTCCAAGGAGAACCTCAAGGATATGTTCCGCGTGCTGAAGGGCATCCGCGAGGCGAAGAAGCTGCTGGGGCAGCTTGCGCCTGATCTGGTGTTCTCCAAGGGGGGCTTTGTGGCAGTGCCGGTGGTGCTGGCGGCGAAGGCGAAGCGCATCCCCGTGATCATCCATGAATCCGACATCACGCCCGGTTTGGCGAACCGCATCGCCATGCCCTCTGCGAAGGTGGTCTGCACGACCTTCCCGGAGACGCTGAAATATATCCCAAAGAGCAAGGGCGTGCATACCGGAACGCCGATTCGGCAGGAGCTTTTCGAGGGGAAGCGGGAGAAGGGGCTGGCTGCATGTGGCTTTTCGGGCGAAAGACCGGTTCTGCTGATGATGGGCGGCTCGCTGGGGGCGGTAAAGCTGAACAACAGCCTGCGCGAAGCCCTGCCTGCACTGACAAAGACCTTCGACATCATCCATCTTTGCGGCAAGGGAAATCTGGCGGATTATTTGCAGGAGCGGACGGATTACAAGCAGTTTGAGTACGTTTCCGATGGGCTGAACGATCTGCTGGCGGCGGCGGATATCATTGTTTCGCGCGCGGGGAGCAATTCCATATCGGAATTTTTGGCGCTGAAGAAGCCATCGCTGCTGATCCCGCTTTCGGCGCTTGCCAGCCGCGGCGACCAGATATTGAACGCGGACTCGTTTAAGAAGCAGGGCTTTGCGCGGGTATTGCAGGAGAGCGACCTGAGTTCGGACAGCCTATTGCGGGAGATTGGCTTATTATACGAGAAACGTGCGGGCTACATCGCTGCGATGGAACAGAGCAATGCTTCCGGCGGGCGGGAAGCGGTGATGGAGCAGATCCGAAAGTGGATGGGGTAAGACCTAAAAGACCTAAAAGACCTTGGGGGCTTTGCCCCCAATACCCCCACAAGGGCTGCCGCCCTTGACCCGGTTGCGCAGGAGCATACGCTCCTGCGGGAATAAGATGGGATTTTTTTGCACAGGAGCGAGAATCGCTCCTGCAAAATCGGGTGCAGGGGGTGACCCCCTGCCAGGGTGGTGGGACAGAGTCCCACGGTCTTTATGGCATTGGGTTTTCGATATGCAGGCGGTGTCGGTCTTTATTCCGTCCCTGCATCCGCAAACGCATGGATATGCGTTTGCTATAACGGGGTCGAGGGGATGAAATCCCCTCGCAGGGTGGTGGGACAGAGTCCCA
>CAVGZD010000094.1:0-5322 GCA_963633805.1 Lachnospiraceae bacterium | reverse complement strand
ATTTTATCATAGAAGACCTCAAAATCCTATTTACAGAAAAACTTTCACAGACTCGTTTTCTTAAGCGGAAGCTGCTTGAGCTGTGTCCCCTTTTCCTATGTTAGCCGAAATGCCTGATCACTACCTGCTGTGCAGCCTGATCCCAAGCCACATCTGCGCCAAGCTGCTCCGCGATGAAGCGCAGGGGCAGGTACGCGCGATCATTCTCGATGAAGGCGGGCGTATCGATCGCGATCTGCTCGCCATTGACGAGGGCAAATGCCCTGCCGATGAAGATCTCAAGGAAGGCATCGCCCTTTGTGACCGTGATTTTCCGCTGTGTATCGTCCCAAGCCACATCTGCGCCCAGAGCCTCGGCGACTGCGCGGACGGGCAGAACCGTCCGATTTCCTCTGATTTTCGGTGCGGCATCATGAGAAACGACCTTTTCGTTCTCCAGAACCGTGCTGCTGCCGATGGTGAAGATCAGGGTCTTCTCCTGCGAAGCGGGTGCGGCATCCGCGATCTTCACATAGGACGCGGACACATCCACATCGCCGCTGGGCATCACGAAGCGATAGCTGCCATCGTCCAGCTTTTCCAGCGCGATCTCATTGCCCTTGCTGTCCAGAACGCGCAGACTTTCCAGCGCATAGCCCTCATCGGGCGTGAGCGTCAGAATGACCGTTTCGCCGCGCTTCGCGCCGGTACGGCTGGATGCGATCGTGCCATTGCTTGTTTCGTCGCGGGAAACCTTGTAGCTGCTGTCGACAGAGGACGAACCGCCGCTGGACGAGCCACCACTGGATGTACCGCTGCCGGGCGTATTGCCGCTGTCGATCTTGCGGGTATAGCCGCAGATGTTGCAGGTTGCGTCGCTGGTGTTGTCGTAAACATGGGCGGCTTCGTCCGCCTTTGCGCCGCAGCAGGTGTATGCATGCCAATGCTTGTTGGCATCCGTTTTCCAAACAGGGGTGTCTAATGCACCCGAATGTCCGCTGTATTCCACGCCGCAGGCTTTACAGATCGCCTTTGTCAGACAGGTCGCATTATCGCTGGAGTGGAGCTCCTTCGTGTCTGTGAGGTTTTCGCCACAGCAATCCATAACGCGCCAGTGGTAGTTTTCATCATGTCCCTTCCAATCATCCAGGCCATAGCCGCCGTCCGGAGGGTGGTTTGCTGGGTTTTTCGCGCCGTAGGGTTGCTTGCAGATTTCGCATTCGGCCTGCTTTGTGCAATCTGCCTTGCCGCCGGTATGCTCTCCTTCGTTTACCTTTGCTTTGCAGCAGGAGTATTCCTGCCAATGATTGTTTTCATCCCATTTATAGTCCGACAAAGTTCCGCTATGCTTGTATTTGCCGTATTCACTATTGCAGACTGTGCAGGTTGCCTTGTGAGTGCAGTCGGCAGTGCCGCCGGAATGTGCCTCCTGCTCCGTTGCTCTGCAGCCCACATCTGTACATTTGCGTTTGTGATAGATATCATCGCTCTTTTCCCAATCAGACCATGTATGTGCCTTGAGCTTAAGGGAAATGGTATCAGCATCAGATGCATAAACCTCATAGAGTGGATCATCGCTCTGGAAGTAGCCGCTGAAAGATCCTCCTGTTCCACCATAGCGCAGGACGGTAACGGAACTGCCCTCATCCGGCGGGTTCTTAAAGGTCACGCCGATGTACGCACCTTCGGACAAGGATTGCGAGAGGCTGAGATTATCGGGCAGATGGATGTATTTGTCGGTATTTCCTTCATTGACCAGATAAACATTTCTTTCTTTGCCGTTTTCAACCGCATTTCCCTTGATGTTTGCCGCTCTATTCATATAAAGCTTTCCATCCTCGTAATAGATGCCGCCTGTTTCATTGCTGCTGATGCTGCCGCCCGATATCGTAACCTTGTCCTCTGTCGGGTTGCCATTCATGGACACGCCATAGCCTTGATTTCCCCTGATCGTTCCGCCTTCCATGGTAAATTGTACGGAGCGTGGCTGGCTGGCCGACAGACGCACGCCGTCTTCGCCATTTTCACTGATTTCGCCGTCATTCATTGTGAAGATGCCAAAAAGAGTATTATCGTTGCTGTCGGCTCTGTATGTAGTAAGATGCACGCCGTAGCTGTCGTTTGCTGTGATCGTACCGCCGTCAAGGGTAAGCTCGCCGCAGCAGATGATGCCGTCCGGATTTCCGCTGATCTCGCCGCCCTTCATGATAAATTCGCCAAGTTTAATTGCGCTGCTGCTGCTTGCGTCGTCATCAGTGAATACGCCGGCAGCCGCTGCGCCCGTGATCGTGCCGCTTTCCATGGTGCAGTCCGCGTAAGGGGCTACCTTCACGCCATAATAACCGCCTTCGATTGTGCCATCGGATCCGCTGTCCATAATGGTGACATTTGCATAACCATCGGCAATGACGCCGCCAGTTGTCAAGTAATGCCCGATATTCAGCGCATTATTTGTCGCATCATAATCGTTGCCAGATGATTCAGTCATTTTTAGCGTATGCCCGTTCAGATCGAAGGTGACAGTGATTGTGCTGTGGCTGGGAGATACCCCGATGCAGATGGGTTTGTCGATGGTGATATTCTCCGTGAGCTTGTAGGTTACGGCATCCTCTTGCAGCCAATAGCAATTCTGCTGATTATAGTCGTTTTCAGTTGAATCAAGAACGGCTTTGGTCAAATTGACTGTATTCGCCGCCAGAGCTGTCGTTGGCAGCAGCCCCAGCAGCATTGCCAGTGTCAGCAGTACGCTGCATCCCTTTCGCTTCATATTCCTTCCTCCATTTCGCGTTGCAAATAGGTTTTGTTTTTGCTACACTGTTATCATAAACCGTCCCTTGGGGGACGAGTCAATCCGTTTGGGGAAGAATTGCGAGGTGTAAGCGTGAAAAAATATGACGACAGCCTGTTTCAGATCGGTGAGGTGGTGAAAATCGTCGGCGTGACCCGCAAGGCGCTGCTCAATTATGAGGAAATGGGGCTGGTGACCCCTGCCGTGAAGGATGCGAAGAGCGGCTATCGCTATTACACGGCGGATAACATGACGCAGATCCGCTCCATCCGCTCCCTGCAAACGCTGGGCTTATCGCTGAAGGAGATCGCGGCATATTATTACGATACGGAAAATATCGACCTCCATCTGCATCGGCTCATGGAACTGCGCGCCGCGCTGAATCGGAATATTCAGATGCTGCAGGTGCGCTCTGTACGGCAGAGAGATTTGACGATCCATCGCGTGATCCTGCCGCGCCAAAGCTGCTTTTGCAGGAGCTACCGCTGCAAGGGCGTGGCGGAGGTTTCCGCTCGCTTGCGCGATACCTACATCGCCGTCGCCAGAACGGGCAAAATGAATATGCTGGCGCGGATGTTCACCATGCGGCGTGAGCTGACAGGGGAGGAAAGCGAGCTGATCTGCTGCGTCCCCGTGCAGGAGGACTTCGTGGGGGAGGAGCGGGTGGATTTTGCGCAAACGCCCGCGCTCTGCATCTATTATCGCGGGTTGTATGAGGGCTTACCGGAGGCGTATCGTGCGCTGGCGGAGCATGTGCAGGCACATGGCATCCAAACGGCGGGGTCGTTCCGCGCAATTTTCATAGAAGGACCGCCGAGCCGCGGCGAGCATAAGATGGATTACATCACGCAGATTGCCCTGCCGATTGCGGAGGATTGAGCGGATTTTTCGCTGAATTGTGCGGGAAGGGCTGTACAGCGGCGGGGCTTTTGTGGTATGATGACTCAGGTGTATCAATATTATGGCAGAAAAACTATGGCAGAAAAAGGAGCGTAGCTATGAATCCGATCGTAACAATCGAAATGCAGGATGGCAGCATCATCAAGGCGGAGCTGTATCCCGAAATCGCACCCAATACGGTGAATAATTTTATTTCTCTGGTGAAATCCGGCTTTTATGATGGGAAGATTTTCCATCGCGTGATCCCCGGCTTCATGATCCAGGGCGGCTGCCCGGAGGGCACGGGCATGGGCGGTCCCGGCTATACCATCCGCGGCGAATTTTCCTACAATGGCTTCAAAAATGACCTGAAGCATACGCCGGGCGTGCTTTCCATGGCGCGGGCAATGCATCCGAACAGCGCCGGCTCTCAGTTTTTCATCATGCATGAAACCTCCCCGCATCTGGATGGGCAGTATGCCGCTTTCGGGAAGGTGACCGAGGGGATGGATGTGGTCGACCGCATCGCCGGGACAAAGACGGATCGCGCAGATCGCCCGCTGGAGCCGCAGGTGATGGCGAAGGTGACGGTGGATACCTTTGGGGTGGACTATCCCGAACCGGAGAAGGCATAAGGCTGAGGAAACATAATTTCTGATCGAAAAGGGCTTTGGGGCGGCTGATTTTGCGCTTTCTACGCGATTTCTGCCCCTGCACGCCTTTTGGATGGAGGATATCTCATTCCTGCCTATTTTTTGAAAAAACTGCTTGCATTTTTGCAGTGCCTGTGCTATTATATACAAGCAGTTAATTTGCGGCTGTGGCGGAACTGGCAGACGCATCAGACTCAAAATCTGACGCTGGTGACAGCGTGTGGGTTCGAGTCCCACCAGCCGCACGCTTTATACTGTGAAAAACCTTGATTTATCAAGGTTTTTTCTTTTTGGAAGTTCTGTGTTAATCAAAAGGTAATCACCAAAGTAATCAGATAATATGTTCGTGAGATAGATTGTATAAAAAAATATAGTGAAAGGAGGAACGGTTTGTAGATGTTGTTTTCTTTAATAATACAAGCATACAGTTTGCACTATTAAAGAAGAAAATATTTGTAAAGAATCACAATAAAAATAATGACAAAAATTCTGTTTTTAAAAGTATCTTGTATACACAAAAATATGCGAAAATATATTCGTATCGCTAACTTAGCCTGTACCAACAAATTTCAAATATTTTTGAAAATTTTGCAAAATAATGTGAAAATAAAATTATTTTTTCATTGTACACCTTCCTTATTTTGGCTATAATAATTGATAGACAATTCGCCTATCATCACATACTAAGGAGGAAGCAATATGGCTAGAGGAAAATTTAAGGATACAAGAACAACCGCACAGAAGTTAGATGACATTGTTGCTCAGATTGAATCAATAGAAGCAAATCTGAAAGAGTTGAAAGTTCAAAAGAAAGAATTACAGGCACAGCTTGAGCAGGAAAAGATTGATACGCTGTTGGCTACAATCAAAGCAAGTAATCTGAGCTTAGAAGATGCTACAAATTGTATCAAAAATGCAGCACAGGAAAAAACAGAAAAAAACGAAACACAAACTGCATAATAAAAAAGTAGAGTCTGTGAAAGTTTTTCTGTAAATAGGATTTTGAGGTCTTCTATGATAAAA
>CAVGZD010000093.1:0-5423 GCA_963633805.1 Lachnospiraceae bacterium | reverse complement strand
AGCAAAGTGATGAACCCCCTGTTTCCCAAGCCCTTTCGCTGCTCGAAAAATTTTTCTATAGACAAAGTTGATTCAAAAGGAGGAAAAAATATGAAAAAGGGAATCGTTGCTTGTGTGCGGCAGAATGTGCCGCTGGTACATAATATCACGAATTATGTTACCGTAAATGATGTTGCAAATATCCTGCTGGCATGCGGCGGCTCGCCGATCATGGCGGATGATGAGGACGAGGTGGAGGACATCACCACGATCTGCGCCGCGCTGAATATCAATATCGGCACGCTGAACCAGCGGACGATCCGCTCCATGAAAAAGGCGGGCAAGCGCGCCAATGCACTGGGGCATATCACGATCCTTGACCCCGTTGGGGCAGGCGCATCCACCCTGCGCACGACAACGGCGAAAAGCCTGCTCGATCAGGTGAAATTCACTGTCATTCGCGGCAATGTCTCCGAGCTGAAGGCGCTCTATGGCAGAACGGCGAACACAAAGGGCGTGGACGCGGACGTTGCGGACAGCGTGACGGAGGAAAACATTGACGAAATGGCGGCATTTGCCAAGGATTTCAGCAGGAAAACGGGCGCGATCATCGCCATGACGGGCGCGATCGATGTGGTTGCGGACGCAAATACCGCCTATATCATCCGCAACGGCAAACCCATCATGTCCAAAATCACGGGGACAGGCTGTATGCTCAGCGGAGTTGTGGCGGCGTATTGCGCGGCAAATGCGGATGCTCCTTTGGATGCGGCGGCGGCTGCTGTGGCGGCGATGGGGCTTTGCGGCGAAATCGCGTTTGAGAGATTGCAGGGGCAGGATGGCACATCCAGTTTCCGCACCTACCTGATTGACGCGATGAGCAATCTGACGGATGAAATTTTGGAGGAGGGCATGAAAATTGAAGTTCGATAAGAAAACGATGCTGCTGTATGCCGTGACGGATCGGATGTGGCTCGGCGGCAGGAAATTGGCGGAGGATGTGGAACAGGCGATCCTGGGCGGCGCAACCTTTATGCAGATTCGCGAAAAGGAGCTGAGCGACGCGGAATTTCTGGCAGAAGCAAAGGAGCTCAAGGCGATCACCGACCGATATGGCGTGCCCTTTGTGGTCAATGACAATGTGGATATCGCGCTGGCGATCGATGCGGACGGTGTGCATGTCGGTCAGAGCGATATGGAAGCCGGCGACGTGCGAGCGAAGCTGGGCGCGGATAAGATCATCGGCGTTTCCGTGCAGACCGTGGAGCAAGCAAAGCTGGCAGAGGCGCATGGCGCGGATTATCTGGGCGTGGGCGCGGTTTTTGCGACATCGACCAAGGCGGATGCGGCAGAGGTTTCCTTCGCGCAGCTCAAGGAAATCTGCGAAGCCGTTTCCATTCCCGTGGTAGCCATCGGCGGCATCAGCTATGAGAACGTGACGCAGCTTGCGGGTAGCGGGATCGACGGCGTTGCGGTGGTTTCGGCGATCTTTGCCGCAAAGGACATCAAAGCAGCGACGGCGAAGCTCAAGGAACGCGTGCAGAGCATCGTGGAGTAAGGCGCGCTTTGCGCCCGTGAGATGGGTGCCGTGCCCATTATCGTCATAGGGCTTGGTTTTTCCGTTGACCAGATCCAGAAAGGCGAGGATGCGGTTTTGCGGCAGTATAAAATCCGCCACGGGGGAGATCCCGGTATCCAATACGGCGATGGAAACGCCCTGCCCGCGATCGGCTGCAGCTTCCGCCGCCCCGGAGGTATTTCGTTTTTTGAAAAGCATGGCAAGCATCTCCCTTCCCTACCAAAATATGTGGGAAATCATTTTTGGGAATCGCTGCGCCCATCTGCGGGAAAACTTTTTTTGCAAACGGGCTTTATTTCGCGCGGCATTGTGTCGATATATAGAGTGAGATTCATCTGAATCGCGAAGGAGGCTGGTACGATGATGATGGAAATTGCTGCAATGGGCATGAGTATGAAGTCTATGGAGCTGCAGCAGAGCGTGGATATTGCTCTGCTCAAGGATACCATGGATCAGCAGTCGGCGGCGATGGATCAGCTGATGCGGACGATGGCAGCTGCATCCTCCGGGCTGGGCATGAATCTGGATACTTATGCATAAATGCAAAGAAGGACTGAGGAAGACGTTGAGAAGCGTTTTCCTTGGTCTTTTTTTGTTTGTCCGTGCATATCCTCTTTTTGAATGGAGGGGGTATCTATGGCGGAAAAACAAAACGGAGCGGAGATGCTCTCGGCACTGATGGGGGAGCAGGGGGCGGATGCGCTGCAAATGCTGCGGCGCATGGAGCGGCTCAAGCGGCTGATGGGTACGCCAAGGCTGCCGGAGCAGGCAGAGCCGGCGAGCGCGCCGAGGGAGGAGGAGAGCATTTTTGCCCGCAGCCGCGGGGAGAGCATGATCTCGGCGGCGATCCCCTTTTTGGATCAGGAGTATCAGAAGGATATTTATGTTGTGGTGCGGCTGATGGAGATGCGGCGGGTGCTGGGGGAGGAATGGGTGCAATCGCGCGAGAAACAGAGCCTTTCGGCGAAGACGCGACGCAGGCAGATGCTCTCAGCGATGCGACCCTATCTGCCGCATACGGAGCAGGGGCAGCTGGACACAGCAATGAAGCTGATGGACTTGAGAGAGATCATGGAACAGGAGCGAGGACAATGACGGAATTTTCATGGGAAACGCCGCAGGTGCAGGCTTTGGGCGAGGAGCGGCTGGCGCTGATGCGCGAGGCGGCGGAGAAATGCCGGAACAAGACGGGCATGGAGCGGCTGGATATTTTTCTGGAATACGGCGAAAAGCTATCGGCGGGGGGCGCTTTGCCGCAGGAGGAGCAGAAGGCGTTATTGGCTGCGGTTGCGGCGAGCCTGCCACCGGAGGAGCAGAAGCAGCTTTCGCAGGTGATGACGATGCTGGGGATGTGAGGGGGGACTAAAGGCTAAGACCGTGGGGCGCTGCCCCAAGCCCCAGAAGACCGTGGGACGCTGTCCCACTACCCTGCGAGGGGATTCCATCCCCTCGACCCCATTAGGGCAAACACACATATGTGTGTTTGCGAGGACAAATTGGGATAAAATCCAAAAACCGCTTGTGAATCGGGATTCATAATCTTCCCCTTCCACAAGCGGTCATTTTTTGCCACAATATTTATATCTTCCCTCTCCGCAGGAGCGTATGCTCCTGCACAAACGGGTCAAGGGCAGAATGCCCTTGTGGGGTTTGGGGCAAAGCCCCAAGGTCTTGGCGGGGTGGTGGGGCAGAGCCCCACGGTCTTAAGTCTTACCTCTCATACTTCCGCTTCAGCCGTATGTCCTCGCCGAAAAACTTCATGACCGTGTACTCCCCGATCAGGCGCGACATCACGCGGTCGGAATATTGCTCCATCAGCGCCTTGTAGTCCAGATTGGTCGAGATCACAACCGGCTTTTTCCGCAGCTTCCTGTCGTTTATGATGCGGAATAGCTCCGAAGCCGTGAATACCGTCGCAAATTCCGTCCCCAGATCGTCTATAATCAAGAGATCTGCGTCCAGCAGCTCCGCATCCCAGTCGATGCCCTCTTCTTCCTCATTGCGCCGAAAACGCATCTCCTCCAGCTGCTTGAATAGCTGCCCCGCCGTCAGATACAGCACCGTCCGCCCCTGCTCCAGCACATCCTTCGCAATGCAGTTGCACAGGAAGGTCTTCCCGCGCCCCGCGCCGCCGTAGAGCAGCAGATTGTCCCCCGTGGGATCCTCCGCAAACTCCATCGCCCGCTTCAGATTGCGCTTGGCGTTCTCCTTCGGGGAAATCCCCTCGGCAGGAACCACCGCATCGCTGAACAGCCGCAGGTCGAAGGTATCAAAATTCTCCGTGCGGATGGCATCGCGCACGTTCGACTGGTCGTACAGCCGATCCATCAGCCGCCGCTTCATGCAGACGCAGGGCGCATTGTCCACATAGCCCGTGTCCCGGCAGGCTTCGCAGGCATATTCCAGCTCCAGAACCGCCGGCGAAAGCCCGTTCTGCACCAGGATCGCCAAACGTTCCTCCCGTATCGCCTTCTGCTTCTCGCGCAGCTCCGCCACCGTCCGCTCCTGCTCCTCCGGGCTGAGCGCGACCGCCCGCAGCACCGATACGCCGAGCATCTGCCCTTCCCGCTCCAGCTCCTGCAAGCGAGGAAAGCGCGCGTAGAGAGCCTCCCGCCGCTCGCGCAGCTCCGCCGCCTTCTGCGTGCGCAGCGCGTCATATTCCCGTAAAATTTCCCGATAGATCTGCGTTCTTGTCGCCAATGCGCACCCCTCCTATTACCATTTGTCTCTCTGTTCCCGTTCCAATCGTTCCAGCTCCGCAAAATCCCAATCGCTCTGCGTATAATTGATGAAGCGATTCTGCTTGGGCGCTTCGCGGCGGGCGGGCTTTTGCCCCTCGCCCTGATTTTTCTTCGCCGCAAACGCCTGATCCAAGGCTTCAATATCCGCAGGCGTTTTCACCTTCGCCGCGCTCCAATCCCGCAGGATTTTATCCGCATAGGGAAAGGACGCCTTGCCCGTCTGCATCACCGTGCGCTCGCAGGCGATGCGGATGATCTCCAGCGGCAGACGATATTCCTGCATCCATGTCCGCATATATTTTTCCTCCGTAGCAACGGGCATTCGGTTGCCCTGCCCAAACGCCTTTAGGATGGTCCGAAAGCCGTGTTTGCGCAGCTCTATGTAGGCGATGGCTTTTTCCTCCGTATCGATGCCTTCCTCCGCCCAGCCGATGGCGACCTTCTCGATATAGCGCATGCCCTTATGCCCCTCCGCGGCGCAATAGGACAGCAGCAGCTCGATCACGTCCATCGGCAGCCCCAGCCAGTCATGAAAGCTGAAGATGGTACTCATATCGTTATGGCTGAGCAGCTTGCCCAGCTTTTTCTGCGCGTAATCGAACAAATGCCGTACGCTCTCGTTTTTCAGATAGACCGCCAGCTCCGCCGGGGCATAATCCGGGCGTTCGGCGGGGATATGCAGGGGCTTTTCGGGCGGCTTTTTCTGCTCCTCCCGCTGCATCGCGCCCCGATCCATCCAGTACGCCCAAGCCCGCAGCACATCGCTCTGCGTGGCATTCAGCTTTTCCGCCACCCGCGCGGCATCCTGCCCGATCGCCAGCGTCATCAGATAGACGGAGACATAAAGAGGCGGCGCGGTCGGCAACTCGGCCTCGATAAACGCCTTATCCACTTGAATATACTCTGCCATTGCTCCCCCTCCTTTAGAGTGTCAACAAAGTCGACACTTAAGTCGAAATCAGGATTTCGACTTGTATAGACAGATGAATAAACAGACGAGTTCCATCGGCTTAACAGCCTTGAAACTCGTCGTTTTCCTCGCCGGAAGTGAATTCCGGCTGCGGATTCCACTTGGGAAACCACTCACCGCCCAAGACGGGGCGGCGGGCAAAGCCCGCTTTGCG
>CAVGZD010000092.1:0-5488 GCA_963633805.1 Lachnospiraceae bacterium | reverse complement strand
ATTTTTTCTGTGATACCTGCAGTATAGCACAGAATTTGGAAACGTAGGTTACAGCCGCCTAACAGCTTGGTTACAGGATTGTCTCAAAAAAAGAATAAAAATCTTAAAAAACGTTTGACTTTTGTAAGAATATTGAAGCTTTACAGAAAACCGAAGATTTTTAAGCTGCGGGGATTCCCTGCGGGACGAGGCGGCGCAGAGGGCACGGCAGGCTGAGCCTTTCATGGGATTTCTATTGACTTTTTGCCGAAAAACCCGTATCATATCGATAGCTGTGAGCATCGCGCCATAGACTACCCGAGGCGGACATGCCGCCCTCAGAAACAGGTGAAAATATGAAAATGGTGAAGGCTGAAGGTCTGACCTATGAGTACACAAAAATCATGGAAACGGACCACGGCACGGAGGAACACAAGGTAGCCGCGCTCAAGGGCGTGGATATTGAGATTGAACCGGGAGAATTTGTGGTCGTTCTGGGGCATAACGGCTCCGGAAAATCGACCTTTGCAAAGCATATCAACGCCCTTTTGCAGCCCACGGGCGGTGCGCTCTGGGTCAAGGGCATGGACACCAGAGAGGGCGAGCGGGTTTGGGACATCCGCCAGACGGCGGGGATGGTTTTCCAGAATCCCGATAACCAGCTTGTCGCAACGGTGGTGGAGGAGGATATTGCCTTCGGACCGGAAAATATGGGCGTCCCCTCGCAGGAGATCCGCAAGCGCGTGGACAACGCCTTGGCGACGGTGCGCATGAGCGAATTTGCGACCTATACGCCCTCCAAGCTTTCCGGTGGGCAGAAGCAGCGCATCGCCATTGCGGGCGTTCTGGCGATGAAGCCCGACTGCATCGTTCTGGACGAGCCTACAGCCATGCTCGACCCCGTCGGTCGCAGAGAGGTCATGGAGACAATCGAGCGGCTGAACAAGGAGGAGGGCATTACGATGATCCTGATTACCCATTACATGGACGAGGCTGTGCGCGGGGATCGGGTTTATGTGATCGATGATGGCGATCTGGTGATGCAGGGTACGCCGAAGGAAATTTTTGCGCAGGTGGAGCGGCTGAAGGGCTACGGTCTGGATGTGCCGCAGGTGACGGAGACAGCCTATCTTTTACGGCAGGAGGGAATCGATCTGCCGCAGGATATTCTGACGATCGAAGAAATGGTAGGTGCGATATGTCAATTAAAATAAACCATCTGACGCATGTATATAACGAGGGGACGGCATTTGAGAAGGTCGCGCTGGACGATGTATCGGTGGAGATCGCCACGGGGGAATTTATCGGCTTGATCGGGCATACCGGCTCCGGGAAATCCACCCTGATCCAGCATTTGAACGGCATTATCCCCCCGACCTCCGGTGAAATTCTGCTGGATGGGGAAAATATTCATCGGGATAAGACGAAGCTCAAAGAGGTGCGCAGGCGCATCGGGCTGGCGTTCCAGTATCCCGAATATCAGCTTTTTGAAATGACGGTCTATAAGGATGTGGCATTCGGTCCCACCAATTTGGGCTGGTCGCAGGAAAAAATACATGAAAGCGTGACTGCTGCGCTGGAGCTGGTCGGCATCGCGCCGGAGGTTTTTGAAAAATCGCCCTTTGAGCTTTCTGGTGGGCAGAAGCGCCGCGTGGCGATCGCGGGCGTTCTGGCGATGAATCCGGAGGTGCTGATTCTGGATGAGCCGACGGCGGGGCTTGACCCCAAGGGGCGCGATGAAATCCTTGCGGCGATCCGCAAGTTGCATCGGGAAAGAGGGATCACGGTCATTCTGGTGAGCCACAGTATGGAGGATGTTGCCAAGCTGGTCGACCGCATTATCGTGATGCATTGCGGCAAGGTCGCCATGACGGGTACGCCGCGGGAGATTTTCGCCCATCCGCAGGAGCTGGAGCAGATGGGGCTGGCTGCGCCGCAGGTGAGCTATGTTTTTGCGGAGCTGAAAAAGAGAGGTTATGATGTGCCGACGGATGTGTATACGGTGGAGGAAGCAAAGGAAGCCCTTTTGCGATTGGTAAAGCAGGTGAGAGCATGATTAGAGATATTACGATTGGTCAGTATTATCCTGCGGATTCCCCCATCCATCGGATGGACGCAAGGCTGAAGCTGGCTGTGACGCTGGTTTTTATTGTAACGCTGTTTCTGGTGAATACCTTCGTGGGCTATGCCTTTGTTGTGCTGTGCATGGGTCTGGTGATCCGCGCCTCGAAGGTGCCGCTCAAATTCATGCTGCGCGGTCTGAAAAGCATCATGATCATCATTTTGTTTACGGTATTCATCAACCTTTTTATGACGAAGGGGGAGCATATCCTGTGGGAATTTGGCTTCCTGCATCTGAGCGTGGAGGGCATTTTGCTTGCGGCGAAGATGTGCATTCGTCTGGTGCTGCTGATTATCGGCTCATCTATCCTAACGCTCACGACAACGCCCATCCAGCTGACGGATGCGATCGAATATGTGCTGCATCCCTTCCGCAAGATCGGCGTTCCGGCGCATGAAATCGCCATGATGATGACGATTGCGCTGCGCTTTATCCCGACGCTGCTCGATGAGACGGACAAGATCATGAAGGCGCAGCAGGCGCGCGGCGCGGATTTTGATACGGGAAATTTGATTCAAAAGGCGAAAGCGCTGATTCCGATACTGGTGCCGCTGTTTATCTCGGCTTTCCGCAGAGCGGAGGAGCTGGCAATGGCGATGGAGGCGCGCTGCTATCATGGGGATGAGAACCGTACCCGCATGAACGTGATGAAAATGCAGGCGGCGGATTATCGTGCGGCGGGGCTGCTGGCGGTGTATGCCGTGGCGATTGTCGGCTTGCGCTTTGCGGTGAAGCTGTTTCCGTTTATTTGGTAAAAAGTGGAGCACTCTCCTTGCTTTGTTTCAGGGAGGGTGCTTTTTGGAAGAAGGATGGGGAGAAATATGATTGGTCTGGGTACGATAATCAACGTCGGGGCGATTGTGGTCGGCGGCGTGATGGGGATTTTTATGGGGCGCAGCGTGAAGGTGCGCTATCAGGATATTCTGATGATGTCTGCGGGGATTTCCGTGCTGATGCTGGGCATCTGCGGCACGATGGAGAAGATGCTCTCGGTCGCGGATGGCAAGCTCACAAGCGGCGGCTCGATGATGATGATCCTTACGCTCGGTCTGGGCGCGTTGGTCGGCGAATGGATGGATATTGAAGGGAAAATGGAGCATTTCGGCGTTTGGCTGAAGCAAAAGACGGGCAGTGGCGGCGATAATGCTTTTGTGGATGCCTTTGTGACGACCTCACTGACGGTCTGCATCGGCGCGATGGCGGTCGTCGGCTCGATTCAGGACGGCATCTACGGCGATTACAGCACATTGGCGGCGAAGGCGATACTGGATTTCATCATCGTGTTCGTGATGACGGTTTCGATGGGCAAGGGCTGTGTTTTTTCCGCCATCCCCGTGGGGATTTTCCAAGGCGTGCTGACGCTGCTGGCGCGGCTGATCCAGCCCCTGATGACGGAGAGTGCGCTGAATAATCTTTCTCTGGTCGGCTCGGTGATGATCTTCTGCGTCGGGCTGAATCTGGTCTGGGGGAAAAAGGTCAAGGTGGCGAATTTCCTGCCGGCGATCGTCTTTGCGGTCGCATGGAGCTTCGCGCCCTGGGCGTGAGGAGGATGGGTCTGAAATGAAGCGGATTTTGCTGACAATCGCATACGATGGGACGAATTATTCCGGCTGGCAGAAGCAGAAATCGCCGGAGGTGCGCACGGTCGAGGGGACGCTGACGGATGCCCTCAGACGGCTGTTTCGTGCGCCGGAGCTGGAATGCACCGGCGCGAGCCGCACGGATGCTGGCGTGCATGCGCTGGGACAGCGGGCGGTTTTTGATATCGAAACCTCTATGCCGACCGAACGGCTGCCGCTGGCGATCCGTTCCTTTTTGCCCAAGGATATCGTGGTGGCAAAGGCGGAGGAGGTTCCTGCCGACTTTCACCCGCGTTTTGACTGCATCAAAAAAACCTACGAATATCGCTTTTGGAATGCGCCCGTCCCCGACCCGCGGGAGCGGCTTTACTCGACCTATGTGCCGCAACCGCTGGATGTGGCGCGGATGAATGAGGGCGCGCGGGCTTTTGTCGGCAGACACGATTTTGCGGCATTCTGTGCGGCAGGAGCGCAGGTTTCCACGACGGTGCGGACGATTTTCGACTGCCATGTCGAGCGGGATGGCGCATCGGTGAAAATTTATGTGACGGGGGACGGTTTTCTCTATAATATGGTGCGTATCCTCGCGGGGACGCTGCTGGCGGTCGGGCTGGGCAAGCTGCCGCCGGGGGAGGTCGCCGGGATCATCGAGAGCAAAGAGCGCAGCCGCGCGGGCAAGACCGCAGAGCCGCAGGGGCTGACCCTGCAGGAGATTTTTTATGATTTACCGTAAAAAATCCTTGACAGCACTTGTATGCAAGATTATAATAAAAGGGCTGTTGGTATGATTTTAGGGTCGGAATCCGACCTTAAATATAGATGTTTCTCAAGGTGGGACCCAATAAGTTATGCATTTTTTCTGCATAATGGAGATCGACCGTGCCCTTCCTGCGGCATTGGCGAAGTCAACGGGTCAAACAAAATTTATGACAGGAGGTAAAAACCATGAGAACGACTTATATCGCAAAAGAAGCGGATATTGTAAAAAAGTGGTACGTGATCGACGCAGAAGGCGTAACACTGGGTCGTCTGGCTTCTGAGGTTGCAAATATTCTCAGAGGCAAGAATAAGCCCCAGTATGCTCCCAATGTGGACATGGGCGACTATGTGATCATCGTCAACGCAGAGAAGGTTGCTGTTACCGGCAAGAAGCTGGAGCAGAAGATGTACCGTCATCACTCCGGCTGGACAGGCGGCCTGAAGGAAACAAGACTGGACAAAATGCTGGAAACACACCCTGAAAGAGTGATCGAGCACGCTGTAAAAGGTATGCTTCCCAAGAATGCTCTGGGCAGAAAGATGTTCGGCAAGCTGCATGTTTATGCAGGCGCAGAGCATCCCCATGCAGCACAGAAACCCGAAACACTGGAATTCAAATTCTAATCGAAGGAGGAAAGCATAATGGCAGCAGCTAGATATTACGGCACAGGCAGAAGAAAATCTTCCGTAGCTAGAGTATACTTGGTACCCGGCAACGGGAAAATTACAATCAATAAAAGAGACATTGACGAATATTTCGGTTTGGAAACACTGAAGCTGATCGTTCGCCAGCCTCTGGAACTGACAGAGACAGCCGCTCGTTTTGATGTACTGGTAAACGTGCATGGCGGCGGCTTCACAGGTCAGGCAGGCGCAATCAGACATGGTATCTCCAGAGCTCTGCTTCAGGCAGATAGCGACTACAGACCTTCCCTGAAGAAGGCAGGCTTCCTGACAAGAGACCCTCGTATGAAAGAGAGAAAGAAGTACGGCCTCAAAGCAGCTCGTCGCGCTCCGCAGTTCAGCAAGCGATAATCGACTGCTCAGA
>CAVGZD010000091.1:0-5490 GCA_963633805.1 Lachnospiraceae bacterium | reverse complement strand
AGAAAGTAGTGAAGACGACGACACAGGTGCAGAAGGTAACACAGAAGGCGGCACAGGCGAAGCAACAGTACCCGTCGTAAGTGAAACAACACCACCCAGCACAGATAATACAAGTACCGATAACGCTAATGAAATCACAGACTTTGATGGCTTAAAAAAAGCGATTGAAGATGGGAATGTGGCTGAACTGAAGCTGGCAGGTAATATTACATTAACTGGAAAGCTGACGATCAGCAAGGAATTGGTTATTGATGGCGGTGGTTATACCATTACCGGTCAGAAAGACAATATGGATGTATTTATCGAATTGACCAATTCCGCTGATGTTACGATCAAAAATGCTACGTTCACAGACTTCGGCAACGAGGCGGAAACCGTTACCGGAGCAGGTGTTATCAAAATTAACGAAGGTACAGAGGCAGTTTTGATTGCTGAGGATCTTCAGTTCTCCAAGTTTAACCGTGCTGCAATCGATGCCCGCAGTGGTAAAATTACAGTTAAGAATTGCACGATCGACTGCGATAACGGCGCCACAAACAGACTTACAAAGGGCATTGTGGCTTATACGGATGCCGAAATTGAAGACGGCAGCATTACCGGCTCCAACTCTACATACGATGGCTGGAGTGCAAGCGGCATCGAAACCTGCGCCGGAGCAACCGTTGCTGTAAACGGTGTTGAGATTAACAGCATGAAGGGCGGTATCAGCGTAGCCCGCAACTATGGTAAGGAGAATGGAAAAGCTGAAGTTACCCTGACCGATTGCGAGATAACAGCCAAGGATTTTGCATTCCGCATTTATCAAGGATATGAAGACATGCCTGCTAAAACGGGATCTTCTGCGACATTGACTGTAGATGGCGGTACTTATACGGGGGATGTTCGTATTGGTGTTGGTTCTGGTGTGGAGGACGATGGTAAAAACCAGATTGTTATCAACAAAGGTACATTCCTGAACAATCCTACAAATATTGGAGAAACGGGCTTCATTGCAGAAGGGAAATCGTGTGGTTCTCCTGAGAAGAATCGTTACGTTGTCGATGATACGCCTACCATTTCGCTGGACAATGAGACTGCAGTTGTTGCTCAGGGTAAAACTACAGCTCTGGTTAGCACCATCACACCTGAGGGCAGCTTGTTTGATGATTCGAGCTATCTGACATGGGAATCTGCAGATGCAGGAATTGCAACGGTGGACAATGGTACGGTGACCGGTGTTGTAGCGGGCGAGACAAAAATCAAGGTGAAATCGATCGCAACAGGAGTGCAGGCTGAATGCACTGTTATAGTAACTGAGGGTGAAACCTCTGTGATTGACGAAACAACTGTCCCTGTCAGCAATTTGAAACAGACATATACCGGCAGTGAGCTTGAACCTACATTTGGCGGTACTCTGAAAAAGGGTGTTGATTATGAGGTAAGCTATGCAGATAAAGATAGCAAACCTCTTGAAGGTCTGCCGACTAATGCAGGCACTTACACTGTAACCATTGCAGCACAAGATAAGGAGCACTATGCAGGTCGGTTCACTGTAGACTTCAAGATCGCTAAGGCAGATCAGGGTCAGCCGACAGAAAAGCTGATCGGAGGAGTTTCTGATGGTGGAGACGGGAACAACGGCCAGATTACAGGTCTGTCCTCTGATAAGGTATATCAGTGGAAGGCAGAAAGTGCAGCATGGGAAAATGGCAGTACTACCCAAAAGGGCGCTACAGAAATCACAGGTCTTACAAAAGGCAAATATCATGTTCGCTATGCAGAAGATGCAAACCATAATGCAGGTGACTACATCGAAGTTGGTGTTGGCCAAGATGTTGATCTGCACACATTAACAGTCAACGGCACTGCTCAGGGCAGCTACACAGAAGGCAGAGAGGTTCAAATCTCTACAAAAGAGAAGGAAGGCTACACATTTACTGGTTGGACAGCGACTACTAGTGCAGAGGGTAGCACTGTTAAAATTGCAGATAAGAATGCGCTCACTACAACGATCACAATGCCTAAGGGTGATGTGACTGTAACAGCAGGCTATAGTATTCAGACTTTCACAGTATCTTTCCATGCAAACGGCGGCACATTTGGAGATTCCGCGCAGGATGAAGTTGTGACTGCAAATATAAAATATGGCGAGCCGGCTGCAGCACCTAAGACTCCCACAAAGAAAGGCTTCAAATTCAAGGGCTGGTACACAAATCAGAATACTACGGATGATAGTAAGTACAATAACGATCCGGTAAAATCTACCATGGCTCTCTATGCAGGTTGGACGCAGAATGGCGGTTCTTCCAGCGGCGGTTCTTCCAGCGGTGGTTCTTCCGGTGGTTCCGGTGGCGGTGGCGGCAAGTCCTCCACAACAACGCCTACCACACCTGCAACGGATAACAAGTCTGAGACGACAACAACTACAAACTCCGATGGTTCCACAACGACGACCGTAACAAATCCAGACGGTTCCTCCGTTGAGACCACGACCAACCCCGATGGCTCCAAGCTCGTGACCGAAACGGACGAGAACGGCGCACAGGCCATCACGGAAACACGCACAGACGGCACGGAAATCCGCACGGAAATCTCCCGCCGTGGCGAGGTAACCAGCGACATCACGTTGCCTGAGGGCGCAGATGAAGTTACGGTTAAAATCCCTACGGAAAACAGACCGACAGCAGGCACGGTGGCTGTGATCGTGAACCCCGACGGCACAAGGGAGATCATCCTCTACTCCTCCGCTGACAGAGATGGCGTGACCATCACTCTGGACAGAGATGCAAGGGTTGAAATCATCGATAACGCGAAGAGCTTCACGGACGTTTCCGGCAGCTCCTGGGCAAAGGATTCCATCGATTTCGTAACGGCGCGCGAACTGTTCGCAGGCGTTTCCGATACGGAATTTGGTCACAATTCTCCCATGACGCGTGCAATGCTGATGACGGTTCTGGCTCGTTTGGACGGTCAGGATACTGCTGGCGGCGCAACATGGTACGAAAATGGCATGAATTGGGCAAAGGCTCAGGGCATTTCCGATGGCATGAACCCCAACGGCACAATTACCCGTGAGCAATTGGCAGCAATGCTGTATCGCTATTCAGGTTCTCCTGCGACATCCGGAAATCTGGATATATTCCTGGATAGCGGCAGAGTTTCCGGCTATGCAACAGACGCACTGTGTTGGGCCGTGGAACAGGGCGTCATCTCCGGTATGGGCGATGGCACTCTGGATCCTCAGGGCAATGCAACACGCGCACAGGTTGCAGCAATGCTGATGCGCTTTATGAACGCAATGAGCTAATCGCGGCACATTGTAATACCTCCAAATACCGAATCTTTATGTGAAGGTAACCAAATCAGATAAGTATAGCAACAATGATAGACAGATCATTTGTTCTGCGAAATCTCCGATACTGTTGCCATTAAAAAACAATGGTAGCAATATCAAATAGAAAGGTAAACCGTTACCTTGTGTATTTGCGGCAGGAAGGGACTCAAGAGTTTCCGCGGTCAAACTTATTTGGTACGGATTCCGTCCAGAAGTATCAGATAACAGAATTCTTGGATCGGATAGGAGAATTTATAGAATAGACAGAAAAACAACCTCTAGGTGAAAACTAAGAGGTTGTTTTTTGTATGCGTGAAAACTTTGTATGGGTATAAAGAAATTTGTCTCTCTATAGATTAAAATTGGAGGGGGTATGGTATGATGGAACGGGGAAAGGATGATTTTTTGTTAAACCTACAGTTTATATTCAAAACGCTTTTGGAGAAAGGGCTCATCAATGAGGCAGAGTACCTCAGGGCTTTGGAGTGTGCAAGTAAGAAGGTGGCTTGAGATGCAGCGAGCTGTCATATATTGCAGGGTGAGTACAGAGGAAGAAGCGCAGCTCAATGCCTTGGAAAATCAAATTGCAGAAGCGTGTAAGGTGGTGCAGCAGAAGGGTTGGATCCTAGTTGCACGGTATATCGATGAGGGGAAGTCCGGTACTACAACGAAGCATAGAAATGCGTATAAAAATCTTTTTGCAGATTTAGAGACGGATCAATTTGACATCGTTGTGGTGAAATCCCAGGATCGCTTGATGCGTTCTCCGAAGGACTGGTATCTGTTTATTGACCGACTGCTTACCAACAAAAAGAGGTTATTCTTTTACATGGAGAATGCCTTTTATTCCTCCGATGATGGGCTGCTGACGGGAATCAAGGCGATCCTGGCGGAGGAGTATAGCAGGGATCTGTCCAAAAAGATCAACCATGCGCACAAGTACAGACAAAGGAATAAGGGCACTGTCCTGATCACATCCAATACATGGGGGTACGACAAGGTCGGGAAGCAGGTCGTGGTGAATGAAGAGGAAGCGGAGGTCGTTCGGCTGATCTACAATCTCTTCGCGGAGGGCTACGGCTCGTACACAATCAGCAAGATGTTAGCGGCAAGAGGCTTTTACTCCAGGTCGGGAAATCCATTTTTATGCAGCACACTTTGCAAGATCGTTCGAAATCCACTTTTTAAGGGCACCTATGTGATGAACAAACGGCACTTTGATTTTAACACAAAGAAAACGGAACACATGAGCGAGGAAGAGTGGATCCGGTTCGAGGGAGCTGTGCCGCCAATCGTCAGCGAAGAGCTGTGGGAACGGGCGAATGCGCAGATCGACACAAAGCAGAAACGCTATGACACGAACCAGACGATGAAGAAATTGCAGGGGAGGGCGAAGAAGAGCCATCCCCTTTCTACGAAGATCATATGTGGGATTTGTGGTGCACGCTATTGGCACACGCAGTACAGAAGGAACAAGGGCGACCTAGTTGTGACGTGGGTGTGTAAGACCTATGTGAATGAGGGCAAGTCAAAATGCGGCAATGTTCATGTGAACAATATGCAGTTGGAGGATACCTTGCGGCAGATCGCATCCGATTTCTATGTACATAAGGATAAATTACTGCAGCAGGCTGTTGCTGTGCTAAGATTGGTGTTGCAGCCCTCCGATGGGCAGAGGGAAAAGCGTCTTCGGAAGAAGGCGGAACAGGTCGCCGGCAGAAGAGAGAAGCTGCTGGATGCCTATCTGGACGGTATTCTGGATGATGCCACATACAAGGCAAAGGATGTCTCTCTGTCGGAAGAGCTGGAGAATATTCAGGAGGAATTGCAAAAAATAGAGGTGGAAAAGCTGGAACGATCCTCTGTGGATGGTCGCTTGGCTTATTTGGAAAAAGAGATCAGGGATCTGATCGAAACGGATTTGGCGTTGGATTTCCTTTATCGGCATCTGAAGAGCATTACGGTCTGGCCCGATCGGCTCCTGGTGGAGTATGATATCTTCCCGCCGACAACGATTCAGAGGGTGCAGATCAATTATCATAAGGTGCTGCTTTTGCCTGATAAGGGGAAAGGGAACTGATCTATTCCCGGAATTTGAGCGGAGTCATCCATATTGAGGTAGATGCCTCTTCGAAACTGGGGACAGGTTTATGGTGAGTTGAGTATCATGTACGAGG
>CAVGZD010000090.1:0-5558 GCA_963633805.1 Lachnospiraceae bacterium | reverse complement strand
TGATGCGCTCGTCCTGCAGCAGCGCTTCGGTGATCCTGCGCTTGATTTCCGGCAGACAATACGACACCGGCTGCCCGAACAGATCCCGCAGCTCAACCCCGAAATTCCACGAATGTATCAGGTAATCGTAGCGTTCGACCGACAGGATCAGGTAGATCGCCTGCTCCATCGCCTTGAGCCGATCCGTCCGCCCGACGATGGTTTCGCCCTCGAGATCCATGCGCAGCGTGTGCGTCGGAACATCAGCGATCGTGAAGCCATCCTTCAAATCATCCTGCATCTGCGGTGTCATAGCCACTCACCTCCCAAGGCGGGATGCGGCTGGATGCGGTCGAGTACGACAAAGCGTTTGCCGCCCTGTACCCGCGCCAAAACGACCTGATCGCCGACCACCAGCGCGTTATGCACCAGAAATTTCTTGCAACCCGTGTAAGGGTGGTCGTGGTCGATGTCAAGCGCCGTACCGCCGCCCTTGTAGGTATCTACGACAGGGTGTCCGTGCGTGATAATCTCCGTTTTGTGGCTGACCGTCATATCGACCTCATAATCAGTGACATTTCGTGTCAGCACCAGCATTTTTTCTGTGTAAATTGCCTTCTGGTCTACCTGGATTTTCAGCGGCGAAGCCGAAATCACCTGCCCGAACACGAGCTGCACGGGCTTGCTCGCCTCCACCGCCTCGATCGCCGCACGTTTTACCGCTTCCACTGCGTTAGCCAATAAAATCACCCCCGATTACCGTCAATTCCATTAAGTGTTTGTCCGCGGAAAAGCTATGCGTGACCTTCTCCACCAGCATGAACTGCTTTGCGATGATGTCACCAAGATCAAGGGAAATCATCACCGCCGAGCCAGCCCGGACCCGCAGATCGCCCAGCGCATTGCGGATCGTCAGACGGCGCGTCTTTCTGTCGTAGAGCTTCAGGAGGGCTTCCGCTTTCGCCGCCGCGCCTGTATCCGTCCGCAACGATTCGTGATATTGCAGCACGCCCCATTGATTCATTTTTTCGCCGTCCTGCGCCACAAAACGCTCCCGCTTGCCCGTCTGTTCGTCCTCAAAGGAGAGGGAAATCTTGTTGTAGGTCTGCTCGTCAATGCTGGAGGTGTAGTCGAAGTTTTCCGCTGTTTCCGCGTCAATCAGCAGGTCGAGCCGCATGGAATGGATGTTTTGCAGCGTCAGCCTGCCGACCGCATCATACAGCACAAACAGCTGCCCCGTGTGCTGCAATGTCTCGTCGAGCGCGTTCTGCAGCATGTCGAACAGGGTCTGATTTTCCTCAACAATCGTGTCAATGACATAGCCCGTATCCTCCACCTCTCCGAGGTTCAGCCGAAAATCGGCGGCAAGGCGCTGCAGCAGCTCGGATGCCTTCAAGCCCTCCTCCGTGACGGTATCCTTGTTTTTCAGATAGCGCAGCTGGTCATAAGCCGTGACATCGATCGTGCGCCCCTTGTCGCGCCGCTTGGTGAAAACGAAGCCGTAAAACAGCGGCACACCGTCCACCGTCAGCCGCACGGGGTTGCCCTCCTGAAAATTCAGCTTCGCGTCCTTCACCACGCGAAAATCCAGCCGCCCGGGCACGCCGCGACGCTCCCAAGTCAGCTTCACGCCGTCCAAAACGGCAGGATAATAGACCGTGCCGCCGTTCTGGATCAAAAGCTCCACTTCCATCTCAGCACCCCCTTAAGTCGGCAAAATCAGGCTCTGCCCGGGATAAATCAGGTTTGGATTCTGGATTTTGTCCCGATTCAGCTCGTAAATTTCCTGATAACGCGAGCCGTCGCCCAGCTGTTTTTTGGCGATGTTCCACAAGCAATCGCCCTTTTGCACGGTGTAATTGCCGCTCTGCGGGGCGTTGTTTGTCTCCCGCGGGGGCGATTCGACCACGGCTGTCGGCGTGCCGCCGGGCGTTGCCACGGGCTGGATCGTGACGGTTTTCGTCCCGAACGCCCGCCATTGCTTGAGTTTGATCGACACCGTGATGTCGAAGCCCTCCTTCGCATCGTCCACGATTTGGTATTCCTCCAGCGCGACGGTCAGGTTGCTGTCGAAGAGGCGCCTGCCGCCGGGCATGGCGCGGTTCAGTATCCATTGGAAGGACCGCTTGCCGACCTTGAGCCGCTCGAACAGATTTAGGTAATACTGCGCGGGCTGTGCGCCGCTCGCGAAGGGGTAGGACCCCTGCGGCAGCAGCAGCTCGAAGGATACCTCCGTGAGAGCCGCCGCCTTGAGGATGTTGATCTCTTCCCCGCTGATGAGGGTCAGGGTTTCGTTCTGGTTGTTTATCTTGACCGTTACTTTCGAGGGCGTAACAGGCATGAGTACCCCATCTATGTACATCTCATGCGCCATTATGCCGATACCCCCTCTCTGGAAATGTCTATATCTTCCGTAAATCTTCTTGCCCACTCGTTCATGATGCCGTCTACGTCCATGTCGCTGCTGATGTGGTTCTCGTTGTTCTGCTGGATATGGATTTCGGCGGTCGTAAAGCGATTGATCGCCTCGCGCTCCGCAATGTCGCGCATATAGCGCAGTTCTTCGGCGGTAAATTCCAGCGTTTTTGCCATCGCGGCAGTGTTGGCGGCAGTGTCCTTCGAGCTGTCGTAAAGCCCGTCCAATGCACCGCCGTAGTCCAGCACGTTCATCGTGTCGTTTGCGCCAAACCAGCCCTTTACCTTGTCCTCAACGCCGCGCCCGAAGCGATTGCCCGCCGCCCAAGCGTCGGAAAATGAAATTCTTTCATACGCATAATCAGATCCGTGATCGATACAAACGTGTTGATATCGTCCAGCACATGAATTTCGCTGTCCACCTGATGAAACAGGAACGAGCCCTCGCGGATGCCGTTTTCCAGCTCCGTCTGCGTGTAGTCCGCATGGATGGTATACTCGCCATCGTAGGTCTTGTTCGTTGCGGAGCGATTGACCGCCGTACCCGCAATCACGCCCGTCACCCAAGGGATGAGCGCGGCGCTGTCCTGCGCGCCTTCCAGCCCATTCTTCACGCTGACAACGCCCTCATCGTCCGCCAGCTTGCGGAACAGGACGCACTGGAATTTCTTGCCGACCTCCTCGCGCATCCGCTTGACGAACGCCGCAAAAAGGCTTTTGACGACCTCATCCGTGGACAGACAGCCCATCGCGTTATAGCTGTATGCCTCGGCTTGGTCTAAATAATTCTGATATGCCGCGTCCTCCACCGTGCCGTTCGTGCCGCCCGTCAGAGGCATGGAAGCCGTCAGCGCAAGCGTTGCCCCCGCGATCCAGTCTACATAGTCGTTCGCCTTCAGGTTTGCCATTGCGGCAATACCCTTCTGCAAGTCCACCTGCACCGCCCCAAGGGACGTGCTGACATCGTACAGCGGCGTACCCTCCGTGGAATGCTCGTTTGCTTCGATTGAAATTCGCAGATCGTTGCCGCGAATGCCGGGATATTTGGCGGTCGCGTAGGTATTTTTCGCCTTTGCGCCGCCCGCGTTCAAGCGGAAGAAATGCACCCGTTTCGCCGCCTTGAAGATCTCCCGCATGGGCTTGAGGGCTTCCGCCGTGTAGGCGTAGCCGAAAAGCTTCTGGCTGTTTTTCAAAAAATCCGCCAGCTCCACCGTAAATATCTTCCCTTCCGCGCCCCAGTCCATCTCCAGCGGAATGGTCGCGATGCCCCTGTCAGAGAGGGTCGCGCTCGCATTCGCCACGGAAATAAAATTGATGTACGCGCCGGGAAGAACCTTGTTCTGCACCAAAAACGTGCCGCCGCCCAGAGCCATTTACTTCACTCCCTTCATGAATTTCTTGATCAGGTCGTCGACCTGTTCTATCGTGTAATATTCGCCCTCCTGCAATATCGCCCGCAGCAGGTCGCGCCGCCCCGCGTATCGCTCGAAGCGCAAAAGCTGCGCCTTGCCGAACACCACCGCCGACCGCAGCTCCTTTTTCTTATCCTTTGCCATATGATCCTCCTTTCGCCGTAGATACATCCGTTTGCAGCAGCTCCATGCGGTTGTCCTCGCAAAGCTCATGCAAAATGCAGGTATAAGTCACAAAAAAGTGCAGAACGCCGTCTACAATTTCGTAGCTCATCTCCGTGCCGCGCAGCCTGCCCCCATCGGGTAGGGTGATCAGCCGTAGACAGCAAAACAGCTCCCCCGCGACCGCCAGCATTTCGTCGTTATCCCCGCCATCGCGCGGAAAATACTGCACGTCCAGCGGGTTTGTCTGCAAAAAACGATGCAGCTGCAGGGGACTCATGCTCGGCGCAAGCGGGACAATAAAAAAACAGGGCTCTTTCAAGCTCTGCTTCACGTCATTGTGATAGGTTTTGTAGCCCTCGCCGAAGGCGGCATGCAGCCCCATGGAAACGCCCTTGATAATCTCCCCAATCAAGTGAACACCTCCCGCAACGCCTCGTATACCATCTTTTCCAGCAGCCCCGGCGCAAGGGTGCGCACCTCCATTTCGGACATAGTCAGCATGAATGCCCCTTCGCGCCATTTCTTGTGGTCGCGGGTCCTGTGTCCGTACTCGACATAGGGCGCATAATGCAGGTTATTCAGCACCACCGTGACATAGCGGTCTGCGCGATGCCCAACGGGAGTCGCCGTCCATCTGTCCTTTAACGCGCCCGTAGCAACCGGCGTTCTCCGTTTCGTCTTATTCAGCAGAATCTGTGCGATCCTCTGCGCCGCCTGCCGGCACAGCGCATCCGCATCCACCTCGGCAAGCTGTTCCAGCCGCTTTTCCAGTTCCTGCAGCTGCCGATAATCGCAGCTTCCCCATTTTGCCATCAGCACCACCTCCGAAACAGCTCCAGCATGATTTCCTGATGATTCGTGAACACAGCCGCCTCGCCGGAGCGCGTGTAAGTCAGCGTCCGTTCGGTCTCATTCGGTCTGGTGACGATGATCTTGCAGCCCGCAGGGACTTCCAAATCGGGGGAAAGGAAAAGCTTCGTCACCTGCTGCACAGACGCGACCTCGTCCCCGCCCGCAGCAGAAATCGTCTGAAAGGACAGCTTGCAGGGCACGTCCTCCGCCAGCGGCACTTCCTCAAAATCCGTCAGATGCGTCTGCCGGTCGGTCACCTCGCGGCGCACGAAAATCGTGCAACGGTCTGTCCACAGCCGCGCCAGTGCCGCCCTCACCATACCAGCCTCCGATAGCGATAGATTTCGCCCATGCGCCCCTCGGTCAGCGTGGCAATCAGCGCATCCAGCCGCTGCTCCGCCGTGCTGCTGCCATCGCCAATGGCAAAGGTGATGTCCGTATCGCCCTCCTTGATGGACTTGACCGCCGCATCTAAATCGAAGCCCTCGAGCTGCCCCGCGCCCTTTTTCATGCGCAGATATTCCCCCGCAGCCATCGCCGCCGCCATGCCCGTTAAGCCCTCCGGGACTTCCGACAGATTCGTCAGATTCTTGATGCGCCACTGCACGTTTTCCAGCACGAGCGATAAAACCGGGTCGCCCGGCGGGATCGTCAGGGCGAAGCCCTCCAAAACTTTCACCACTGCTTCTCGCATGCCCAACACCCCCGATCAGCTTGCCGTGATCTCGTACCAGC
>CAVGZD010000089.1:0-5893 GCA_963633805.1 Lachnospiraceae bacterium | reverse complement strand
CTCGCGACCCTCGCCTTGGCAAGGCGATGCTCTACCACTGAGCCACTCGCGCACAATGCCCAGAACCGGAATCGAACCAGTGACACGCGGATTTTCAGTCCGCTGCTCTACCGACTGAGCTATCTGGGCGTAAAAGATATAAAATTTGAAGCTGCCCGAGACCGGGATCGAACCGGTACGGGTGTTACCCCGCAGGATTTTAAGTCCTGTGCGTCTGCCAATTCCGCCACTCGGGCAAATCTTGCGTTGTTTCAGCCGCTTGATTACTATACCAAATCAGCAGAGCTTTGTCAACATATTTTTCAAATTTTTTCAACTTTCTGAAAAAACAGAGGACATTCCTCGTGAAATGTCCCCTGAAATCTACAAATTATGCGCCAAAATCAGGCAGCTTGTCTCGAAAAAAGGATTATTCGCCCTCTTTCATTTCCTTCAAGCCCATCAAGCCTTCTGCGAACAGCTTTGCATCCATCAGAGCAATGTTGCCGTTTGCATCTCTGTCGATGATGGGTTCGAACTCCATCTGATCCAGAATCTGTGTCTGCAGATCGATGCCGGGTGCGATCTCTGTCAGGTGCAGACCGTCTGCCTTCAGAACAAATACGCATCTCTCTGTGATGTACATTACCTGCTGGCCATTCTCGTTTGCGATATCGCCGTTGAATGTAACCTGTTCTACAGATTTTACGAATTTCTTCTGCTTACCTTCCTGCGCGATCACTACCTTGCCGTCCTCAACCTTTACCTTCAGACCGCCTGCTGTAAATGTACCGCAGAAGAATACCTTAGGTGTGCACTGTGTGATGTTGATGAAGCCGCCGCAGCCTGCGATTCTGGGACCGAATCTGGAAACGTTGATGGAACCGTGAGGATCGCATTCAGCCAGACCCAGATAGCACAGATCCAGACCGCCGCCATCATAGAAATCGAACTGATAGCCCTGATCCAGCAGTGCGTCTGCGTTGTAAGCGGAACCGAATCTGATGCCGCCTGCGGGTACACCGCCAACAGCGCCGCCCTCTACTGTCAGTGTCATAAAGTCGCCGATGCCTTCTTCATTTGCAACGGATGCAACGAACTCAGGCGCACCAACACCCAGGTTAACTGCAACGTCTTTTTCCAGCTCCAGCGCACCACGACGACCGATGATCTTCTTTGCGCTCAGAGGCAGGGGTTCGGGAGCAACGTCGGGATTTCTCATCTCGCCGGAGAGAGCAGGATCGTAATCGCAATCCAGAGTCTGCTGGTGATCCTTAGGATCAGCAACTACTACATAGTCAACATAGATGCCGGGAACCTTAACCAGACGAGGATCCAGTGTGCCGCCCTTTACAACCTTCTCTACCTGCACGATAACGATACCGCCGCTGTTTTTAACAGCCTGGCATACGGACGTGCCTTCCAGAGGGGAAACTTCCTTCTCGAAGGAGATGTTGCCGGATTCATCCGCATAAGTACCTCTGATCATAGCAACGTTGATGGGGAAAGCGGGGTAGAACAGATAATCCTTGCCCTTGATGTTTACCAGCTCAATGATGTCTTCCTTTGTTACATCGTTTACCTTACCGCCGCCGTTTCTGGGGTCGATAAATGTACCCAGACCAACTCTTGTGAAGCAGCCGGGTCTATGAGCAGCGATATCTCTGAACAGGTGGCAAAGAGCACCCTGAGATACGTTGTAAGCTTCCATCTTGTTTTCCAGAGCCATTTTCTGCAGAGCGGGTACTGTTGCCCAGTGACCTGCGATGTATCTCTTCAGCAGACCTTCGTGTGCAAAGTGTTCTGCGCCACGACCGTCCTTGTTGCCCTGAGAACCGCAGTAAACATATGTAATATCTCTGGGTTCGCCTGTTGCCAAGAATCTTTCCTCTACAGCTCTGTCCAGTGCTTCGGGGATAGCAGATGCTACGAAGCCGCTTGTTGTAACGGTATCGCCGTTTTTGATCAGCGCAGCAGCTTCAGCAGCAGTAATGATTTTTACCTGTCTAGCCATTATGTAGACCTCCCATTAAAATTTTGTAAAAAACAGAATGATAAGAACAGGGGTAGTCTCCTACCCCTGTCGAATTTCCATCAAGCAAATGCGGTAGGAAAAATTACAGCATTTCTACGAAGGACTGCAGTCTTGTCTTAACCTGTTCGAAGGATGTAACTTCCTGATCGACCTCGATCATCAGGTTCTTGATGCCCTTTTCTTCGAATTCTCTGTACATTACAGGGTAATCCCACTCTTCGGGGTCGCAGAACTTCATCATAGCGATGATAACTGCATCTGCGCCTGTAGCTGCAACCTTGTTGATCAGCATCTTGCCACGGCCCTTCTTTGTATCTGTTGCAACGGAGCAACCATACATCTGCTGCCATGCTTTTGCCATTCTGTACAGAGGGCCTTCTTCGCCATCCAGAACGTCAACACGGATCTGTCTGGATTCCTGAGCCAGATCATCGTCAACGATAGCCAGCTTGAACTCGTTGAAGATATCCAGAACCTGATTGGGCTCAAGCAGGATACCTGTAACAACAACCTTCTTACCATCCCAAGGCTGTACGGGCATAGCCTTTACTTCTGCGATCAGTTCTTTTACCAGAGCTGTGTGCTTCTCTTTCAGCATGAACTGTCTTGCTTTGAATACAGCATGACGATCAACAGCGTTGATCACCTGAGGATACTCAGCTGCAACCTTTACGAACTCACGCATAACTGCTCTGTTTTCGTTGTAGATAGCAATGGAGTTCTCCAGATCTGCGTTTGTGATTGTAACACCCAGATATGCTTCCAGCTGCTTTTTCACCAGTTCATATTCTGTTACCAGGAACTTGTTTGCTGCTTCCAGACCTCTGTTCTGAGGATGTGTGAACACGATAACCTTGTCAGCGTTTGCGCCTTTCCATTTCTGGGACAGGCATTTCAGCGTGTCGCAGGGAACGGAGAACAGAACTGCTGCCAGATCATCATAAGCGCCTTCGCACTGCAGTTCCATGATCTGCTGCATGATGGAACAAGCGAATGCGGGCAGATATGTACGAGCCTTGGAGATCTGCTTGCCCTGAGCGCCCCAGATGCCCATGGGCAGATAGCCTGTTGCGTGAACCATTTCTTCGGGAGCATAGATAGGCATGATACCTACAGCGCCTTTACCTGTTTCAGCCTTATAATCATCCATTGCTTTTTTGGGATTAGCTGCAACCTCTTTCAGTTGGGATAAGATAGCTTCTACTTTACTCATCGTTTTCTCCTCCTCTTATTTTACGCTTCTGCCAGGTTGGCTTCCATCATTTCAACCAGAGCCTGTACACGAGTCTCATACTGTGCTTCGGAGTAAACGTTAGGGTCTGTCTGGTCACCATCGAAGCTTACATAAGGCTTGCCGTTTACGCCCTTGATAATTTCAGCTGTTTCTACGTTCAGGAAGCTCATCAGCTTGCAGGATCTGTTCAGGTGGTAGATTGTACCATCGATTTTGCCCTTTTCCATGATGCCCAGCAGAACTTCAACCTTGTTGCTCAGGCATGTGTTGATGTAGATTCTTGTGTATGCTTCTGCCATGGAATGCAGGGATTCATCGTTTGCGTCATAGTGCAGATCCCACAGAGCGGGGTATGCTGTACCTGTCATGATAGCGCCCAGATTCTTTGTTGTCTTGAATGTGTGACCCAGGTGAGGCCATACAGCGATACCTTCCCACTGGAAACGTGTCTTTTCAGCGCCCTTGAATGCATATACGCCAGCCTTCAGGTTAGCTTCCAGCTCATCTGCGAATGCCTTGAATGTGATTTCAGCATAATCCAAGGAACGGCAAGCTACGATCAGAGCCATGTAGTTGAACAGGTCGAAGCCGTTGAGCGGAGAGGGTTTGTACTGAGCCATGTTTGCGATTCTGTTCCAGTGGTATACAGAACGCTGTGTCTGGTCCTTAACTTCCTTGAACTTCTTCCAGTCGAAGGGTCTGCCGCAGATTACTTCCAGCTGAGAAATTGCGTTTCTGAACTGGTCAGCAATGTATGCCTTTGCATATTCGGGAATAGGCATTGTGTGGTTGAAAGGTACGTCGATTACGATGCAGGGAATATCCAGCTCTACAGCCAGGTTTTCATACCATTTCAACAGCGTGTTACAAATGTTGTTGCAGGTGATTACCAGGTCGGGCAGGGGAACATCAGCTGCAGGAGAGTTTGCCAGCACTTCGGGCTTCTTGCCTGTCAGTGCAGTTTCCTTCAGGCATTCCATGTAGCCCATGTTTACTCTGCCGTAAGAACAGCAGTCGATGTTGTAGCCTTTTCTGGATGCAACATCCAGCATGTCGATCGCACCTTTTCTTGCGCCGATACCTGCTGCGTGTGTCTCAGGGTAGATCATAGCGATACCCATTGTAACGCAGAATTCGGAAGGAGCTACGGATGCGGACCAGCAAACAAGGTCGCCTCTTGCCTTCGCTTCTCTTGCGTCCTGGTCAGCTTTGTTCTGGTAGTAGCCTAACAATTTCTTTGCTGTCATGCCTTGTGTTAAACTCATTCTAATCCCTCTTTCTTATTTTTTTGTGCCGCCTCATATGCGAACAGTGCCGCACCGAGAGCGCCTGTTGTTTGTGGATTTGGTGCCACAATTACATCCGTTTTCAATACCTGTGCAACCGCTCTGACTACACCTGCGTTTTTGGCAACGCCGCCCGTCATCACGATGTCCTTCTCCAGCCCGGCTCTGTAGGCAAGCCCGCATGCCCTGCTGGCAACCGAATGATGAACCCCTCTGATGATGTTGTTTCTGTTCACACCATTGGAAAGCTGGGAAATTACCTCAGATTCCGCGAACACCGTACAGGTGCTGCTGATCGGAGCCGTTTCCGTTGCCTGTTCATCCAGCTCGGCCATTTTATCCAGTGTCGTTTCAAGCACTCTTGACATTACCTCTACGAAACGACCTGTACCTGCCGCACATTTATCATTCATAAAAAACTGCTGAATCCCACCCTTGCTGTCCAGACGGATCGCCTTCGCGTCCTGTCCGCCGATATCAATGATGGTTCGTGCAGTGGGTACCAAATGGTAAATCCCCTTCGCGTGACAGCTGATCTCGGAGATCTGCTTATCCGCTTCCTTGAAGGAGAAACGCCCGTAGCCCGTTGCTACGACAAAAGCCATATCTTCCATCTTCAGCCCGCTGGTCTCAAATGCCAGCTCAAGCGCTTTTTTGGGACCTGAGGAACCCGTACCAACCTGTACGACCTCCGCAGCTACGACATCTTTTCCGTCTCTGAGGATCACTACCTTAGAAGAAGCGGAGCCAATATCAATGCCCATCGTATACATCCTGTTTTACCTCCTCCATTCTGTATTTATTCATGCGATAAAACAAACATGAAGAAATTCGGCGATCTCGTCCCTTTTCTCCATAATGACGAAATTGCCGGGGCAACCTGCCGAGCTAAGCCCGCCTCGCCCCAAAATACAGGTCTGTTTTTACTGCTCCCCCCTGTATCTGCCTAGATTATAACACCAATGTTTTGAGATTTCAACCTTAATTGTTAAAAATTTATTATTATTTTGGAAAAACCGAGAAAAAAAAGACTCAACATCCCCGAAAATGCATTTTTGTATACAAGATACTTCGCACGCTATCTAATTTTATCGAAATATTGGCAATTCTATCCTATTTTGACTGAAAGAGTAGGCATTTTTATATAATTTTCATAAAAACAGCACTTTCTCCCTTCTTTCGACTTGTCACCATGCAGCACTTTTGCAGCTTATTTCAGCAAATTTCCCTGCTCTTCAACAGGGAATTATTGTTAATTATCGCACAAATGACAAATGACGAAAACAAATCAGTAAAATCCAAGGAAAATCCCCTGCAAGAAATATTTCTACACCAATTTCTACACCAATTTCAAATTTC
>CAVGZD010000088.1:0-6157 GCA_963633805.1 Lachnospiraceae bacterium | reverse complement strand
CTTTACGCTGTATCCGTTCCGCGTACATTTGAATGAAGTGGAATAAGCAAAAGTTTCTGCTGAACCCAAGCTGCAATAACAACAAGAACCGCATTTCCCAAAATAATCCTTCGACATATCAACTCCCCCATTCTTTCCACACCCTACAAGTCCTGTTTTTTATTATAGTCATTTTAATGACTATAGTCAAGAGCAAAACCGTATACTATGCTAACAATATCTATCTAGTAGGAGGTGCGGAAATGATTGACTACAGTCCATTTTGGGAAACACTGAAAAATTCTCAGGAAACAACCTACACCCTGATCACAAAATACCGCATTTCCAGTGCTACGATTGATAAGCTGCGAAAAAACAAGCCAATGAATACAACTACCATCAATGACCTGTGTTGTATTCTGGATTGCAGGATTCAGGATATTGCGCAATATATCCCTTCCGACCAAGACCAGATACGATAAAGAGGTACATCCCAGCCATATCGGCATGTACCTCTTTTTTGCAAAAAAATAACAGGCTTTCCATTTGGAAAACCATTCACCGTTCAGGACGCAGCGTCCGTCAAAGCTCGAACGATGAAATCCTGTTTCCAAAAAAAATAACTTTGTCTGCAACCTGAAAAAACCACAGGAACACATGGTTTCCTGTGGTTTTATATTATCTTCGATTATCACTTGCCCTGGAGCATTTTCTTTACCAAACTGCCAACGACCTTCATATCCGCGCGACCCTTGACCTTAGGCGTCACCACGCCCATGACCTTGCCCATCTCCTTGATGCTTGCCGCGCCTGTCGATGCGATCGCTTCTTCTACGATCTTCTGAATTTCGTCCTCGCTAAGTTGTTCCGGAAGGTAGCCTAACAAAATCTGAATCTCTCTGTTCAGCTTTTCAATCAAATCCTCCCTGCCGCTCTTTTCATAATCGGGCAGAGAATCCCTTCTGCTCTTGAGCTGCTTGGAAATGACCTCCACCACGCCTTCATCGTCCAGCTCGATCTTCTGATCCTTCTCGATCTGCAAAATGCCCGAACGAATGAGCTGCACCGTATCCTTGCGAATGGTATCCTTTTCCTTCATCGCAGTCTTCAAATCCGCAAAAAGCTGCTCTTTTAATGACATATCCTCATCCCTTTTCGCCGAAAAAATTATCTGAATTTACGTTTTCTAGCGGCTTCGGATTTCTTTTTGCGTTTTACGCTGGGTTTGTCATAATGCTCTCTTTTGCGAACTTCGCCCATGATGCCGTCTCTGGCACATGTTCTTTTGAAACGACGCAGTGCGCTGTCCAAGGATTCATTTTCTTTCACTTTTACCTCTGACATAATTTCCCCTCCCTCCCAGTGCGAGATTCGTCTATGGCGAGGCGGTGCTGCTTACCGCTGAAAAGGCAGTTTTTCGCCTTTTTTTACCATACAGTTATAAATTATACACAAAAAAACCTGCATCGTCAATATGAATCCGCGGATTTTCCGCAGAAAAATCATACCAATTCGTGCCGATGTCCGCGGTGGATGGATTTTTTCCGCCGCATCGGAGGATCACAGAGAGAACGCGCCACAGCCATGTGCGAATATACGTTCGCAATACATCCCCCACGCCAATCACTCAAGCCACGCCACGCATCGCATGCATCATTCCTTCTCCCGCCTGAGCACAGCCATCCCCAGCGGCGGCACAGTCAACTTCACGCGATAAGGACAGCGGCTCGCAGGTGCGTCCTCGCTTGTCAGCACCTCGCCGTTTATCACGCCGCTGCCCCCGAATCGCTCCGCATCGCTGTTGAAAATCTCACGATACCGCCCCATTTCCGGCACGCCCAGATAAAAATTATGATGCACATTCGGGGTGAAATTGCATACAAAAACCAATTCGCCCGCATCGCTGCGCCGAACAAAAGACAAAACGGATGCATCCGCATCGTCGCATTCGATCCAGGTGAAGCCCGCCGGGTCGAAATCCTTCTCCCAAAACGCGCTTTCCTCCAGATAGAAATGATTCAGCGCCTTCACATATTCCTGCATCCGCTGATGCTCCGGATGCGCCAGCAAATGCCAATCCAGAGAGCGCGCCTCGCTCCATTCCTGATACTGCCCAAATTCGCCGCCCATAAACAGGAGCTTTTTCCCGGGATGACCGTACATAAAGCCATATGCCAGCCGCAGATTGGCGAATTTCTGCCAGGTATCGCCCGGCATTTTCCCCAGCATGGAGCCCTTCAGATGCACGACCTCATCATGCGAGAGCACCAGAATGAAGTTTTCGGAATAGGCGTACGCCATGCCGAAGGTCAGCTTATTGTGGTGATATTTGCGATAGATCGGGTCATGCTTGATATAAAACAGGAAATCGTTCATCCAGCCCATGTTCCATTTCAGGCTGAAGCCCAGACCGCCGTGCTTCGCCTCACGCGTCACGCCCTCATAGGAGGTCGATTCCTCGGCGATAAGCAGCGTTCCCGGCTCACGCTCCGCCGCGACGGAGTTCATATGCCGCAGAAATTCCGCCGCTTCCAGATTTTCACTGCCGCCATAGACATTGGGCAGCCATTCGCCCTCCTCCTTGCCGAAATCCAGATACAGCATGGACGCCACCGCATCCACCCGCAGCCCATCGATGTGATATTCCCGCAGCCAGAACAGCCCGCTCGCCAGCAGGAAATTGGAGACCTCCTTCCTGCCGTAATTGAAGATATATGTCCCCCACTGCTTATGCTCGCCGCGGCGGGGATCGTCATGCCCATAGAGGGATGTGCCGTCGAAATACGCCAGCCCGAAGTCATCCTTGGGGAAATGCGCCGGCACCCAGTCCAGAATGACGGCAAGCCCGTTTGCATGGCAGGCATCGATGAAATATTTGAAATCATCGGGCGCACCATGGCGGCTGGTGGGCGCGTAATAGCCCGTCACCTGATAGCCCCAGCTGCCGTCAAAGGGGTGCTCCTCAATCGGCAGTAGCTCGATGTGGCTGTAGCCCATCTCCTTGGCGTAGGGAATGAGCTTATCCGCCAATTCGCGATAGGTCAGGAAGCGGTTTTCCTCCCCGCGCATCCAGCTTCCCAGATGCACCTCGTAGATATTGATGGGGGCATGGCGGAAATCGTACTTTTTCCGCGCCGTCATCCAGCGGCGATCGCCCCATTTATAGCGCTTCAGGGGATAGAGGATGGACGCTGTATTCGGGCGCAGCTCCGCATACAGCCCGTAGGGATCGCTTTTCGCGACCGCTCTGCCGCCCGCCTGCACCACATGGAATTTATACTTATCCCCCTCCTTCACGCCGGGCAGGAAGATTTCCCAGATGCCCGATTCGCCCAGCCTGCGCATGGGATGCCTGCGGCTGTCCCAGAGGTTGAAATCGCCAATGACGCTGACACTGCGCGCATTTGGCGCCCAGACGCAGAAGGACGCGCCCCTTGCGCCGCCGTGGGTACGCAGTCTGCCACCCATTTTTTCATAAATCTCGTAGTGCGTGCCCGCGCCGAAGAGGTATCTGTCATATTCGGAGAGGGTCGGCTCGAAGGAATAGGGGTCGTACGCCTTCCAGCTATGCCCGGAGGCATCGGTATATTCCAGCTGATAGCGGAACCACTCCGTCCGCTCCCGAATCTGCACCTCGAAAAAGCCGTCCTCATGTATCCGCTGCATGGGGTATTTTTTGCGTTTATTCTCATGATCGATCACGGTGATCGCCTGTGCGCCGGGCAGGAAGGCGCGCACGACGAGCATCCTGCCGTCTGCATCCTCCCATTCGTGCATCCCAAGCACGGTATGCGGGTCGGTATGCGCCCCATCGACAATGCTGAATATATCCTGTAGACTCGCTGTGATCTGCATCGCTCATCCCTCCTTATTTCCCTTATTATATCTCATTTCATGCAAAAAGAAAAGGATAAGACCGTGGGGCTTTGCTAAAGACCGTGGGGCTTTGCCCCACACCCCACAAGGGGCATTCTGCCCCTTGACCCCGTTATGGCAAACGCATATCCATGCGTTTGCGAACACAAAAACGAAATGACATGAAATACCGCTTGCGAATTGGCGATCTGATGCCAAAACGCATCCAATTTTAGGGCTGGAATCTCCATTCTTGTCCCCGAAGGGGCATTTCATGCCCCTGCATAACGGGGTCAAGGGGACGAGTCCCCTTGCGGGGTATTGGGGCGGCGCCCCAAGGTCTTGGTCTTCAAATCCCCTTGCCAGCCCGGGCAAAAAAGATTATACTAATGGTATCCAAAAACAGAATAATTTTCGGCAAAAATTACCGTAAATATCATCCCAAAGGAGGGACTTTCTATGAAGCTGATGTTTTTAGGGGCGGCGCATGAGGTCACCGGCAGCTGCCATTATATCGAAGCCTGCGGCAAGAGCATCCTGCTCGACTGCGGCATGGAACAGGGGCGGGATACATACGAAAATCAGGAGATTCCCGTCTCCGCATCGAAGATTGATTATATTTTCCTCTCCCATGCGCATATCGACCACTCCGGGCTGTTGCCCCTGCTGTATAAAAATGGCTTCAAGGGGCAGATTTACGCCACAGAAGCCACAACCGACCTCTCCCGTATTATGCTGCTGGACAGCGCACATATTCAGGAATTTGAAGCGCAGTGGCGCAATCGCAAGAATAAACGCGCCGGCAAAGCGCCCTTTGAGCCGCTTTATACCTCCGAGGAGGCAATCGCGGTGCTGGAGCATTTTGTTCCCTGCGATTATATGCAGCGCATCCACGTCTGCGATGGCGTCGAGATCCGTTTTACGGATGTCGGTCATTTGCTTGGCTCTTCCAGCATCGAAATCTGGCTGACGGAGGGCGATGTATCGAAGAAAATCGTGTTCTCCGGTGATATCGGCAATATCAATCAGCCCATCATCCATGACCCGCGCTATACCGCCGAGGCGGATTATGTCATCATGGAAAGCACCTACGGCGACCGCTACCATACCGTGCCGCCCGATTATGTGACCGAGCTTGCGGGGAAGATCCAGGAGACCTTCGACCGCGGCGGCAATCTGGTCATTCCTTCCTTCGCCGTCGGGCGCACGCAGGAGATGCTGTATTTCATCCGCGAGATCAAGGAACGCGGGCTGGTGCGCGGGCATGAGGGCTTCAAGGTCTATGTGGACAGCCCGCTTGCCATCGAAGCGACGAAGGTTTTTGTTGCCAACTACATGGATTGCTACGACACGGCGGCGATGGAGCTGGTGCGCGCCGGCATCAACCCTCTGGAATTTCCCGGGCTGAATGTTGCCGTTACACCGGATGATTCCATGGCAATCAATTTCGATTCCTCCCCGAAGGTGATCATTTCCGCATCGGGGATGTGCGAGGCGGGACGGGTGCGCCATCACCTCAAGCACAACCTCTGGCGGAGCGAATCCACGATTCTGTTTGTCGGCTATCAGGCGATCGGCACGCTGGGGCGCAATATCGTAGACGGGGCGAAGGAGGTACGTCTGTTCGGCGAGACGATTACGGTCAATGCGCATATCGAGGAGCTGACGGGCGTGAGCGGACATGCGGACAAGAATGGGCTGCTGAACTGGATCAATCACTTTGAGCAGAAGCCGCAGAAGGTATTCATTGTACACGGCGAGGATCTGGTCTGCAACGAGTTTGCGAAGTGCCTGCATGAGGAATATCAGTACGATTCCTTTGCGCCCTACAGCGGTGCGTGTTTCGACCTTGCGACGGGGCAGATGATATCAGAGGGCGTGAAGATTCCCGTTGCGCCGAAGGAATACCCGAAGGCGAAGGCGCAGTCCGAGGGCGGCAGACGTGCGATGTATCTCTCCGACCAGCTGGATCTGGCAGGACAGCGTTTGCTGCGCATCCTGAACCAGAACAAGGGCGGTGCAAACCGCGACATGGAGAAGCTCATCAAGCAGGTCAACGAGCTATGTGACCGGATGGAGTCGTAAGCAAAGACCGTGGGGCGCTGCCCCACCACCCCAAAAACCGCGGGACTCTGTCCCGCGCCCTGCCCCCCCTTGGAACCCATTAGCGCAGGAGCATTCGCTCCTGCTGGGGGCAGAAAAAACCGTGAGGCTCTGCCTCACACTCCGCAAGGGGGCTCAGCCCCCTTGACCCCGTTATGCAAACGCATATCCATGCGTTTGCGGGTGCAAATTGAGATAAAATAGCAAAAACCGCTTGTGA
>CAVGZD010000087.1:0-6177 GCA_963633805.1 Lachnospiraceae bacterium | reverse complement strand
CTAAAGCTTTTTGACTCCCCCAGCATAGCTGGGGGTTTATTTGGTTATTACCAAACAAAAAATTCCTTGAAAAATCAAGGAATTTTCAGGTTAATTAAAAGCTGCTAACGGGACTTGAACCCGTGACCTCTACCTTACCAAGGTAACGCTCTACCGACTGAGCCATAGCAGCACAGGCTGATTCGTTTGCCAGCCATTATATGTTATCATATACTTTGCGTCCCGTCAAGGTTTTTTTCCTCCAAAAGCCGCTCTAATTTCTTTTTCACCCGCTGCAGGGCATTATCAATGGATTTCTCCGACTTATGCAGGATGCGGGCGATCTCAAAATAGCTCCCCCCCTGCAAATACAGCGCCAGCACGCGCGTCTCAAAGCTGCTCAGGCTCTTTGTCATGCGATCCTCCAGAATGCTCTTGTTCTCCTGCCCGATCAGAAGCGCCTCCGGATTGACCAGCTCCACCGCATCATTCTGCAGAAAATCCAGATAGGTATGCTCCGCATTTTCCTTATAAATGGGCTTATTGAGGGAAACATAGGAGTTCAGCGGCTGATGCTTCTGCCGGGTCGCCGCCTTAATCGCCGTGATCATCTGACGATTGACGCAAAGCTCCGCGAAGCCGCCGAATGCCGCATTTTTCTCGCAGTTAAAATCGCGGATCGCCTTATACAGCCCGATCATGCCCTCCTGAATGATATCCTCCGTATCCGCGCCGATGAGGAAATATGCCCTCGATTTTGCGCGCACAAGGGATTTATATTTATTCAGCAGGTATTCCTGCGCCGCATCATCGCCCTGCTGCGCCGCGTGAACCAAGTCCTCGTCCTTCATCTGTTCGTATGTTTGTTCGTATGTTTGTTCGTTTCTCATGTTTGCCTTTCGCTCCATCATTTATTTCTGCCGCCGCATCGCCTCAAACCAAGCCAATGTCTCCTCGTCCAGATGATCCGACAAAATATTATTCTTCGGCGGCTTGTTTTTGATAAACCGCTCTCGCAGCTCCGTTTCCACCGCCTGCACCTCTCTTTGCAACTCCCGCGCTGTCATGCGCACTGCGCCCTGCCCGTATATGATCAGCTGCTCCAGCCCGTCGCCCGTCGCCACGCGCACCTTATAGTGCTTCGGCAGGGAAGTCACCACGCGCTCGATATAATGATCGGCGGTTTCCGCCTCCTTTGTGTACACCACATAAATATTATTGTAGGTTTCCACCGAGCCAAGGCTGCCCTTAACCAGATAACCGTCAAAGACAAGTATGATGGTCGCCTTGCTCGTGCCCTTGTAATTGGAGAGAACGTCCATCAGGCGCAGGCGCGCACTCTCCAGGCTGACGGTGTCCATCAGATCCTTCAGCTCGTCCCAAGCGTGGATGATATTGTAGCCATCCACAAGCAAAAATTCCCTCGCCAACGCTCTCCCCCCTTTCCAAAGTCGATTTGTACTGCAAATTATTTTGCGTAGTTTCTCTGCCGCACGACCTCATACATCAAAAGTGCCGCCGCAACGGATGCATTGAGGGAAGAAATTTTGCCATACATCGGGATGGATGCCGTAAAATCGCAATTTTCCTTCACCAGCCTGCTCACGCCCTCGCCCTCGCTGCCGATGACAAGCCCGATCGGACCCTTCAGATTCGCATCGAAATAATCGCATTCGCCCATGTCCGCACAGGCAAACCACAGCCCTTCCTTTTTGAGCTGCTCCATCGTTTTGACCAGATTCGTCACCCGCGCCACGGGGATATAGGCGATTGCGCCCGCAGAGGTCTTGCCGACCGTCGCATTCAGCCCGACGGAGCGTCGCTTCGGGATGATCACGCCATGCACACCCGCGCATTCCGCCGTCCGCAGTATCGCGCCAAGGTTATGCGGGTCGGTGATGCCGTCCAGCAGAATCAGGAAAGGCTCCTCACCCTTCTCCCGCGCCGCCGCCAGAATATCCTCCACCTCGGCATAATTCTGCGCGGAAACGATTGCAATCACGCCCTGATGATTCTTCGTTTGGGACAGCTCGTCCAGCTTTTTGCGGCTGACCTCCTGAATCACAATGCCCTTTTCCGCCGCCTGCGCCACGATCCGCTTGATCATCCCCTCAACATTGCCCTTTTGCACCAGCAGCTTTTCCATATCCCTGCCACTGCGCAGCGCCTCCAGCACGGCATTTCTGCCCTCCAGCTGATTTTCCGCAAATTCTCGTTTTCTTTCGTTCTCCAACAAAAGACCCTCCCAGTCGATCCGGGGCGATCCGATTTTCCGGTTGCCCCAATATAAAACCGAAGGAAGGGCAATGCCGCCCGCCGAAGATGCCCTTCAATCTTTCGGACACAAAGCGGTCATTTTCTGAGGCGAAGTGCTACACCTCGCCTCATTGACCGCTCTGCTCTTGATCACCCTATCCCTCAGTCATTTTCTCTTACATCTCGTCTATTTTTTCTGCCATGCCAAGCCGAAACAGCTCCACGACCCGCGCCTTCTCCCCCTTCAGGTAGAGATAGCCGAACAAAGCCTCCAGCCCCGTTGCATGGCGATAATCCATCAGATTCGCATTTTTCGGCACGGTAAAGGATTTTGCGTTGCGCCCCCTGCGGAACACATCCGCCTCCTCCTCGCTCAAGCTCTCCCGAATGCGATAGTAAAACTCCGCCTGCGCCTTGGCATTGACGATATCCCGCGCCCGCTTATGCAGCCGATTGACGGGCATATTGCCGTCCGTCAGCGCCGTCAGCCGCACCAGCACCTCAAATATCGCATCGCCGATATGCGCCAGCGCCAGAGAGGAATATTCCCGCGGATCACATTCACCCGGCTCACCCAGCAGCAAATCAATTTCACGCAGATTCATGCTCAACCTCTGGACCACTGCACGCCCTGACGAGTATCCTTGATGGTGATGCCCATCGCCGCCAGCTCGTCGCGGATTGCGTCCGCTCTCGCGAAGTCCTTCGCTTTTTTCGCTTCGGTTCTCTCTGCGATCAGAGCCTCGATTTTTGCCACATCCTCATCGGAAACAGCTTCCTCAACAACCTCTGCAACGCCCAGCACGCCGCACAGATGGTCGAGCATATCCTGAATTTTCAGCGCAAATTCCTTGGATGCGCCCGCCTTCACCTCCGTATTGGAGAAGCGAACCAGCTCATAAATCGCCGAAATCGCATCGGCGGTATTGAAATCGTCATCCATTGCCGCCTCGAATTGATCCTTGTAGCCGTTCAACTCGACTTCCTTCGCCGCCTCAGCCTCGGTCATCTTTGTATCCGCAACATTCTTGATATAGAAAGCCAGCTCCTTTCTGGCATTCTTGATGCGCTCCAAGCCGTTCTGGCAAGCCTTCATCAGTTCATCGCTGAAATTGATGGGGCTTCTGTAATGCCCGTTGAGGATGAAGAAACGGATTACTTCGTAAGGGAAATGCTTCGCAATGTCGCGTACCGTAAAGAAATTCCCCAGAGATTTGGACATTTTTTCATTATCCACTGTAATAAAACCGTTATGCAGCCAATATCTCGCGAACTGCACGCCGTTTGCCGCCTCGGACTGTGCGATTTCATTTTCATGGTGCGGGAAAATCAGATCCTCACCGCCGGCATGGATATCGAAGGTGTCGCCCAAATGATGCTTAGACATAACGGAACACTCGATATGCCAGCCCGGTCTGCCCTCGCCCCAAGGGGACGCCCAGCTCGGCTCACCCTCTTTTTTGGGCTTCCAAAGCACGAAGTCCGTGGAATTTCTCTTGGCATCGTCCAGCGTCACGCGCTCGGATGCGCCCGCAATCAGCTCATCCAGATTTTTTCTGGACAGCTTGCCGTATTCAGGAAATTTCTTCGTATCGTAGTAAACCGTGCCATTATCCTCATACGCAAAGCCCTTGTCGATCAGGGTCTGCACCATCGCGATGATGCCGTCCATCTCCTCCGTTACGCGCGGATGCACCGTCGCCCGCTTTACATTCAGCCCGTCGGCATCGTGGAAAGCCTCCTCGATATATTTGTTGGAAATCTCCTGCATCGTCACGCCTTCTTTATTTGCACGATTGATGATTTTATCGTCTACGTCCGTGAAATTCTGTACATATTTCACCTCGTAGCCCTTGTATTCCATGTAACGTCTTACGGTATCGAATACTACATAAGGTCTTGCGTTGCCGATATGGATGTAGTCATACACGGTCGGTCCGCAGACATACATTTTCACCTTGCCTTCCTCCATCGGGATAAATTCTTCCTTCTGTCTCGTCAGTGTATTGTATACCTTCATGCGTTTTCCACCTTTCCTTTTCATGGCGTTTCGCCCTATATTTTTTCAATCCGTGAAAATCAGAATTCGGCAACCCCGTAGCAGCTGCGCAGCCACATTAGATAGATTATACCACAAAAAGCCCATCTTTGTCGCAGATTTTTTATTTTATTTCTTAAATTGCGCGTCGTTTCACATGCCCCGTAATTTTTTCCGGTACAGTCGGCGGGATGCGGATGCCGTCCTTGCGCACGATCCTGACCGGCGAGCCAACCGCTGTCACATTCGGCGGCAAGTCCTGCGTTACAACGGAGCCTGCGCCGATCTTCGTGTTCGCCCCGATCGTCACAGGACCCAGCACGATCGTCCCCGCGCCGATCATCACGTTATCCTCCACGGTCGGATGGCGTTTGTTTTTCTGCTTGCCTGTGCCGCCCAGCGTCACCCCGTGATAGAGCATCACATTATCGCCAATTTCCGCCGTTTCCCCGATGACGATGCCCGCGCCATGGTCGATGAAAAATCGCTTGCCGATGGTCGCGCCGGGATGGATCTCAATGCCCGTTAAAAATCGCGAAAGCTGTGATACAAAACGCGCCGGGATCAGCAGGTTTTTCTTATATAAGGCATGCGCGATCCTGTGGTTTACGACCGCCCAAAAGCTGGGGTAGAGCAGCACCTCGATGGATGATTTCAGCGCGGGGTCTTTCTCCCGCACGACCTCAACCGATTCCTTCCAAAATTGTCTCACCAATGTAAATCCCTCCTAAAAAATCGAATAAAAAAACGCCCTTGCAATATATGCAAAGACGATGACTCGCGGTTCCACTTTACTTAGACGGCAATCCAAAAAGCCGCCCCACTCAAAGACGATAACGCTGTCAGCGGAACAGGCTACTCGCACACCTTTCGCCCATCCGGTTCCGGAACGCACTTCCTCCCTTCCTTACCTGTAAGCGGCTCCCACCCATGTCTCTTAAGAAGATGACAACCAAATCCGCGCGCCGCGTAGACTCAGCTCTCACCACCTTTCACCAAGACCGCTATTCTCTGTCAGGCGGTAAAAGAGTACTCTTTTCCATCATAACCTTTGTTTTATTTTATTTTTCCTGCAACAAACAGACCGCCGAAGCCGCGATGCCCTCGCCTACGCCCGTAAAGCCCAGCCCTTCCTCCGTGGTTGCCTTCACGTTCACCTGCGACACCGCAATTTGCAGTGTTTCTGCGATATTTCGCCGCATCTGTTCGATATGCGAAGCCATCTTCGGCTTCTGTGCGATGATGGTCGCATCGATATTCATTATACAGTATCCATTATCAGAAATCAAGCCCAAAACATGCGCCAGCAATTTTCTGCTGTCCGCACCTTCGTATTTCGGGTCTGTATCAGGAAAATGCCTGCCAATATCGCCCAAAGCCGCCGCGCCCAGCAAGGCATCAGCGATGGCATGGAGCAGCACATCCGCATCCGAATGCCCCAGAAGCCCTTTTTCATAAGGAATTTCCACACCGCCGAGGATCAGCCTCCTGCCCTCCGTCAGCCTATGCACATCATATCCGGACCCGATCCGCATGCTCTTCCTCCCATTTTATGCTCCGATCACCACTTTGACCCATCATATTTTCACTCACTATAGTCTTTTTTGATCCGCTTGTCAAGCAAATTTTGCAGAAAGACATTCGACCGCTTCCCTTTGTCTGGTACAAAAACGCCCTCGTCGGAATTGATTTTGCCGTGATGCATCTTAAATCAGCCCAAGGCAAATAAAATGAAAAAGAGAGCCATTTCCAGACTCTCTCAAACTAGGGTAGCAGGATTCGAACCTGCGAATGACGGAATCAGAATCCGTTGCCTTACCGCTTGGCGATACCCCATTATTAATTTGTCACCTGGGCTAGCTGGATTCGAACCAGCGAATGCAGGAGTCAAAGTCCTGTGCCTT
>CAVGZD010000086.1:0-6223 GCA_963633805.1 Lachnospiraceae bacterium | reverse complement strand
GAGAAGCAATCTGTTAGAGGAAGCGGCGGACGTGTACTGCGTTTTGGGGCTGCTGCTGGGGTATGAAGAGCATGCCGAGATCTACGACATCATCAAGCGGAAGAAAGAACGCTGGGCGGGGCGATTAGGCACACAGGAGGCGAGGACTTGACGAAGGAGATTCTGATCCAATATGCGGACCTGCAGGAGGAGCTGCGGGAGCTGCGTCGGAAGATCGACAAGACGAGGCAGCGGATGGAGAAGCTGCGGCGAGAGGGGACGGTGATCGATTCTGTCACGGGGACGCGGGCGGACGGCACCTTCGGACGCATCCGCATCGAGGGCTTTCCGTACATGGAATACGACAAGCGGCTGGCGTATCTGAACCTGTACATCACGCAGATGCGGGAGCGGGAGGAGCGGCTTTTGGAGCAGACCACGGCGGTCGAGCAGTACATCAGCTCCATCGCGGACAGCAGGATGCGGCGGCTGATCCAGTATCGGGTGCTGGACGGGCTATCGTGGTACGAGGTCGCGGACAGGATCGGCGGGAAGGCGACAAGCGACAGCTGTCGGAAATATTTTGAAAGATTTATGGAAAAATGATGAAATGTCCGACATGTCCGTTTTGTATGTGGTATAGTAGTAACATGGAAGTCGAGTAGCAACGGCTTCACGATACATGGGGATTTCGGAAAACCTCCTTTGGATGGGCACTCAGAGATGAGTGCCTTTTCTATTGCAAAAAAAATTTCAGAAAGGGGCGATGTTATGTCGGACGAAAAGGCGGAATATCGCCTGACAAAAAAACAAAAGAGATTTGCGGACGAATATCTGGTCGACTGCAACGCAACACAGGCGGCGATTCGGACGGGCTATTCGCCCAAGACGGCAAACGAGCAGGGCGCAAGGCTGTTAGCGAATGTTAGCATCAAAAAATACATCGAAGAACAGTTTGCCCGTCTGCACAGCGAGCGCACCGCCGACGCGCAGGAGGTCATCGAGTACCTGACCGCCGTTATGCGGGGGGAGCACAAGGAGCAGACCCTGCGGCTGATCGGGGAGGGTGTGCAGGTGATTGCGGATATTGATGTTTCGGCGAAGGAGCGGCTGAAGGCGGCGGAGCTGCTGGGCAAGCGGCACGGCATTTTCAAGGAAAACGTCAGCGTGGACATCAGCCCTGTTACCATCATCGACAACATACCGAAGGAGGGCGGCGATGCCTGATTTAACGACACTGATTGCCCCCTCCTTTTACGCTGTCCATCACGACATCAAGGAAGGGCGGCACACGCATTACTGGCTCAAGGGCGGGCGCGGCTCTACGAAATCCTCCTTCATTTCCATTGAAATCATTCTGGGGATGATGCGCGATGCGGACGCAAATGCGCTTGTGCTGCGGAAGGTGGCGGTCAATCTCAAGGACAGCGTATACGAGCAGCTGCTTTGGGCGATTGAGGCTTTGGGTGTAGAGCGGCTCTGGCAGGAGAAGCGCAGTCCTTTGCAGCTTACCTACGTTCCAACGGGGCAGAAAATCCTCTTTCGCGGGGCGGACGAGCCGAAGAAGATCAAGTCCACAAAATTCCGCAGGGGCTACTGCAAGTACATCTGGTACGAGGAAACGGATGAATTTTCGGGAATGCAGGAGCTGCGCACCATCAATCAATCCCTGATGCGCGGCGGCGACCGCTTTTGCGTCTTCCACAGCTACAACCCGCCCAAAAGCCAAAGCAACTGGGTGAATCAGGAAACGCTGCTGCCCCATGAAAACCGTCTGGTGCATACCTCCGACTATCGGCGCGTACCGCCGCAGTGGCTGGGGGAGGCGTTCCTGCAGGAGGCGGAATCGCTCAAGGAGCTGAACGAAAAGGCGTACCGACACGAATATCTGGGGGAAGTGGTCGGCACGGGCGGTGCGGTATTTGACAACGTAGTCACGGAAACGATCACCGACGCGCAGATTGCCGCTTTCGACCGTATTTACAACGGCGTGGACTGGGGCTTTTATCCAGACCCGTGGGCATTCAATCGGATGCACTATGACGCGGCGCGAAGGACGCTGTATATCTTCGGGGAGCTGACGCACTACAAGGCGGGCAATGCGCAGACAGCGGAGGCTTTGCGGCAATACGGCATCCAAGACGGCGAATTGCTCACTGCGGACAGCGCGGAGCCGAAATCCGTAGCCGATTACAGGAGCTACGGGCTGTTTTGCCGCGGGGCGGTCAAAGGGCCCGGCAGCGTGGAGTATTCCATGAAGTGGCTGCAAGCCTTGGTGCGGATCGTGATCGACCCGAAACGCTGTCCCGATACGGCGAAGGAGTTTACAGCGTATGAATATGAGCGGAGCAAGGAGGGGGAGGTCATCAGCGGCTACCCCGACAAGGACAATCACCACATCGATGCCGTACGCTACGCCTTAGAGCCGGTATGGAGAAGGAGGGGGCAATGATGCGCAATTTTGTGACATGGATCAAGGAGGTGCTGCGGATGTTTTTGCGCGGGGATACGATCAAGAGGGCTGTCGGCGCGGAGGTCGCGGTTAGCAGCGAGATGCGGGATGCGATTGAGCTATGGCGGGAGATGTTTTGCGACCGTCCGCCTTGGTCGGATGAGAATACGGAAACGCTGGGCTTGCCTTCGGCGGTTACATCAGAGATTGCAAGGCTGGTGACGGTGGAATTTCACAGCGAGGTCACGGGAAGCAAGCGGGCGGCGCTTTTGCAGGAGGGCTACGCCTTTGTACTCTCCAAGCTGCGGGAGCAGACGGAATTTGCCGCCGCGATGGGCGGGCTGGTTTTTAAGCCGTATCTGGACAGTGGCAGGATGGTTGTGGATTTTGTTCATGCAGACCGCTTTATTCCAACCGCCTATAACAACCGCGGCGAGGTGACGAGCGCGGTATTTGTGGAGCGGTTGCGCAAGGGGCGGGCGTGGTACACGCGCTTAGAAAGCCACAGGCTGACGGATACGGGCTATGTGGTGCAGAATAAAGCCTTTCTCGCCTATCACGAGGGGGAATTGGGCGTACCTGCGGCGCTGACGAGCGTGGAGGAATGGGCGGCATTGCGGGAGGAAATCATCTTGGGCTATGAGGGCGGTCAGCCCTTGGAAAAGCCGCTTTTCGCCTATTTCAAGATGCCCTTTGCCAACCAGATCGATGCAGATTCTCCGCTGGGCGTTTCAGTCTACAGCAGGGGTGTGGAGCTGATGAAACAGGCGGATCGGCAATATAACCGTATCCTTTGGGAGTATACCGGTTCTGAGCTGGCGATTGATGCCTCGATCATGGCGCTGGATGGCATGAAGCTGCCGAAGGGAAAGGAGCGATTGTTCCGCAATGTGGAGATTCAGAAAAATAACGGCGAGGAGCTGTACAGCGTGTTCAGCCCCGCCATTCGGGATGCATCGCTGTTCAATGGCTTAAATCAGCTTTTGCGGCGCATTGAATTTAACTGCAATCTCTCCTACGGCACATTGTCTGACCCGCAGAACGAAGCCAAGACCGCTGAAGAAATCAAAATGAGCCGCCAGCGGAGCTATTCCGCGATATGCGAGATACAAAAATCCCTGGAAACTACCCTGCGGCATCTGGTCTGGATACTGGACTATTACACCGACCTCTACGAGCTTGCGCCGCATGGGGACTATGAGGTGACATTTAACTGGGGCGATGGCGTGCTGACGGATACGGGCGTGGAATACGCGCAGAGGAAGGCGCTGGTGGATGCGAATATCCTCAAGCCCGAAAAGCTGCTGGCATGGTATTTCGGCATTTCCGAGGAGGAAGCGAGGGACTACATCCCCGCGCGGGATACGCTGGATTTTGGGGAGTGATGAAGCATGCTGACACCGGAATATTTGCAGAGCGTCCCCGACGGTATGGTAAAGCTGTACGCCCAAGCCGAAGCGGACATTCTGGCGGATATGGCAAGGCGCATCTGCACCTATGATTATTGGATACCCGCAGTCGAGCATCAGGCGAAAATACTGGAGGAGGCGGGGCTTGTGCGTGAGGAGATTCTGGCAAGACTGAAAACGCTGACAGGCAGAGGCGACAAGGAACTGCGGCAGCTCATGCAGGAAGCAGGCACGGCGGCACTGAAATCCGATGATGCGGTCTATCGCAGGCAGGGCTTAGAGCCGCCGCCCCTTGCGGCCTCGGAGGACTTGCAGAGGGTATTACAGGCGGGATATGAGAGGACGGCGGGGACATTTTCCAATCTGACCCGCACGACCGCCGCCACTGCTGCGCACCAATTTGAACAAGCCCTTGACCGCGCCTATATGCAGATCACCCTTGGCGGCATGGACTATAATACGGCGATTCGCAGTGCAATTAAGCAGCTGTCCGCAGAGGGCGTGGGCGCGATACAATATCCGACCGGTAGACGGGATACGATAGAGGTTGCCGTCAGACGGTCAGTCGTCACGGGCATCAATCAGACGGCACTGCGCTTGCAGGAGAGCCGCGCGGATGAGATGGGGGCGGACTTGGTGGAGGTTTCCGCTCACGCAGGGGCAAGACCCTCCCATGCCGCATGGCAGGGCGGCATCTACAGCAGGAGCGGGAAAAGCAGGAAATATCCCGATTTCGTGAAGACCACGGGCTACGGCACGGGGGCGGGCTTGGGCGGCTGGAATTGTTCGCACAGCTTTCGCCCATGGTTCGAGGGCATGAGCCGCACCTATGACAAGGAACTGCTGAAAGAATACCAGGCGAAGGATTACGAATATAACGGCGTGCGGATGACTGAATACGAGGCATTGCAGGAACAGCGGAAGATTGAGCGTGGCATCCGCAGATGGAAACGGGAGAAGAACGCACTGGACGCGGCGGGGCTGGATAGCAGCGAGGCGGCGGCAGGAGTGCGCAGGTGGAATGGGCAATATCGGGATTTTCTGGAACAGACGGGATTGAAGCAGGATGGGATGCGGCTGGCTGTGGGGAAAAACTCGTATACACCCATAGAAAAGCGTGGTATAATTACACTAACCGCAGAAAACGAAGATGTTTTGAAAGAAAAGGATTTTTCGGAGCTTTCGTCTTATGTCGGGAAGTTGAGCGACAGGGCTGTAAGAAAATGGTACAAACACCATGATGAGCATATTCTTGATTTGATTGATAAAACAAAAAGTGTCAAGGAGCAGGCTATGCAGGCTTGTGAGTTGAGAATAACATACAGAAACCAAGCCAGAGCCCTGATGCGGAACCAGAAAGCGAGAAAGGAATTGGACGAAAAATATCCAAGCAAGACATTTGAGGAGCTGGTCGAGCATAAAAAGCTGAAATATGGTCTTTCGGAGGAAGAAGCATACCGAGATATTCTCCGAAGCTGCGGTACAACAAACAAAGAATTTGACAAAAAAGCAGGGGTGTAAGGATGAAGATATACAGAGACCCGAAAAACTCATTAAGAATGGGAGTTTGCAATTTTGATAGAGTGGATGAAGAAAAACTTTTTCATTCTGCTCTCGATACCATAAAAAAAGCCAATGATACAAATCTGGGCGAAGAAAAGGAATATCCTTATTGCCGGATGGTTGAAGGGAAATGTTCTGTGGGCGGATTTACAGTGATTTTCGATTTTGTTGAAGGCACCGAAATCACCTGCGATAATGAAGAAACATTTGATTTTTTGAAAAATATTTTAGAATAGAGCCGCTGAGACAAGGATGAAGCGCATATCAAGGCATCTCAAAAATATAATTATGCAAAAGAAGCGGGTGAATACTATGCTAAAATTAAAAAATATAAAAAAGAATAACGGTATCATTTCGGCAGAGTATGACCCCGAAAACAGTGGCGTGCTGGGAACGGTTTCTGTTGATATTAAGAGCGGAGAGATAGTAAACAGCAGGATTTCCGAGTATGACAAGGATTTTCCCGTCTACTTGGATCATGCGGTTGCCTGTTTGGAAAAATTAGCATCGCAGGATAGTGTGCCGGAGGAAAAAACAAGCATGTGGTACTGAGTGCTGCACAGAAAGGAATAAATATGGAGCTACAAGAGAGTGTTTTGAAGTAGAGATTGTGCTGCTACGCACCTTAGACGGAAACGGGAAAAGAACGCCATGGACGCCGCAGGACTGGACAGCAGCGAGGCATCCGCAAGGATAACGGAATGGAACAGAAGGCAGAAGGATTTTCTGGAACAGACGGGGCTGAAAGCGGATGGGACAAGGGTTGCTGTGGGGAAAAACTCGTATACACCCATAGAAAAGCGTGGTATAATTACACTAA
>CAVGZD010000085.1:0-6343 GCA_963633805.1 Lachnospiraceae bacterium | reverse complement strand
GGGGCAGAGCCCCACGGTCTTTAGGGGTGTTGGGGGTGAAACCCCCAAGGTCTTAGCCCTTACTTCCCTTCCATTTTCACTGCCGTTTCCAAAGCAATCTCCATCATCTGCGTGAAGGTGTTCTGCCGCTCCTCGGCGGTTGTCTCCTCGCCCGTCACTAAATGATCGGAAATCGTCACCAGCGCCAGCGCGCGCTTGCCCAGCCGTGCCGCCGTCAGATAAAGCGCGGTCGATTCCATCTCCACCGCCATCGTCCCCAGCTTCGCCCAGCGCAGGGATTCCTCCTTGCCGCCCTCGCCGTAAAAGGTGTCGGAGCAGAGCAGGTTGCCGACCTTCATATCGATACCCTGTTCCTTCGCTGTCTCCACCGCCGTGGACAGCAGCGTATAATCCGCCGTGGGCGCAAGCGTGCCGGGCATGCCGTATTGATCGGCAAAATTGGAATTGGTGTTCGAGCCGATGCCCGCAACGATGTCGCGCAGCTTCAGCTTCTCCGTGATCGCGCCCGCCGAGCCGATGCGGATGATGTTCTCCACATCATAAAACGCAAAGAGCTCATAGCTGTAAATGCCGATGGACGGGCAGCCCATGCCGCTCGCCATAACGGACACGCGCGTGCCGTGATACATCCCCGTATAGCCCTGCACGCCGCGTACGTTATTGACCAGAACGGGGTTTTCCAGAAATGTCTCTGCGATGAACTTCGCGCGCAGGGGATCGCCCGGCATCAGCACCGTTTTTGCGAAATCGCCCTTACTCGCGGAAATATGAGGGGTTGCCATATGATATCTACCTCCTTTGATGATAAAAACCTTGAGGGCTTTGCCCTCAACCTCCCACAAGACCGCGGGGCGCCGCCCCACTGCCCCGCCAAGGGAGTTCTGGTCAAAGCATCCCCCCCTGCGGGAGGACGGCTTCGCCGCCGCCTTATCTTGGCGGTGCTCATACCCTCGGAACCCATTACGGCAAACGCATGAACCTTGCGTTTGCAAAGCAAAAGGCAAGGCAATCCATAAATAATGGGCTTAACCTTTCCGCTTGTCCCTGCAGGGGCGAGAATCGCTCCTGCGCAACCGGGTGCAGGGGGTGAGCCCCTGCCGGGGTAGTGGGGCAAAGCCCCAAGGTCTTGTGGTTTTCAAGGTCTTAACACCCAAAAAACTCCCTGTGCCATACCAAAAACATGTAGATCGTCCAAATCTTGCGGCTGTTGTCCGCCTTGCCGTCCCGGTGCTCGTCCAGATATTTCATGATCTCATCAACCTTGAAATATTCCTCCGCCGTGGGGCTATGGAAGGCGTCCTTCACGATATTGTAATATTTCTCCTGCCGCAGCCAGACACGAATCGGCACGGGGAAGCCCAGCTTTTTCTTCTCCGCAACCATGTCCGGCAGATAGCGGTGCGCCGCCTGCCGCATAGCATATTTCGTGTTCTCCTTCGTCACCTTGTACTCCGTCGGCACTGTCCGCGCTACATCGAATACCACCCGATCCAAAAACGGCACGCGCACCTCCAGCGAGTTTGCCATGCTCATCTTGTCCGCCTTCAGCAGAATATCCCCGATCAGCCAGAAATGAATGTCGATGTACTGCATCTTCGTCACATCGTCCAGCCCTGCCGCCTTATCATAGAAGGGCTTGGTCAGCGCGGTATGCTCGTATTTCCCCGTGGGATGCTTGAGGATGCGTGCGCGCTCCGCCTCACTCAGCATAAAGGCGTTGCCGATGAAGCGCTCCTGCAAGTCCTTGCTGCCGCGAATGAGGTAATTTTTGCCCTTCATTTTCGGCAGCTTCTGTGCCATCGCGCCCAAGCCGCGGCGGATCGGGTGGGGCAGGCGCGTTAGGGGCAGCAGGTCATGCGGCTCGCGATAGATATTGTAGCCGCCGAACAGCTCGTCCGCGCCCTCGCCGCTCATGGCGGTCTTCACATGCTGCGCCGCCGTCCGCGCCACAAAATACAGCGCGATCGCCGAAGGGTCTGCCAGCGGCTCATCCATGTGATACTGCACCTTGCCGATGCTGTCCCAATATTCCTGCTCGCTGATGAGGTGGCTGTAGTTGTCGATCTTGATTTTTTCGGAGAGCGATTTCGCGTAGTCGATTTCGTTATATTTTTCGTAATCAAAGCCAACGGTAAAGGTCTTATCGCCATGAAAACAAGCCGCCACATAGGAGCTGTCCACGCCGCTGGAAAGGAAGGAGCCGACCTCCACATCTGCGATCTTATGCGCCTGAATGGAATCCTGCATCGCCGCATCAATCTCATCCACAAATTCCTCCAGCGTCTTGCTGTGGTTCACCTCGAAAACAGGCTCCCAATAGCGCTTGATGTCCAGCCTGCCATCCCGGAAGGTGAAGCAATGCGCGGGCATCAGCTTGAAAATGCCCTTGAAAAAGCTTTCCTCCAGCACGCTATACTGGAAGGTCAGATAATTTTCCAGCGCAATGGGATTGACCTCCTTTTGCACATCGGGATGCTCCAGAATGCTCTTGATCTCGGAGGCATAGATGAAATTGCCGTTCGCAATCGTGTAATAAAAGGGCTTGATGCCGAAAAAATCCCGCGCCCCGAACAGTGTCTGCGTCTTTTTATCCCAGATGACAAAGGCGAACATCCCGCGCAGCCTTTGCAGAAGCGCCTCGCCCCACTCTTCATAGCCATGAATGAGCACCTCCGTATCGGCGAAGCTGCCCATAACATGCCCCTTTGCCTCCAATTCCTCGCGAAGCTCCTGATGGTTATAAATCTCGCCATTGAAGGTGATGACCATATCCCGCGTTTCATTATAGATGGGCTGACTGCCGCCCTCCAAATCCAGAAAGCTCAGCCGTCGAAAGCCCATGGCGATGCTCTCGTCGATATGAGAGCCCTCGCTGTCAGGTCCGCGATGGATGATTTTGTTTTTCATTCGTTCCAATATTTCCTCGGGCGATGCAATCTGCCCGGTAAAGCCGCAAAAGCCGCACATGTTGATTCCTCCTGAAATTTGCTGTTATTCTGTCTCATTCTCTGCGTTCTCCGCGCACTCCGTTTCATTCCTGCCGAACAGCTCCGAGAGATAGCGCAGCCCTGCGGTAAAGCCCTCGTCCCATTGCTCGAAGGAGAAGCAGAAGCCCCAGTTTCCCTCTGCCGTGCCGGGGATATTCATGCGATGCTCCGTCGGCAGATTCAGCACGTCCTGCAGGGGGATGATCGCCGTATCCGCAGGGGAGGAAAAGGCAAGGCGGATGAGATCCCATGCCGCGTTCTGCCCGTCCACGTTCATATAGCGGCGGTAATGATCCCGTTCCTCCTCGCTTGCCGCCGCATACCAGCCGCGCGTGGTGTCGTTGTCATGCGTCCCGGTATACATAATGCTGTTTTTGCGGCAGCGATGGGGCAGATAGGCATTGTTCTTATCCTGCCCGAAAGCGAACTGCAAAATACACATCCCCGGAAAGCCCAGCCGATCCCGCAGGGCGGCGACCTCCTCCGTGATGATGCCTAAATCCTCTGCGATCAGGGGCAGATTGCCGATTTTTTCCCGCATCGCCGCAAAGAGCTGCTCTCCCGGTCCCTTGACCCATTTGCCGCCTCGCGCATCCTCCGCGCCGAAGGGAATTTCCCAATAGGACTCGAAGCCGCGGAAATGGTCAATCCGCAGGATATCCACCTGCTTGAGCGCGTGTGCGATGCGCTGCGTCCACCAGTCATAATCCGTGCGCGCGTGCTGCGCCCAGTCGTAGAGGGGATTGCCCCAGAGCTGCCCCGTCTCGCTGAAATAATCCGGCGGCACACCTGCCACGCCCAGCGGCGTTCCATGCGTATTCAGCTGGAACAGCCTTTGGTTCGCCCAAACGTCCGCGCTGTCATAGGCAACGAAAATCGGCGCATCGCCGATGATGGAAATGCCCTTTTGGTTGGCATAAGCCTTCAGCGCCTGCCATTGCTTGTCAAAAATATATTGCAGGAAATTTTCCCGTTCGATCTCCTCAGCCAGTATCCTGCGCCATTTCCGCAGGGAGGCAAGGTTGCGTTTTTTGATGGTTTTTGGAAAGCTGTTCCAGCTTGCCTGCCTGTAATAGGCGCGAAGCTGCGCCTCATCCAGCGAAAAATCATCGCATTCCGCAACAAATGCCGCAAAGCCCTCGTCCGTTTTCTCCGCGGCGCGCTGTGCATAAAAATGCCGCTTGAGCGCCATAAATAAGCTGTAATCCCAGAGCCAAAAGCCGTTTTCCTCCAAAAAATCGAGATACTCCACCGGCGGCTCGTCGGCGCAAAATGCCTGATATGCCTTTTCCAGGAGCGGCTCCTTGGCGGCAATCGCTTTTGCGTAATCCACCCGCGCAGAGGACGCGATTTTTGCCTTTTCCAGATCCTGCTCGGTCAAAAGACCGTCCTGCGCCAGCATCTCTGGGCTGATGAGCAGGGTATTCCCGGCAAAGGCAGAGCAGCTTGCATAGGGCGAGCCGCCCGCATCCGTGGGGACGAGCGGCAGAATCTGCCAAAGGGTCTGCTTCGCCTGTTCCAGATGATCGATAAAGGCATACGCCGCAGGGCCGAGATCGCCCACGCCATAGGCGGAAGGCAGGGAGGTCGGGTGCAGGAGGATGCCGCTTTTTCGTTTTGTCATAAACATACACTCCTTCGGGATGATATGGTAAGGAAAGTGATACTTTCTCGATTGCTAAATGATACTCTCTCTGATTATACCAAGAGTTTTTCCGTTTCACAAGGCTTTGCGGCGGGAATGGGGCAAAGTCGGCGGCGGGGGGGAGAATTTTTGTCAAAAATTAAATGCTCTGCCAGCGATGTCCACGTTTTTTTCGGGCAGAAAGACGGAGACTAAAGGTGCGCCCAAATAAGAAAACATAAATTCTGAAACGCCGAAAGGTGCGGCTACCGTGTCAACTTCCCTTGACAGCCCGGTAGCGGACTTTCCTTCCGTTCATGACGAGCGAAAGCTTGACCGAAGGTTGGGTCCGCAATGCACGCCGTAGGCGACTTTGCGGAGCAAAGTGCTGAAAAGGAATGGAAGGAAAGTATGAGCGGTTTTCGAGCGAAGGCGAGAAAAACCCTCACTTTCCAAAGGATGCCTGCGGAAAGTTTCCTTGTATCCGCAGCCTTTCTGCTGTTCCAGCTCTTATATGTTTTCTTATTGGGACACACCTAATACGGCAAAACAATTTATATAGGGAGGGAACATTATGTTTGGGAAAAAGACAGGATATTTTGCTGCAATGCTTACGGCGGTGCTGCTTCTGGGCGGCTGCGGGAACAACACGGCAGGCAACAACCTTGGCGGTGCGATCGGCGGCAGGGGCGGCACAATGGCGGACAACGGCACAACGAACGGCACGGCGGGCTATGGTTATGACACGACGGGTTATGGCACGAATGGCTATGGCATGTCGGATTCCTCCGGCTACGGCATGGGCACCTACGGCGGCGGCACAGCCTACTGGGACGGCTACGGCATCAACAGCGGTAGGGAGATGTTCCAAGGGAACACGGAGCGCAACACATACGGTCTGCGTACGGGCAATCTGATGCAGGACACGCGGGATGCCGTGGATGATCTGACCGGCGGGAACGTCAGAGCGGGCAGCGCGGTGGATTAAAAAACGAAGACCGTGGGGCTTTGCCCCACTACCCCACAAGGGGAGTTCCTCCCCTTGACCCCGTTATGGCAAACGCATCTGTATGCGTTTGCGGGAACAAAATTGCAATAAGATAGAAAAACCGCTTGTGAGTTGGAGGATGCAGTTCCCTCTTCACAAGCGGCGATTTTTTTCCAAATATTTTATTCCTGCCCCTCGCAGGAGCGTAAAAACCGTGGGGCTTTGCCCCACTGCCCCGCAAGGGGAGTTTCTCCCCTTGACCCCGTTAGCGCAAACGCATCTGCATGCGTTTGCTGGAACAAAATTGCAATGAAATAGAGAAACCGCTTGTGAGTTGGGGAACATGATTTCCCTTTTCGCAAGCGGTCTTATTGTGCCAAAATATTTATTTCTGCTCCCTGCAGGAGCGAGAATCGCTCCTGCATAATGGGGTCAAGGGGATGAAATCCCCTTGCGGGAGTTTGAGGGCAGCGCCCTCAAGGTCTTCACAGTCTTTACGCCCTCAAGGTCTTTCAGCTCTCTGTTCCCCGCAGGAGCGAGAATCGCTCCTGCACAATCAGGGTCAAGGGGATGAAATCCCCTTGCGGGAGTTTGAGGGCAGCGCCCTCAAGGTCTTCACAGTCTTTACGCCCTCAAGGTCTTTCAGCTCTCTGTTCCCCGCAGGAGCGAGAATCGCTCCTGCACAATCAGGGTCAAGGGGATGAAATCCCCTTGCGGGAGTTTGAGGGCAGCGCCCTCAAGGTC
>CAVGZD010000084.1:0-6356 GCA_963633805.1 Lachnospiraceae bacterium | reverse complement strand
GGTAAGAAACATTATTATTCCGAATGATTATTTATGGGTAGTCAACAGGTTAATCATGATGAGCCGTGGTGGTGAATTTATTTTCATGAATAGAGGGAAAAGAATTACTACGAATTCTTTTAGGCGAAGATTAAAGGATATATGTAGAAAACTTGGTATCCCGCATAAGACACCACATAAAATTAGAAAAACCTATGGATCTATCCTGATTGATAATAATGTTGATACAAGGTTGATCACAGATATGATGGGGCATACAAATATTGTATGTACAGAGCGTCATTATCATCGCAATAGAAAGAGCATCGATAGGAAAGCTGAAATCCTTAGTAGTATCCCTGATTTCCAAATAAGAGTTGCAAGGTAATCACAGTTAATCAAAGGTAATCAACGATGCGGCAGAAAACCTTGATTTTTCAAGGAAAATGGGCACTGCTCTAAGGGTTCGAGTCCCACCAGCCGCACGCTTTGTGCCGATTTTCTTTGAAAAGCCAAGGAAGATCGGCACTATTTTTTTATGGCATCCGAAGGAAAGGAGAGAAATCGATGGCAATCGGGATTCGATTGAAAATAGAAACGGTGAGCCTGCTTGGCCGTTTTCTAAAGAGCGAGATGATCATCAAGGGGTATATGAATCGGTCAATCTTGCCGGAGATCAGAAAATACGCTGCATCAGTGGAAATGAGGCAGAAAAATCTGGGCGAGGAACGCTTTGCGCTGCATTTCAAGCTGGATGGCGTGCGATATGACGAGATCATAAAGGTGGCGCTGGAGCAGCTCCCCAATCTGCTGCGGGAGGAAAAGAAAGAGGATCGGGAATTTGTCGAAAAGCTGCTGCTGCTCATCGGGGAGGATCAGGATGCGCTGATCCATGCCATGCTGGGCACGCTGAGTGAGCAAAAAAAGGAACGGATCATCGCGCTGGGGGTCGCGCGCTTTGAAAAGCAGATTTGCGCAGCGCTGTCGGTCGGGCTGCAAAAGGCGACGGGGATGATCGTCAGCGGTATTTCGGTGGAAAAGCTGTCGAGATAGCCGCCTGTGCGTTCTGCTTGCTCCGCTTTACGATCAGTTAGCATAGCACTGCTGTGCACTTGACTTGGGGGATTCTTCGCAAATTGCGGCATATACATTGCAAGCAGTATTTTTCAGAAAAGTCTTGGGACATTTTCGGAATGTTGTTCTTGCGGCTTGTAAGATCGATTTTGCGAAAAACCTCTTCGCAGTCGAGTTGTATCGCGCGGATATGCCGTTTCATTTTTCAGAAGGGTAAAAAAATCCACTCCTTTGCGATTCCGCAGGGAGTGGATTTTTTATTTGCATGAAAACGAAATCAGCCGTGGAACAGCTTTTTCGTTTGATATTTCGGCTCGCAGGTCAGATTGACGCCCAGCTTTTTGAACACATTTTCATCCACGGAGGAGAGAATTACCGTGGAATGCACCTCGCAGCATTTGAGCTTTTCCAGCTGGCGCAGCGCCAGATCTGCCACGGGATCGGAGGTTGCGCAGATGCAGAGCGCAATCAAAATTTCGTCCGTATGCAGGCGGGGATTATGATTGCCCAGATGCCCGACCTTCAGCTTCTGGATCGGCTCGATGATCGTCGGCGCGATGAGCTTCACGTTCTTTTCGATGCCCGCCAGCTTTTTCAGGGCATTGAGCAGCATCGCGGAGGATGCGCCCAGAAGCGGCGTGGTCTTGCCCGTGACGATCGTGCCGTCCGGCAGTTCGATGGCGGCGGCGGGATTGCCGGTTTCCTCCGCCCTTGCATTGGCAGCCGCTGCCACCTTGCGGTCGGCAACGCCCATGCCCGCCTGCTTCATCAAAAGCTCCAGCTTATAGATCACATCCTGCGACAAATCGCCCTTGCGATGGCTGCACAGCGCCTGATAATAACGGCGCACGATCTCCATTCGCGCAGCCTGAGAAACGGCTTCATCGTCAAAAATGCAGTTCCCTGCCATATTTACGCCCATATCCGTGGGGGACTGATAGGGGGATTTCCCGTAAATCTGCTCGAAAATCGCATTCAGCACGGGGAAAACCTCCACATCGCGGTTATAATTGACGGTCGTTTCCCCATATGCCTCCAGATGGAAGGGGTCGATCATATTGACGTCGTTCAGATCCGCTGTTGCTGCCTCATACGCCAGATTGACGGGATGGCGCAGGGGGATGTTCCAGATGGGGAAGGTCTCGAATTTCGCGTAGCCTGCCTTGATGCCGCGCTTATTTTCATGATAAAGCTGGGAAAGGCAGGTTGCCATTTTGCCGCTGCCGGGACCGGGCGCGGTAACGACTACCAGCGAACCGGTCGTTTCGATATAATCATTTTTGCCGAAGCCGTCCTCGCTGACAATCAGGGGGACATTGGCAGGATAGCCCTCGATGCAGTAATGCTGATATACCTTCACGCCGAGCGATTCCAGCTTTTTCTTATAGGCGATGGCGCTGGTCTGCCCGGCAAACTGCGTCAGTACGACGCTGCCGACATACAGCCCATAACCGCGGAAGGCATCGATCAGCCGCAGCACATCCATATCGTAGGTGATGCCCAAATCGCCGCGCACCTTGTTCTTCTCAATATCGCCCGCGCTGATGACGATGATGATCTCCGCATCCTCCTTCAGCTTGACGAGCATATCGATCTTGCTGTCCGGCTTGAAGCCGGGCAAAACCCGCGATGCGTGGTAATCGTCAAAGAGCTTGCCGCCAAATTCCAGATAGAGCTTGCCGCCGAACTGGCCGATCCGTTCCTTGATGTGCTTGGATTGCATTTGCAGGTACTTGTCATTATCAAATCCTAAACGTAACATAGCTTTATTCTCCCCGAATCTTTCGTCGCTGCAACAGTATTTGCCGAAGGTAACGATATTTGAATATTTTTCACAAAAAAGAAAGGGATATTTTGCAATATCCGGCGGATTTTCGTTATTTTTCATGAAATATCACGCGCGGGATTCCGTGCGTCAAAAGCAAACGTCGCTCCCCAAAAGTATTATGCATTTATTATAGACCCTTTTTTCGCGATTTACAAATAAAACTTGGTTTCTGCCTATCAAAATATGAAATGGCAGCTATAAAGGAAGGAATACGCCCCCTATGCAGGCAGATCGGGTGGGTCAAGACTGTCTTCGTAGACAACTTTACCGTCGGTGGGAATGCTTCCCGCCGCGGAGAGGCAAAAGACGAAAACCTCCTGCGCACCCGCACGGTAGAGTGCCTTTGCGCATTCATTGCAGGTGCTGCCGCTGGTAATGATATCATCGACCAGAAGGACGCGCTTGCCGCTGAAATCGGTCTGCGTCCCGAAGGCATCGAGCAGATTCTCCTTGCGCTCCTGCGGGGAAAGCAGGCTCTGCGCAACGGTATGCCGCTTGCGATACAGCCCGTCCTCCGGAAAGGGCAGAGCCGTCCTTTCTGCGATCTTTCGACAGAGCAGGGCGGTTTGGTTGAAGCCCCTGCGCTTTTGCTTTTTGGGATGCAGGGGCACGCTGACGATGCAGTCGATCTTCGGCGGCAGCTCCGCATGGAAACGCAGCAGATAATCCGCCATCAGGCTGCCCAAGCCATCCCCGAGCTCCTTGCCGCCGCGATATTTATAAAGATGTATGCTCTTGCGCACCGCGGCATAGGGAAAGGCGGCGAATGCCGCGGAAAAGGCGAAGGGCTTCAGACAGACATCGCAAAAGCCGGGAGCGTTGGTTTTTCCGCTGCAATGTGGACAACGATCGCTGGTGCAAAAGGGCAGATGCTCCTCGCAGGAGGCGCAAAGAGAAGCCCTCCAACGCTCCACAGGCAGTACCTCCCCGCAAAGTGCGCAATGCGGCGGATAGAGCAACTTTTTGAAAAAACTCAGCATATTTTTCATGACGATCCTCCCTGCTCATACATGAAATCATGCAGATTCCGGATGCGCTGCGCTAAGCCGGTATAGCGGCTGATCTCGCGGTCATTATGGAGCATGGCGGAGATCGTTTCGCGCAGACCGACCAGCACAACCAGCTTTTTCGCGCGGGTGATGGCGGTATAAAGGAGGTTTCTGGTCATCAGCATGGGCGGTCCGCTGTAAAGCGGCAGGATCACAACGGGGTATTCACTGCCCTGCGATTTGTGGATGGTGATGGCGTAGGCAAGCTCCAGCTCCTCCAGCTGCCCGAAATCGTAGTCCACGATCTTGCCATCATCGAAAGCGACGCGAAGCTGCTCCGCATCGGCATCGATGGAAAGGATCCTGCCCGCATCGCCGTTATAAACGCCAAGCCCCTCATCGGTGCGCTTGCCAAAGCTATCGTGGCAACGCCAGACAATATTGTAGTTATTTTTGATCTGCATGACCTTATCGCCCTCGCGGAAGATCACCTTTCGGAAATTGACCTCGTGTTTATCGGCGGCGGGCGGGTTCAGGGTCTGCTGTAACACAAGATTCAGATTCTGCACGCCGAGCGTACCCTTGCGCATGGGGGTGAGGATCTGCATTTCCTGCAAACCATCACAGCCTGTGAATTTCGGCAGGCGAGTTGTCACCAATTCGCGGATGGTGCTCGCGACCTCATCGGCGTAGGCGCGTCGCATGAAGAAGAAATCCGTGCCGTCCTCGTTCAGCAGAGGCTCTTCGCCCTGATTGATGCGGTGCGCGTTCATGATGATCGCGCTTTCCTGCGCCTGACGGAAGACATGCTGTAAGCGCACGACCTTCAATCGCTCGCTGCGGATCATATCCTTTAATACATTTCCTGCGCCGACCGATGGGAGCTGATCCACATCGCCCACAAAAATAATGCGCGAGCCGCTCTGTACCGCGCGCAGCAGGGATTGCATCAGGCTGATGTCTACCATAGAGGTTTCATCTATAATGATAACATCTGCTTCGATGGGGTCGTCCTCATTTTTATCGAAGCTCTGGCGGCGGTTGTCCTCGTTGACAAAGCTGATGCCCAGCAGGCGATGGATGGTCTGCGCCTCCATGCCCGTTGCTTCGGTCATGCGCTTGGCGGCACGGCCCGTGGGCGCAGCCAAGACGACCTCCTGCTCTTCCCGCTGCAAAATGCGCAGGATGGTGTTGATCGTGGTGGTTTTGCCCGTACCGGGACCGCCGGTGATGATCAGCACGCCGCAGCTCATGGCTTCCAGCACTGCAAGACGCTGTTCCTCGGCTAAGATCACGCCCGTATCCTTCTCCACCCGTGCGATCTCCTTCGCGACCGTCTCCATATTCGGTGCTTCATATTCCATGGAAAGCTCCAGCAGACGCTTGGCGACCGCCATCTCCGCATAATAGTAAAAATTCAGGTAAACGCAGTCAATACCGTCTAGCTTTTCCTGCCAAAGCTGCCCATCGACCTGCATTTCCCGCACGGCATTTTCGATCGCCAGCGGATGCAGCTGCAAAAGCTCCCCCGCCTGCGTGAGCAGCGATTCCTTGGGGAGGAAGCAGTCCCCATTGGCGGCGGCATTGTTCAAAACATACTTGAGAGCCGCCTTCACCCGATGCGGATCATCCGCCGCAATGCCGGCGTTTGCCGCCATTTTATCCGCCAGCTTGAAGCCGATGCCGAAAATATCATCCGCAAGGCGATAGGGGTTATTCTGCACAATTTCGAACGTGCGCGCCTTATATTTTTTGTAAATTTTCATGGCGTAGGCGGGGGAGAGGTCGAAGCTCTGCAGGAGCATCATGGCGCGGCGCAGCTCGTGCTGTTCGCAGAAGGTCGCAGAGATCTTTTTCGCCTTGTCATAGCTGATGCCCTTGATCTCAGTGAGAAGATCGGGCTTTTCCTCGATGACATAAAAGGTCGCCTCGCCGAATTTTTCTACGATGCGCTTTGCCGTTTTTTCTCCGACGCCCTTGAGCAGACCGGAGGAAAGATATTTTTCGATGCCCGCCGTGGTCGTCGGCATGGATTTTTCATAATACTGCACCTGTAATTGCTTGCCATAGACGGCGTGCATCGACCAATTTCCGCGGATTTCCAGCGTTTCTCCGCTGTGTATCTGCGGGAGGATGCCGACGCAGGTCAGCTCGTCCCCTTCGGCGGTGATGGTGAATACTGTATACCCGTTATCCTGATTACGGAATATAATATCCGCCACCTCGCCCGTTATGATTATCTCCTCCATGCTGTCACCACCCTGCCATTTTTCCTGATTTCATGTGATTATAACATAAAATATCAGAAAATAGAACGGCTGCTTCTGCGTTTTTGAAAAAAGAATTTGCGAAAATTTGAAAAAAGTTGTTGACAATCGGATTTTGTCGTGCTAATATATCTAAGCGGTCGCGAGAACGGATCGCATACAACATGCACCTTGAAAACTGAATACAAGTAAAGCAATATAGAGTCAATCGAGAAACAA
>CAVGZD010000083.1:0-6380 GCA_963633805.1 Lachnospiraceae bacterium | reverse complement strand
CTGAAGGATCTGCTTGGTGGAACCATCAAAGAAATGATGGAAGCTGAAATGAATAAAGGCTTTTGGGGCAACGTGTCTCAAAGACGGGTTAAAGGAATCATCGGGCGTAGCTTGCCTGACACAAAAATTACAATCGTATCAAAAGACCGTAAATTCTAATTTCGATGCATGAAGGAAGAATTGAGGTCTTTTTGTTTTCAGAAGGAGGCGGTTTTGCAGGATTTTTAAGCAAAGAACTTACTTGCTTGAAAAAAACGCATTTTCTAAAAAAGCTGGAAATACTGTCAGGTGAGGCGCAGTTTGATGTTTGGCGGTTGGAGCTGTCCAAGGACGAGCGGAACTTCATCAGCCTTGTGGAATGGGGCTTGAAAACGGAAAAAACCGCTATTCCCGGTGATTATACGGAGGAAAATGCATTTGGGGGTGTCAATTCTGTTTCTGTTTATCTGAACCGCTTTGGCAAGACCATCGTGGATAAGATTTAGAACCAGTTCACGCCCCTGTTTGACCCCGCAAAGGAGTCCATATCGAAGGAGATTCGCGCGGTTGATGCCAATATCCAGCGGCAGGCGGGCTATGGACTGTATGATGCGCAGCTTGCTGTGTCCGAGGCGATCATGCGAAGCCTTCGTAGGAACAAGACGGCGCTTTGCATCGCGGAGTGCGGCACGGGAAAGAGGAAAATCGGTATGACTTCCCTGCATGCCTATCAGCTGAAAAAGGGCGGCAAGCATTTCAACATTGTTCTTTGTCCTGCGCATCTGCCGAAAAAGTGGCTGCGGAAAATCGCGGAGACTGCGCCGGATTCTTTTGCTGTGCAGGTCAAAACGGTTGCGGAGTTGGAGAAGGCTTACGGACTGTATCAGCGGAGCAATCGCAGTTGTTATGCGGTGCTGACGAAGGAAAAGGCGCGAGATGGCTATATGCGTCGTCCTGCCGTTGTATACAATCGGCGAAAGCGTGCGTTTTTGTGCCCGGATTGCGGCGAAGCAGTCATGACGGATGTTTTCGATGATGACAGCAAATTCCGGATTGAGGCGGGGCGGCTTTTCTTCCGAAAGGAAAACCGAAAAAACTACAAATGTCGGCATTGCGGCAGTCCGCTTTGGATGGTCTTGGAGACTGAGCGGCAAAGCCGTTGGGCGAAAATCCCGAATTACGGCTATGTCTATCGCGAGTTGGCGCAGGAGCGTCTCGACCTGCTCCACCGAAAAATCATGGCAAAAAGCCAACGCAGCGGAAACGAGCCTGTGTTCCCGAAGGAATATTTCGACATAAAGGCGATCGTGGACGAGCCGAATGCTGTTGTGAAACCAATAATAACAGCGGTCAGGGTGGCGGGGCAGCGTCCCTAAGGTCGTAGGTCTTAGAGGTTAAAATTTGCTCCTTCATTCATAAAGCTGCCCGGCTGAAATATATTGATAGTAAAAAATTTTGGAGGCAAGACGATGAAATTTTTTAAGGCGATACATATGAATCAGAAGGTTTTTGGCGGGATATTAGCGGCGGCGCTCGTGTTTGCGGGGGCGGCGATGCTTGTGCCGCAGATCGCGCCTGCGGTGGCACGGGTGTCCGCTGTGGCGGGGCGAAAACTGCCGATTTATTGCGTGCAGACGGATGAGCCGAAGGTGTCGGTCAGCTTCGACGCGGCATGGGGAGCGGACGATACAGATGAGCTGCTGCGGATTTTGGATGAGAATGATGTGAAGGCGACCTTCTTTCTCTGCGGCTATTGGGTCGAGAAATATCCGGAGGAGGTCAAAAAAATCGCCGAGGCGGGGCATGATCTCGGCAACCATTCCGCGACGCATCCGCATATGAGCCAGCTTTCATCGGAGCAGATCGCGCAGGAGCTTCAAAAGTGTCATCAGGAGGTGAAGGAGGTGACGGGGGTGGAGATGGAACTGTTCCGACCGCCCTTTGGGGAGTATGATAATCATGTGGTCGATACGGCGAAGGAGAATGGGTATTATACGATTCAGTGGGATGTGGATACGCATGAAACAAAAGTAAATGCGGTCAGAAACCTTAGAATTTCAAGGTTTTTGACCGCTTTCTTTTATGGCAATGCCCGCCATTTTTGCCCCCAAACAGCGCAACTTTACCGCAAGGCAAAGGCAGGGTTTACAGTCTGAAATGCATCGAAATGCCATCCTCGGAGAGGATCACGGACTCGATCAGGGTGCGTACAAGCTGCCGTTTTTGCTCGATATCCATCGCGTCCCAATCTCCGGGGGAGAAGGGCGCGATTTCTGCAATGTTATATTCCGCGAGGGTTTCGTTATATCGGTGCATCAGGAGCTGCTTTTCGTGATGCAGCGTCTCGATCCTGCGGTTGATATACTCTGCGGAAATGCTGCTGACATTCTCCAAAGTGAGGATCAGGTTTTCGATTTTCGCGTCGATTTCGGCGATTTTATTTTGAAATTCCTTCGCAGCGGCATCGGTATTCTGTCTGCGGATGAGGTTATAATTTGCGGCGTGATCGACCAGGCGCGCCAAAACCTCCTCCTCCACATCCCGCACGCGATGTGTCTGTTTCGCGGTGCAGGCGCGGTGCAGATATTTGCCGGAGCAGCAGAAATACGGCACCTGCCCGTCCTTCGTCTTGCTGAAGCGGATGGAAAAGGCGTAGCCGCAATGCCCGCATTTGACCAGCCCTGTCAGCCAGGAATGCTTGCCCTTGAATGTGTTTTTGATTTGCCGATTGCGGGAGAGCTTTTGTTGGCAAAAGAGGAAGGTCGTGCTGTCCACGATGCCGCGATGCTGCCCGATGGCAAGCAGGTGGTCGGAGACATCCTTATATTTCCGCTCGTTTGCGTCGCGCTTGCCGACCAGAATGCAGCCATGCTTCCCGTCAAAATCCTCCGGGGGATTGGCGAGAATCGCGCCTTGCGCCTTGTAATAATTGTAAATGGCGATATCCGCCTGCACATAGGCTGGATTTTTAAGGATGGACGCTAATTTCACGTTGTCAAAATTAACGCCGCCGGAGGATGCAGAACCGTCCCGGATGAGCTGGCGCTGCACGTCCGCAAGGCTGGAATAGGGCAGGGAGTACAGCTCAAAAATGCGCTCCACCACGGAAATCTGCTCGTTCGGCTGACAGATGGTCGCCTTTTTGCCGTCGATGGTGGTTTTCACGAGGTCGAAGCCAAAGGCGGCAGGTCCGCCGCCCCACGCGCCTTTTTTCACGCGGGCGTAGTAGTTATCGCGCACACGTTCGGCAATCGTCTCCCGCTCAAGCTGGGCAAAGACCACGATGATATACAGCATGGCGCGTCCCATGGGCGTGGAGGTGTCGAATTTTTCTGTCGCGGAGACGAAGGAAATCTGCTGCGATTCCAGCACATTGATGAAATCGGCGAAGTCCAGAATGGAACGGCTGATGCGGTCCAGGCGGTAGACCACGACCTTCTCGATGTGCCCGCGCTGCACGTCCTCCATCATTTGATGAAAGGCGGGGCGGTTGGTGTTTTTGCCGGAATAGCCGCTGTCCTGGTAGATTTTGTAGTCCTCCGTGAAGATTTCGCGCTTGGCGTATTCGATCTGGGATTCGATGCTGATGCTGTCTTTTTTGTCGACGGATTGTCTCGCGTAGATGGCGATCATAAAAAAGACCTCCTTTGTGATAAAAATGTATAGCAAATTAGGCGGTCTTATGATATAATCCTACTAGTGCGTAGTAGGTGGCCCATAAGACCGCCTGAGTCCTCCTTCCTGTTGGCGTGGGAAGGAGGATTTTTTTAGCAATAATATTCGATTTGTCCGAAGTAAGAGTACCATTTTTCAATGATTTCCTGATTTCTCGCTTCAATGATGCTCATGATGATCTTCAGCTTACGATTTGGGATGTTGGAACGATTGTGACACAGAAGGCAGCGTCCTTGCTGCGTGATCCAAACCTTCGTTGCATTTTCAGAGGGAATGCCCTCGGAAATATGCACATGGATCGGCTCCAAGGGTCTGGATTCGTTCGACCAGAAGTAAATCAAGTATGAACCGACCTTAAAGATTTGCGGCACGATCAAAGCCTCCTTCCCGCGCAAGTTCAATGACGATGTGCGCGACGGACTTCAAGAAATCCGTATATTTTGCGATTTCTTCGGCAGAGAAGCCCTCAATATTTTTCCATTCGTAAGAGGGGAGATAGCATTCTGCGGAATGAAAGCCCCCGTCCACAGGCTGCTCAAAATAAACCTTGACGGTTTCCACCCCGTTTGCCTCGTAAGCATCGGAATGCACGACCTCCGTTTTATCATCCAAAACCATAAAAGGGTACATCATACGGCACACCTCCTTTTCTGCTGTTATGTGTTATTTTAAGCGATTGATCCGCTTGCTTGAAAGGGATTTTAGGTAGTTTTCAATCTTTTTCATAAAGTATGACACCATCCTTTTCGATATTTTCGACCAGCTCTGCATCGGTCAGATCCGTTACATGGACGAGATCGAATTTCAGCAGGGTCGGCAGATCGTCTATGTCAAACCAAAAACGCGCCCGGTTTTCCTCCGGCATGCCGTAGATGGCGAGGTCGATGTCGCTGCGCTCGCGGTTGTCCCCTCTGGCGCGAGAGCCGAAAAGGAGGAGCTTTTCTGCGTTGTATTTCTCGCCAAGGGCGGCGATGAGGGTATATAGTTTTTCCATTGGGACCTCCTTGGGGGTTCTTTTTCGGTATAGGGCACGAGTGTTTGCGCCGCCCTTCGCATGGTCTTTTGGGGTTCGTAATCTTTATATACCGGGCAGACGCTCCTTGCTTTGCAAAGCATAACATAAAAGGCGGAAAAAAGGAATTTGCAAAAACAGACAAAAATGCTAGGCAGAATTTGTGCAAAATAAAACAGCCCCAGGGGGCTGTGGCGTTTTGGATTTCATCAATTAATGCATTTTATCTGATGAGGGCAGATTGTGATTTTGTGCTGCGTTTGGTAGATACCAATCAAGGTCTGGCAGCTCCGGGCGGCAAACTTGGCAAGGGCGGTTTGACTGATACACAAGCAGAATATGCGTGGCATAGGTGGTTGCCGGGCTGACATACCTGCAACGCCCCCGATGGTATATATGCGTTTTGGGGTTGAGATAGACGGTAAAGGTTTTGCCCCAATGCTTGGGAGCATCCACATCGGCGGGCAAGCCCAGTGTGCCAAGTGTGTACTGCGGGGGGATATTGGGGATGCTGACAGGAGGGGCAGCCGGAGATTTGCTCATGGAAACGCATGCATGATGCGTTGCGTTCTGTGCAGAGGGCTGGTACGGAGCATACCCTTGATCTTGTGCCATTTCCTCAATAGGATGCAGTCGGCGGTCGATTTTCTTTTGAAAGTACAAAGGAAGAAAAATCAGGACGAGAGCAGCAATGACGTAGGTAGACTGCGAAAGAGTTTCCGGTTCTTTTGTTTTTTTAGCTGCTGCCGCTACACGCTCCGGCGAATCCTCGACCCAAGCGACCTTGGGGGCAGAGGGGACGGGCGGAATATACTCATAGGTTTCCACGATGGGCTGCTTCTGTTCGTATGGGCAAATGCCGCCCTCATGCAGATGCGCAGAGTAGCCGTGGTGATAATGATAGTAACCAAGCCCGCTGACGTTTTGGTTGTCTCGATGCCCACCGGAGGAATCTGTCCGACCGGGATGAGCAAAAGCGGAGACGCAGAGAGACGAGACGATCAGAAAGAAGAGCATAAGAAAAATACAGTTTTTTTTACCAGTAATTTTCTTCGATATACTCCCGGATATATTCATTAAATTCCTCATCGGACATCGCGTTGCTGGGGTTTTCCCTTTCGTATTCTTTTCCCTGTTCATAGCCCTCATCCAGACCTTCTTCATAGCCGTCATTATATCCATCTCTGTAACCTTCATCATAGCCGTCTTTGTAGTAGCTATCATACGAATCCTCGTAGGAAGAACAGCCGCATAATAGGGTAAAGCAAAATAATAAAATACACGTTCTTTTAGGCATAAAATGCACCCCTTCTTTGCAGAGCATAACACAACAGCAGATCGAGGACTGCTGTTGGGGGACAATAAGATTAGTAGTATGTTTCTTCTTTGGGAAGAAAAATGAATAAAAAGAAAAGAACAAGAACGGCAAGTGCAACTAGAATGAATATCCCGGTTTTGTCCTTTTTTGCTGCTTCTTCTAAGCCCAAGAAATTGATTGCAAAGGAAAATAGGGCATTTACAAGAAACCAAGATACTACAACAGAAATTAGATAAACGAAAAGACCCAATAAAACCATGTCGGGATGTTGGAAGATATAATCAAAGTTGCTGGGGCGTATCAACTTATAGATGCCAAGGCAAGCTATGGGAGAAACCAAAGCGAGGGTGAATATAGCAAGACGCACGTAAGCCACTGCAAAATACCGCCCTGACA
>CAVGZD010000082.1:0-6500 GCA_963633805.1 Lachnospiraceae bacterium | reverse complement strand
TATAACGGGGTCGAGGGGATGAAATCCCCTCGCAGGGTGGTGGGACAGAGTCCCACGGTCTTAGGTTTTAAGGAACTTTTAAGAAATAATAAATTGACAAGCGTGTAACAGGGGGCATACAATAGGTACAGCTAAATTTGTGTCAAACGGAGGAAATCACATGAAAAAGAAAATATATGCGCTGCTTCTGGCGGCAATGATGGTGTTCGGCGCGGCAGGCTGCGGCGCGAAGGATACTACAGGCGATACGAATACGAATCAGACGGATACTGCGACAATCCTGCAGGAGCAGCCCCCTCAGGAGGGCGATGAGATTGCCGTCATCACGACATCTGAGGGCGTTATCAAGATGCAGCTCTATCCCGAGGAAGCACCTAAGGCGGTCGAAAACTTCAAAACATTGGCGGAAGAGGGCTATTATGATGGCGTGATCTTCCATCGCGTCATTGAGGATTTCATGATCCAGACGGGCGATCCCGAAGGCACGGGTATGGGCGGCGAAAGCTGCTGGGGCGAGCCTTTCGAGGACGAGATCTCCGAAAAGCTGCATTTCTATCGCGGCGCGGTAGCAATGGCGAACAGCGGCCCGAACACCAACGGCAGCCAGTTCTTTATCGTGCAGCAGGACGGCGTGCTGGAGGGGATCATGAACGTGTTGCAGGAGGCACGCGATAATAACACGGAGGAGCCGATCAATGTGACGCTGCCCGATGGCGAAAATTACACCCTCGACCAGCTTTATCCCGATTCCGTTCTGGATTATTACAGGGAGCATGGCGGCGCGGCGCATCTGGAATATGTGTTCGGAAATACCCACACCATCTTCGGGCAGGTGTTCGAGGGGATGGACGTAGTCGACGCGATCGCGGCAGCGGAGAAGGACGAGAATGACAAGCCGACGCAGGATATCACCATCGAAAGCATCACATTTGAAACATATCACGCAGAGTAAGGGAAGGACATGGGGAAGATGAAGAAGAAAATTTTGTGTATGCTGCTGACGGCTTGTGCATTGACCGCTTGCGGACAGGAGTCCGTGCCGACGCAGGAGGTCGATTACAGCATGGTTTTTGAGAATCAGACGGGGCTGAACGTTTCCAAGCTGGAGATCAGACCCTCCGAGGATGCCGATTGGTCCGAGATCGCGCTGACGGAGACGGAATGGAAGAACGGCTATGAGATGCCCGTGACGATGCAGGGGCAGATGCCGATTGCGGAGGACGGCTGGCAGGTGCAGATGACCTTTGGCGACAGCGATATCCAGCGCGTCTGGGAGGGCGTATGCTTTGATGATGCGACGACCTTTACCTTTACCATGGAGGATGGCGACACGCAGGTCGTGCCTTCCGTTGAGGCGGAGGAAGTGCCCGTAGAGAGCACCGAGGGGGATACACAGGAGCAGGGGACGGAGGAAGATCAAAGTCAAGACCTTGGGGCTCTGCCCCAAACCCCGGCAGGGGAATGATTCCCCTGCACCCCCGTTTTAAAAAGGCTATCGCCTTTTCAGGGGGAGGAGCGATGCTTTGCGCAGATGGGGGTAGGCTGTGGAATGCTGAGCTATGTCCTGCTAAGACCGTGGGGCGCTGCCCTATCACTGTCCGATAGCAAAGCTATCGGCAGCACACTTCCCCGGCAGGGGAATGATTCCCCTGCACCCCGTTTGCGCAGGAGCATGTGCTCCTGCGGAGGAGAAGCGATGTTGTTTTGTACAAATATCTGTGAAATGCAACTTTTGACCTGATCCACAAGCAGGCTTGCCATATTATGCCCCCTTTCCCTGCAAACGCATGGATATGCGGTTGCTATAACGGGTTCCAAGGGGGTGACCCCCTTGGTGGGGGTGTTGGGGGCAAAGCCCCCAAGGTCTTTCGCCGCAAATCTTCGGGTTTGCGGTTCGTTTTTTGTTGCAAAGTGCGCAAAATCATAGTATCATTTGAAAGAATGGGTAAGTGTGCGTAAAATCGACAGAAAGACCCTATAGAAATCACACGAAAATAAAGGAGCGAATCATCATGACATTATACGAAAGCTGGATGAAAAAGGCATTTTCCCAGGAAGGACGCAGCATTGAGGATGTTTGGGAGGAATATCTGCCCAAGGAACAGAAAATCTACGAATATATCCTTACAAATCAGCTGGGCAAGCTGGAGGGCAAGGTTTCCGAGCTGGCGCAGCGCTTCGATATGACCGCGGAGCAGATCGTTGCTTTCGTGGACGGCATCAACGCTTGCTTGCCCGAATCCTACGAAATGGATACCCTGACAGAGGACAGCGAGCTTTCCATCCCCATCGATTTTGAAAAGCTCTATAAGCTGATGATCGAATATAAGGCGGAGCATCTATCCAGTCTGCCCCAGTGGGACGGCATTTTCGACGCAGAGACAAGAAAGCGCTTCGCTCTGGAGCAGAAACGCTCCAAAACCATCGTCAAGGGCGAGAAAATCGGCAGAAACGACCCCTGCCCCTGCGGCAGCGGCAAAAAATACAAAAAATGCTGCGGCGCGAACGTCTGAGCCGATGAAAACGATACTCACAAAAATCGACCTGAACGAGCCATCCTCTGCGGAGATCATCCGTCAGGCGGCGGAGATTTTGCAGCGGGGCGGGCTGGTCGCTTTCCCGACGGAAACGGTCTATGGCTTGGGCGGCAATGGTCTGGATGAAGCCGCCTGCGAGAAAATCTATCTGGCGAAGGGGCGACCTTCGGATAATCCGCTGATTCTGCATATCTCCGAGTTGGACGAGCTTACGCCCATCGTGCGCGAGATCTCCCCGGCGGCGCAAAAGCTGATGGATGCCTTCTGGCCGGGTCCGATGACGCTGATCTTCCCCAAGACCGATATCGTGCCGCAAAAGGCGACGGGCGGTCTGGATACGGTCGCGGTGCGCTTTCCGAGCCACCCCGTGGCGCGGGCGCTCATCCGCGCGGCGGGATTGCCGATCGCTGCGCCGAGTGCAAATTCCTCCGGGAAGCCCAGCCCGACGAGAGCGTCGCATGTGGCGTTTGACTTGGACGGAAAAATCGACATGATCGTCGATGGCGGCGCGGCGGAATGGGGGCTGGAATCCACGATCGTGGATGTTTCCGGAGAAATCCCTGTGATTCTGCGCCCCGGTGCGATTACGAAGGAAATGCTGGAGGAGGTTGTCGGACGCGTGGAGGTCGACCCTGCGATTCTCTCCAAGCCGGCGAAGGGACTGCGCCCCAAGGCTCCCGGCATGAAATATACGCATTATTCCCCCAAGGCAGAGGTGATTCTGGTCAAGGGGGAGAGAGCGGCTGTGGCGGCTGAAATCAATCGGCTGGCGGCGGCAGGTATGGCGGCAGGCAAAAAGGTCGGCGTATTGGCAACGGAGGAAACAAAGGCGCTCTATCATGCGGATGTGGTGCTTTCTCTGGGCAGAAGGGCGCATCCGGAGGAGATCGGGGCGAATTTGTTCAAATGCCTGCGGAAATTTGATTTTCTGGGCATGGAGCAGGTTTATTCCGAGGTCTTTTCCGAGGAGGGCGAGGGCATGGCGATCATGAATCGCCTAAATAAATCTGCGGGCTATCATATGATTGAGGCTGATTGAGGCGAAAAGGAGGGAAAACAGATGCTGGCATTGGGTTGTGATCATGGCGGCTATCCGCTGATGAAGGAGGTCATTCAATATCTGGATGCACACAAAATCGCATATAAAAATTTCGGGACATTTTCCGAGGAATCCGTGGACTATCCGAAATATGCCAAACTGGTTGCAAATGCGGTTGCAAGCGGCGAGTGCGAGCAGGGCATTTTAATCTGTGGCACGGGCATTGGCATTTCGATCGCGGCGAATAAGGTAAAGGGCATTCGGGCGGCGCTTTGCGGGGATGTTTTTTCCGCGAAGGCGACCAGAGAGCATAATGACGCAAACATTCTGGCGATGGGCGCGCGGGTGATCGGTCCCGGTCTTGCGCTGGAGATTGTGAAGGCATTTTTGGAAACGCCGTTTTCCAATGATGAGCGCCATATCAGAAGGATCAAGCAAATTGAGGATTGAGGGGGAGCATATGGGAAAATTATTTGTATCGGAGCATCCGCTGATTCACACAAAAATGACGATGCTGCGCAATAAGGACACAGGCACAAAGGAATTTCGCGAGATCATCGGGGAGGTGGCGATGCTGCTGACCTACGAGGCGACCAGAGATCTGCCGATGGAGGAGGGTTCCGTGGAGACGCCCGTGGCTATGGCGCATTGCAAAACGGTGACGGAGAAATTTGCCATTGTACCGATCCTGCGCGCGGGCATGGGCATGATGGACGGGCTGCTGCGCCTGCTGCCGACGGCGAAGATCGGGCATATCGGTCTGTATCGCGATGAGGAAACAAAGGAGCCTGTCGAATATTACTGCAAGCTGCCCGTGGACATTGCGGAGCGGACGGTTTTCCTGACTGACCCCATGCTGGCGACCGGCGGCTCTGCTGCTGCTGCGATCGATTTTCTGAGGGCGCGCGGCGTAAAGAAGATTATCTTCCTCTGCATTCTGGCTGCGCCCGATGGCGTGCAGAGATTGCAGAAGGAGCATCCCGATGTGGATATTTATGCGGCGGCGCATGATGAGAAGCTGAACGAGGCGGCGTATATCGTGCCCGGTCTGGGCGATGCGGGCGACCGTATTTTCGGAACGAAGTAATATCGACTTCTCATCGGGACACACCCAAGGAGGAGAGATTTTTGTTGACAGAACATAATTGGTTATTATACATTGCCGCCTTTGCCTGCGCCTTCGCCATTACGCTGGTGACGACGCCCTTCGCCAAGTGGCTTTCCGTCAAATGCGGCGCGATCGATTATCCCAAGGATCGGGGCGTACACAAAAAACCCATGCCCCGTATGGGCGGCGTGGCGATCGTGCTTGGCTTTGTGATTACGGTGCTGATGGTCTATCATTTTGACAAGAGCATGGACGCAAGGCAGCTGGCGGGCTTTCTGATCGGCGCGCTGCTGATCGCGGCTCTGGGCATGGTGGACGATATGAAAAATCTGCCCGCGAAGCTGAAATTCTGCGTGCAGCTCATCGCGGCGCTGATCGTCATCCTCTCCGGCACGCGGATCCAGGTGGTGCTCTGGCCTGTGACGGCGTACCTGCAAGCCTTCAGTATCCCCATTACGCTGGTCTGGATCGTCGGCGTGACGAATGCGGTCAATCTGATCGACGGGCTGGACGGTCTGGCGGCGGGGGTTTCCTCCATTGCGGCGCTGAGCCTGATGGTGCTTTGCATCATGACCGGCTCGACCACGGCTGTCGCGCTGACGGCGGCGCTTGCCGGCTCCTGTCTGGGCTTTCTGCCCAGAAATTTCAATCCGGCGGAGATTTTCATGGGCGATACCGGCTCGACCTTCCTCGGCTTTGTGCTGGCGGTGACAAGTATTCTCGGCGTGTTCAAGGGCTATGCGCTTTTGGCGATGATCGTCAGCGTGCTTTGCGTGGGTCTGCCCGTATTCGATACCATCTGCGCCATGCTGCGGCGTTTGGCGCGCAATCAGCCCATCATGCAGGCAGACCGCGGGCATCTGCATCATAAGCTGATCGACCACGGCTTTACCCAGAGACAGGCGGTGCTGATTATGTACACCATTAGCCTGATTCTCGGGCTTCTGGCGATTTTCATCAGCTTTAAGGAATCCTGGACGATTGTGGTCGTCGCGCTGACGATCATCGTGCTGTGCTTTATCATTTATTATTTCAACGCACATATCAAAAATAAGCAGGATAAGTGAGCGGAAAGGGTGAGGAAAGATGGCAAAATGGGGGAAATATACTTTGGCTGTCGCGCTGTTTGGATGGGCGGCATCGCTGTTCTGTATGGATGTAATAAATATCCGGCGGGAGAGCGGGCTGTTTGATCTGTCCTCTTGGAGCGTGGTCGAGGTCGGCGAGCATTATTGCTGCAAATTCTACGAGACAGAAAAGCATAGCGCCACAGCGGAGACGGACAGTGGCGAGGTCGCCCATAAATGGGGGCTGATGGGCGGCATCTGCGACATCGGTACGCTTTCGGCGCAGGAGGGCTGCGAGGTCGATTTTTCCGTGCAGTCCCGCCGCGGCGAAGCCAGAGTTTTGCTCTATGATGAGCAGAGCGGCGATATTTACGATGAGCAGCTCGAGGGGCTGCACATGCTCTCCCTCCCGCAGGGCGAATATCGCATTTATTTCGTCGGCAGCCATTTTTCCGGTGCCTGCAATATGACATACGATGGAGGCAGCTTTGCCCTGCCCGGCGAAGAAGCGGCAGAATAAGGGCTGATGTGACCGAAATCCTCATGAGCGGCGGTGCGTTCATGGGGATTTTTGTTTCCTCTGTTTTTATCGGGAAAAATGTGATAAAATAAAAAAGATGGAAGGGAAGCCTGTAGACAAAGTTGCTTTTATACCGCGGAAGGGCTTGGGAAACGAGGTTTCATCACTTTGCTCCGCAAAGCGGGCTTTGCCCGCCGCCCCGTCTTGGGCGGTGAGTGGTTTCCCAAGT
>CAVGZD010000081.1:0-6651 GCA_963633805.1 Lachnospiraceae bacterium | reverse complement strand
CAGCCCAATCAGCATCATAGAAGATCACATTTACAGACTTTTATTCACACACTCATTTCTGTCGCTGAGGGACACAAAATTTTATCGTCAGACAAAGAGAGGAAACAAGGGTGTATCCAAAAGATACATCGAGTCAAAAACGATGATGGATTGCGATAGGATGGCAGAGGGCTTTGCAGCCATAAAAATGTTCTCCGTAGGGATGCCTTGGAGAGTAGGTTTTTCTCGTCACCACTCGAAGGTCGCTTGTACATTCCTTTCGTTCATCATGCCCCCGCCGGCTTACCGAAGCTGCTCCGGCAAGTGCTTTTTCGCAACTCGTAGCATCATCGTTTTTATCTGGCGCAGCTTTGGGATGTCCTCTTTTGCGCTGTTGAAGCATGGGATATATTGCTGTCGATCGATAGGCGCAGATATTGCGAAACGTGAAGATAAATGATTTGCATTACGGTGCGTATGAATGGATCGGAAAAGGGAAAAATGCCATGGAGGATGGAATGTGAATTTTTATGCAGGTGGCGGGATATGCAGGCTTCGCATAGGGCGCGTCTAAACAAGAAAACAGCGCAATGCCGTAACACCTTATTTTGCAAGGACTTACAGTATTTTCTTTGAAAAATGTCTGTTTTCTTGTTTGGATCGGCGCTCGCAGTTCCGCTTCAGAAATCAACGAATGCAGAAGCAATGTGTTCTGAAGCGGAGCCTGCTTATCCCGTGCTTTCCTGCGCGGTGCGGTTTATTCCTCTGTTTTTCGGGCGGTTTTGGCGAAATGGCGCAGGGCGGTCATGGTGCGGATCTGGTCGCCATTTTCGGAAATGATCTGCTTCACATCCTGTGGCAGATCCTTATAAAAATTCTTTGCCCGCTCGTTATTGAGCAGCATATCCGCTAAATCTCTATATTCTCGTCCAAACATATTGCTCATCTCCTTTCGCCCATAGGATATGCGGATGGGCGCATTTCCATACGGCGCGGACAGTGGGATTTGCAGGGATGAAGGCTTTTATCAAAAATGAAAAAGGTGAAATTATGTTGAAAAAATATAAGACGATACTTGCGCAGGCTGAGGCGGAGATCGTGGAAAAGAAATCGCGTTTTATTGCGGCAGTCGCCCCCGTGAAAACGGAGGAGGAGGCGCGCACTTTTATCGAGGAGCGTAAAAAGAAGCATTGGAATGCGTCGCACACGGTTTTTGCCTATCAGATCGGCGAGCGCAATGAGCTGCAGCGTTTCAGCGATGACGGCGAGCCGCAGGGCACGGCAGGGATGCCGGTGCTGAATGTCCTCAAGGGCGAGGATGTGAAGGATACCGTGATTGCGGTGACGCGCTATTTCGGCGGGACGCTGCTCGGCACGGGCGGCTTGGTGCGCGCATATGGCAAGGCTGCGAAGGAAGGGCTGCTTGCGGCGGGAATCGCGGAGCTTGTGCTGTATCGAAAATATTCCGTTCTGGCGGACTATACGGATTCGGGAAGGGTGCAGTATGCGTTGCTGCAGGATGGACATGAGATATTGGATACCGTATACACGGAACAGGTGGAGTATATTGTTTTGGTGGAAATCGACAATACGGAGCAATTCGAAAAGAAAATGACCGAGATTTTCCGCGGACAACAGCCGTATACCGTGCTGGGGGAGGTTTACGGCGTGTGGCGGAATGGTACGCTTTCCCTGCAGGAGATGCTCCCTTAAAGGGTCGTGCAACCGGAGCGGCGATCCAACCAGAGCCTTTCTGGAAAAGGCATTCTCACAATTTGTAAGCTCTATTTTGTGTATGATCCACCCCTTGATCAGTCTACATAGCGTTGCTATGCCTCCCTCATTTGGGGTAGATTCTTCACAAAATGCAACCTATATCTTGTGAAAAGCACTTTTCAGAAAGGCTCTGGGAAAACAGACTTTTTTTCAATCAAAATGCCGTAAACTGCTGTTTCGCATGGATTTACGAGCTTGAGAGGTTTTTCGCCGTAGCGGTGAGGATTTCTTTTGATTGTCCTTGTATTGCGGACAGAATAGGGCATAGATGATCGCATTACAAACTGTTGATGGATGGACGACAGGAAAATCGACCTCAGATCCCATCCTTATATCGCGTTTCCAAGCGGTGCTTCCGCTCGCGCCAATCGGGCATACGCCGATCCATCTCGGCATAAAATGCCGCATCATGATTGGGATAGCGAAAATGCAGCAGCTCATGCAGGGCGACCTGCTCAATGCAGTCCTCTGCGGTCTTCATCAGCTGCAAATTCAGGCGAATGCGTTTTTCACGAACCGTGCAGCTGCCCCAGATGGTTCGCATATTGCGGATTTTGATTTCCGGTCGCTCGATGGACAAATCCTGCACAAGCGGGAGGACGCGATCCATCACGGCTTCGAAGGTTTCGGCAGCCTGTGTGCGCAGCCATGCCAGATAAAGCTCCCGCGCGGCGGCGGCGTCCCATTTTGGCAGGGATAATCGGATTTCCCCCTGTTCCAAGCGGACGCAGGGCGCAGCCTGAGACAGACGCAGGGGGTAGGGCTTGCCGAGGTAAAAGAGTGTTTTCCCGTCGAACAGCGTTTCATCGGGCAGGCTTTGCCGCCTTTTTTCGATTTCCGCCAGATGCTGTATGATCCAGACGGTTTTGGACTGCACAAATTCCTCGATCACCGCAAAAGGCACGCGTTTCCCCGCCGAAACAACGACCTCGCCCCTTTTATTCACGCGCAGATTGATATACTTCACATCCTTGCGCAGCAGCTCATATTCGATTGCGATCCCTTCATATTGCACGGTATGAAATGACATCCGAAGCCCACCTTTTCCATAAAAACACCGCAAAGACGGCGGGAGAGCTGATTGTCCTCCTGCCGTCTGTTCGTCAGTTCCTTTGTTATGCCTTTTCCGTTTTGCGATTCAAAATTTCCATAAATTCCTCGCCGGTAATCGTCTCCTTTTCCAGAAGATATGCGGCGATCTCGTCCAGCTTATCCTGATTTTCCGCGAGAATCTTTGAAGCCTTCTCGTATGCCTGCTTGACCGTTGCGATTACAGCGGCATCGATTTTTGCCGCAGTTTCATTGGAGCAAGCGAGGGAGGTGTCCCCGCCGAGATACTGATTATTGACCGTCTCCAGCGCAACCATGCCGAATTCCTCGCTCATGCCATAGCGCGTGATCATGGCTCTGGCAAGGCGCGTTGCCTGTTCAATGTCGTTTGATGCGCCTGTTGTGATGGAGTGGAATTTCAGGCTTTCCGCCGCACGACCGCCTGTGAGGGTCGCAATTTTATTGAAAACCTCATCCTGACTCATCAGAAAATGCTCGCCTTCCTCCACCTGCATGGTATAGCCCAGCGCACCGCTGGTTCTGGGGATGATGGTGATTTTATGCACGGGAGCGGAGTTTTTCTGCTTTGCCGCAACCAGCGCATGACCGACCTCATGATAGGAAATGATCGCCTTTTCCTCTTTGGAGACAACAGCCCCCTTGCGCTGATAGCCCGCGAGGATAACCTCCACGCTTTCCTCCAGATCGGACTGGCATACCTTTGTACGCCCCATGCGGACAGCCCGCAGTGCGCCCTCATTGATGATATTTGCCAGCTCCGCACCGGATGCGCCCGCCGTTGCCCTTGCGATGGCATCGAAGTCGATCGGCTCGTCCAGCTTAATCTTCTGCGCGTGTACCTTCAAAATAGCTTCTCTGCCCTTCAGATCGGGCAGCTCCACGGGAATGCGGCGGTCGAAACGACCGGGACGCAGCAGCGCCTTATCCAGCGTTTCGGGGCGGTTTGTCGCAGCAAGGATGACAACCCCCTTCTTGCCGTCGAAGCCGTCCATTTCGGTCAAAAGCTGGTTGAGCGTCTGTTCGCGCTCGTCATTGCCGCCCATGCCGTTGCCGTCGCGCTTTTTGCCGATGGTATCGATCTCATCGATAAAGACGATACAAGGGGCTTTTTCGTTCGCCTGCTTGAACAGATCGCGCACCTTTGCCGCGCCCATGCCGACGAACATCTCCACAAATTCCGAACCGGAGATGGAGAAAAAGGGGACCTCCGCTTCGCCCGCAACAGCCTGCGCCAGCAGGGTTTTACCCGTTCCCGGAGGACCTACGAGTAGTGCGCCCTTGGGCATTTTTGCGCCGACCTCGGCATATTTCTCGGGATTATGCAGGAAGTCGACGATCTCCCGCAGGGCTTCCTTGGCTTCATCCTGCCCGGCGACATCCTGAAAGGTCTTGCCTGTCTGCGCCTTGACATAAACCTTTGCGTTGGCTTTGCCGAAGGACATGGCATTGCCGCCGATGCCGCCCATTTTGCCCATTGCCTTCTTCATTACAAACTGCCAGAGCAGGAAGAATACGACAAACATAATCAGGCTGCTCAGCCAAGGCGAAATCTCCTTGGGCTTGATCTCCCCGAAGGATGCGCCCGCTTCGTAAAGCCGCTCGACCAGCGCGGGGTCATCCATGCGCACGGTGTAGTAGACCTTATGCTCCTGCGCTGTGACGGTCGTATCGCCGGAGGAAGGCTCTTCGTCCTTGAGGAAGAAGTAGATCATATCCTCCTTGACCTCCGCTTGGGAGATGTTCTTTTTGTTCATTTCGTTCAGGAAGACATCGTAGCCGACCTGCTCCACGGCGCTTTTCGTCATGATGGGCAGGAGGAACATATTGATGATGCCCATGAAAAGCAATGCCACCAGCCAATAATACAATAAAGGCTTTCTTTGGTTATTCATATCCATCTTCTGCATACAACTCTCTTTCTTTCAGCCGTTGCGGAGACTCTGACCGCCGAGGATAGAGTACCCCTATGTAAACCGAAGCTTCTGCAGCGACCCAATCCATTTCTGTACCTGCTCGGCTGGTCTTTTCAGGCAACACAGTGTCGATCTTGGCTCGATATACCTTTTCCGGTATACCTTCGCTTCATCTCCCTGCCTTGCACCAAAAGCCTGTACCGCTCCGATGTACAAACGGATCGGCTCGCTATAGGAACCTACTCTTCGGTTTGTCCCACCCTTTGAGACATATATTTAGTTTGTCACACAAACTTATCTTTGCCATGAACAAAATATTAAATTTCTATGAATTTTTGCTCATATTTTGAATCACTTTGCAACCTCATTTTATCGCACAGAGCTTGCGGCGTTTTTTGCTGTGAAGCGGGGTGCAAGTCCCATTTGCATTGGGCATCCTTACGGCTTGTCTGCTTCTTCCTCGCGGGAGATCTCCGCGCCCAGCTGCCGCAGCTTTTCATCAATGCGGTAATAGCCGCGCTCGATGTGATAAATGTCGCTGATCTCCGTCTCGCCGCGTGCCGCCAATGCCGATAGAATCAGCGCCGCTCCTGCCCGTAGATCAGTCGCCTTTACCTTCGTGCCCGTCAGCCTATCGACCCCCTCAATAACTGCGCTGCGGCTGTCAATCTTGATGTCTGCGCCCATTCGTTGCAATTCTCCGGCGTGGATGAAACGGTTTTCAAAAATCGTCTCCGTGATCACGCTCGTTCCCTTGGCGACCGTCATTAGGCTCATGAATGGCGCCTGCATATCCGTCGGGAAGCCGGGGAAGGGCATGGTTTTCAGCTGCGTGGGGTGCAGCCTGCCCTTGCGGAATACCCGCAGTCCGTCAGGGCATACCTCCGTTTTTACATTGCATTCCGCCAGCTTGGCAATGACGGGCTTCAGATGCTCCTCCCGCACGCCCTCCAGCAGAATATCCCCGCCTGTGATGCCGGCGGCTGTCATGAATGTCCCGGCTTCGATGCGGTCGGGAATGACGCTGTGTGCCGCGCCGTGCAGCCGCTTCACGCCCGTGATGGTGACGGTGTCCGTGCCATCGCCCTCGATCTCTGCGCCCATCTTGCGCAAAAAGTCCGCTAGATCGCAGATTTCCGGTTCAGCAGCCGCGTTTTCGATGACGGTCTTGCCCTTCGCCAGCGTTGCCGCCAGCATGATGTTTTCCGTCGCGCCCACGCTGGGAAAATCGAGATAGATCGCGCAGCCATTCAGCTGCTTTGCCTGCAGCTCCACAAAGCCGTGCTCCTGCTTGCTTTTTGCGCTCAGAAGCTGGAAGCCCTTCAGATGCAGATCAACCGGGCGGCTCCCGATCTGACATCCCCCCGGCAGAGGCAGCCTTGCCTGTCCGCAGCGCCCCAAAAGCGCCCCCGCCACCAGAAAGGATGCACGCATTTTCCGCGCCGTTTCGTAATCGCTCTCGATGTTCTCAATCTGCGCCGCATTGACGGAGATCCGCTCTGCATCCGCATTGAAGGCGACCTGTGCGCCGAACGCCTGCAGCAGCTCGAGCATGTGGCAGACGTCGGAGAGGGGCGGCACATTGCTGATCTCGCATGTTTCCTCTGTCAAGATGCACGCCGCCAGAATCGGCAGGGCGGCATTTTTTGAGCCGCTGATCCACACCCTGCCATGCAGACCGTTCTCGACTCCCTTTACAATAAATTTTTCCATCCTCGCATCCCTCGCATCCCAAATATCCTGTTGAAAGTAGTATGTCCGCAAACGAGAAAGTCACTCGCAAAAGCACAGAATTGTGCAGAAGGATTTTGCCAATGGAGGAACGGAATGTCTTTTTTTATTTTAAGGGCGTTTGTTGGCCGTTTGTCAAGAGTAAATGCACAAAAAAGCAAAAATATTTTTTAAGAGGCGA
>CAVGZD010000080.1:0-6892 GCA_963633805.1 Lachnospiraceae bacterium | reverse complement strand
CGCTTAATTTCTTCGTATCTTTGGTTCGATATTTTGATCGACAATACTTACTCCTCCCCGAACAGTGCATCAATCAGAGCTTTCTTTTCCTGATCCGTCATAGAAGAAGCATTTCTTGCAATCATACGGCGAACTTGGTGATAGTTGAACGCATCATTCTCAATTCCTAGAAGATAATCTGATGTTGTGTGTAACGCAGTTGCCATATTAGCAATTACGTCTGGTTTTGGTTCTCTTGTTCCGGCAATATAACGTGACATAGCGGTTTCTGTGATACCGATTCGTTCAGCCAGTTCCTTCTGCTGAATGCCCCGTTTCTGAAGCATCTCAGATATTCGTTCTCCTAATGCCTTGCCCATGATATTTCCTCCTTTTTGTCAGGCTTCACTTATCAGCCTGTTTTTATTATATTCATAACTTACCAAAATGTCAAGTATGATTGCCGGAAAAATAAAAGCGGTTCAAAAACCATCAATGGCATTGAGGGTAATCATCAACATCACCACATTAAGGAAAGTGCTTTATGATGCGATTGAAAGAGTGAATATCACAGACGGAGAACACATTGAAATCCTCTGGAAGTTCAATGACCTGTTTGAAGCTGTGTGATGGCAGAGCCAGCAATGTGCTGACTTTTCTGCTTGAAATTTATGCAACTTGACGGAATTTGTCTTAAAATAACACAATGGGTAAGCCGTACTTTTCGTTCTCGGGAATCCAAAGAATCCAGTATTTATGCGGGTTTCCGGGGACGGAAATTTATTTTTTGTCTTTGATTGACAGGATGGGATTTGAGCCGCTTTGGGCGGAATTATCTGGACGCGGGCGAGTACATCGAGAAAATTTTCCCCTTTCTGGGCGTGCGATTCATTGCCATCAATGACAATTACGACAGCCTTGGGGACAAAAAATCCTCCGACGACCTTATCATTCCGTTCAAAAATTTGATAAATGAAGCCTACTGCCGCGACATCTCGGTGAAGATCCGATCGCAGCTGGAAATCAAGCGCAAGAATGGGCAGTTTATCGGTTCCTTTGCCGCCTACGGTTACCCAAAGGATGAGCAAAACAAGAATAGGCTGGTGGACGATGAATATGCCGCAGACATTGTGCACGACATTTTTAAGTGGAAGTTGGATGGCGTCAGCCCGCAGGACATTGCCGATGCGTTGAATCGGCTGGGGGTTTTGTCCCCCGCGGAATACAAGCGTTCGCTTGGGATGAAGTACACCACGCCGTTCAAGACCAACAACAAAGCCGCATGGTCGGTGGTCGCGGTGCTGCGCATCCTCAAGAATCCCATTTACATCGGCGTGCTTGTGCAAGGCAAGCGCACCACGCCCAGTTACAAGGTCCACAAGCGCGTGACGAAGGCAGAGAACGAATGGTCTGTCATCCCGGACAATCATGAGGCAATCATCTCGCAGATGGATTTTGACAGCGTGCAGAAAGTTTTGAAGCTCGACACGCGGCGCAGTCCGGGCGGCGAGGTGGTGAGTCTGTTCAGCGGGCTGCTGTTCTGCGGCGACTGCAGGGCGAGTATGATACGCAAGACTGTCCTGTCCGGCGCGAAAAAGTACGTTTATTATGTATGCTCCGCGCACAAGCAGAACAAGAGCTGCTCGCCCCATCGGATGCGCGACATCGCTCTGGAGGAAATCGTGCTGAAAAGTTTGCAGCAGCATATCAGTGAAGTTGTAGACTTAAATGCTCTTTTGAAAATCACGGACACGACGGCGCTGCGTACCGCGCAGGCACAAAAGGTACAGCGCCAGCTTGACAAAAAGCGCGAGGAATGCGAGAAATTGCAAAAGCTGCTGTTATCGCTGTATGAAAATCTTGCGGATGGCATCATCGACCGCGACGAGTATGCGCGGCTGAAAGAGAATTTTTCAGCGCGTGCGGATGAAGCAGAAAAGCAGATGGATGCGCTGCGGGAAACGCTGGAGGAGATGCAGAATCGCGGCGAGGAAAACGTCTGGATGCAGGAATTTATCAAGCATCAGGGCATTATCTCTCTCGACCGCGCCGTTGTGGTCGCGCTGATCGACAAAATCTTGATTTACCCCAATAATGCGGTGGAGATCACCTACCGCTGGCAGGATGAATTTTCTTGGCAGATAGGGTATCCCTGATTAGATTCGGTGCGCAGAGCGGCGAGAAAATTTTTCGTCAAATTTTTCGAAAACCGCAGGGAATATCCGGAAGGTATTTTCGAGGATTTTCGGGATTTTTGACGGAGAATTGGCCGCCGGTATGTGTGCCAGCATCTATTCAGGGATACCCTAAACATCCTGCGGCGCGCAAGAGTGCGGGAGGTGGTCTGAGTGGCAAGGACGAAGCGAAAGACCAATCCGCTTGTGCAGGAAGTAGAAAATTCTGCTCCGACTAAGAAAATCTACCAAACAGCCGCTTATTGGAGCAAGTGAAGCAGGGAGAAATCAACTGCATTGTGGTGAAGGATCACCTACTCCATCAAGGAATTTACTTTGCAAAAAGGTGTATTGCGACACCTGTGGCTTTGCAATGGTGCTTTCCGGCAGGAAAAACATAAGGTATCGTTGTTGCACTGTGAATTTGAATATACGCTTTAATTGTAGAACTGAGGGCATCCTGCAAGCAGACTTGCATGAGATGATTGTTATGCTGATTCGCACCTATGCCGCCTATGCGGTCAGCATGGAAAATCTGCTGTTGTTGCAGCAGTGTCACATTCAGGAGAAAAGACAACAGGCACGTAGAGGTGCGAGTTATATTTTTCAAACAATATGAAAATTTGATGTATTTTTGACTAATTTTATGAAATTGGATGCAAAATTAAACGCTGCTCCGCATACCGGCGAGTCCTTCAGAGGCTTCTCCAAATGGTTTGTGAAACGAGCCGTTCTAAAAGGTGCGCCCGAATAAGAAAACATAAATTCTGAAATGCCGAAAGGTGCAGCTACTGTGTCAATCTCCCTTGACAGCCCGGTAGCGGACTTTCCTTCCGTTCATGACGAGCGAAAGCTTAACCAAAGGTTGAGTTCGCAATGCACGCCGAAGATAGACGGCGACGCCGCAGGCGGCTTTGCGGAGCAAAGTGCTGAACGAGGAATGGAAGGAAAGTATGAGCGGTTTTCGAGTGTCAACGAGAAAAACCCTCACTTTTCAAAGGATGCCTGCGGGAGATTTCCTTGCATCCGCAGCCTTTCCGCTATTTCAGCTCTTGTATGTTTTCTTATCGGGACACACCTAACTCGGTAAGTTCTTATATAAGAGGACTTGCCGAGTTTTTTTTGTGCGCATCGGCGCGTTTGATTTTAACTGCATTTCAAGGAACGCTGACAGCGGCAGAGGAATAGTATAGTCAAAAAGGGGAAATATCATGATTTCGTTGGATGCATTCAAAAAAGAACTGCCGCAGCTATTGGAGGGGAATGAATCAGCATGTGCGACGCTGAAAGGCTCGGCACTCTATCCGTACATTCAGGGGATAGTGCGCTTTTATCAGCTGGGGGAGGCGACTTTGGTGATCGCAGAGGTGGAGAATCTGCCGGAACAAACGGATTGCGGCAGTGTGTTTGCGTTTCATATTCATGAAGGAAATTCTTGTGGCGGGGAGGATTTTTCGGACACAAAGGGGCACTACAATCCCAGTGATTGCCTGCATCCCTACCATGCAGGGGACTTGCCGCCGCTTTTCGGCAATGGTGGCAGCGCGTGGATGGCAGTACAGACCAACCGCTTTACGGTAGAGGAGATCAAAGGGCGAACGGTCGTGATCCATGAGAGGACGGACGACTTCATGACGCAGCCCTCCGGTAATGCCGGCAGGAAAATCGCCTGTGGCGTAATCGTGTAAAAAGGCGGGCAGGAGCGGGAGAAACCGCATTACTCGTATTTCTCCTGCTCCTGTGCAACACGCAAAACCTTGCGTTTGAGCTCTGTTTCTTCATAAGCATCGTTTTGATGGCGTTCCTGCTCGGCCAGAAACTGCATATACATCAACAGATGATCCTTGCTGCCCTCGCTCAAAACAGAATAGCGGCGGCGGAATTCATCAAACTTTGCCGTATCGTCATCGGTCACATAAGGAAGACGAACATCGCTTACGCCGAGCAGATAATCCATGGAGACATCAAAGATAGAAGCGAGCTTCTTCAAATCCTCAATGGACGGCTGGTTTCTGCCGGATTCATAGTTTGCAATTGTCGTGTAGCCATAGCTCAATAGCTCACCGAGCTTGACCTGTGTGAGTTGTTTTTCTTTTCTGAGAGATCTCAAGCGATCCTTGAACTCCATTGGAACACCTCCTATATTGCTGAAACACCTTTAATAGTTTAACCAATTTTCGCGTATATATAAGTTTTGCCCCAACGCGGCAAGCAAAAGCGACGCTGCAGAGCAAGAGACACAGAGAGATTGACTGCGTTTTTCCATGCCGAAGGAATACACACAATGATTTTCTCTATTATACGAATATTTTCGACAAGAGAAAAGGCAATAACACAAAAAAGAAGAAAAAAATAAAAAAATACACATACTGTGAAGCGCAATGCGCAATATACCTACATATATTGGGAAAGAGGGCGGTTCTTCTCAATTTTTGGAGTTGAGCTGTCCGAGAAAAAGCGCGTATGCGAAAATCATTCCGCAGGGTGTATGCTTCCTTTCTACATTGTTTTACATAGCATTGCTATGCCCCTCTCATCTGAGGGCGATACCGCGCAATGCATTGCTTACATCATATGAAAACATTTTTCGAAACGCCATGAAAAATTTTTGGTACGAAAAAGAAAAAAGTTATTGATATATGTCAATAAATATGCTATAGTGAATCCATAGAAAACATATAAAAAAAATATGAATAGAAATGAAAGGAGCGTTTTCTGATGAAAACAAAAATCTATTTTGATAACGCCGCAACAACTCCCGTTCGGGATGAGGTTTTTGAGGCAGTCCTGCCTTATTTCAAGGAATACTACGGCAATGCTTCCAGCGTTTATAATATCGCAAAGGAAAGCAAAAAGGCGCTGGAGCAGGCGAGAGCGCAGGTGGCTGCCGCAATCGGCGCAGAGCCCGATGAGATTTATTTCACGGCGGGCGGCTCTGAAAGCGACAACACAGCTCTGCGCGGCGTAGCGGATGCCTATGCGGCAAAGGGCAATCATATTATTACCACAAAGATCGAGCATCATGCGATCCTGCACACGGCGGAATATCTGGAGAAAAAGGGCGTAGAGGTGACGTATCTCGGTGTGGATGAATTTGGTCGTATCTCTCTGGAGGAATTGGAGAAGGCGATTCGCCCCGAAACCATACTGATTTCCGTTATGTTTGCAAATAATGAGATCGGGACGATCCAGCCCATCGCAGAAATTGGGAAAATCGCGAAGAAGCACGGCGTTCTGTTCCATACGGACGCAGTACAGGCTGTCGGTCATGTGCCCATCGATGTGGAAGAGATGCAGATTGACCTGCTGTCCATGAGCGGTCACAAGCTGGGCGCACCCAAGGGCATCGGTGCGCTTTATATCCGCAAGGGCGTGCGCGTGACGCCGCTGATCTTCGGTGGGGCGCAGGAGAAAAAACAGCGTGCCGGCACGGAAAATATCCCCGGTATCGTTGGTCTGGGCAAGGCTGCGGAGCTGGCTGTCGCAGAGCTGGAGGAAAGTACAAAGAAGCTGATTACGCTGCGCGATAAGCTGATTCACGGCATTTTGGAGACCATCCCTTATAGCCGCCTGAACGGTCATCCGACGGAAAGACTGCCGGGCAACTGCAACATTTCCTTCTCCTATATCGAAGGGGAATCCATGCTGCTGCTTCTGGATGCACTGGGCATTGCGGCTTCCAGCGGTTCCGCTTGTACCTCCGGCTCTCTGGATCCTTCCCATGTGCTGATGGCGATCGGTCTGCCGCATGAGGTTGCGCACGGCTCCTTGAGATTGACGCTGGATCGCCAGAATACCGAAGAGGAAGTCGATTTCCTGCTGGAGAAGCTGCCCGGCATCGTGCAGAGACTGCGGGATATGTCTCCAGTTTGGGAAGATGCAATGAAGCAGAAATAAGAAAAATGAGAGGATTTTGAAAATACGGAGGAGAATTCTTTATGGAATACAGCGAGAAGGTAATGGATCATTTTATGAATCCCAGAAACGTTGGCGAGATTGAGAACCCCAGCGGCGTGGGGCAGGTCGGCAATATGAAATGCGGCGATATCATGAAGGTATATTTGCAGATTGAAGACGGGAAAATCGTGGATGCAAAGTTCAAGACCTTCGGCTGCGGCGCGGCAGTCGCAACAAGCTCTATGGCGACGGAGCTGGTGAAGGGCAAAACCATACAGGAGGCGCTTGAGGTCACGAATAAGGCGGTTATGGAGGCGCTGGACGGTCTGCCGCCCGTGAAGGTACACTGTTCCTGTCTGGCGGAGGAAGCGCTCCGCGCGGCTCTGTGGGATTATGCGCAGAAAAACGGTATCACGATTGAGGGCTTGTCCGCGCCCGTGAATGATATTGATGAATTGCATCATCATGAAGCGTGATTTTTGAATTTATGTTTTCTTATCGGGACACACCTAATGATGTGGAAGTATGTTCCTAACATAATCGAAAACCTCCGAGACATACTATTACTGCAACACCAAAGCAAGAACATTACAAGGACATCAAAGGAGGTTATTCAAATGAGCAATAATTCTAGCGGCAACAGCAATAAGGTGAACGTACCCGAGGCAAGAGCAGCGATGGAGCAGTTCAAATATGAGGTGGCAAACGAGATCGGCGTGCCTTTGAAAAAGGGCTATAACGGCGACCTGACATCCGCACAGAACGGTTATGTCGGCGGCTATATGGTGAAAAAGATGATTGAAGCACAGGAAAAAATGATGGCGGAAAAGAATCAGGGTTAA
>CAVGZD010000079.1:0-7731 GCA_963633805.1 Lachnospiraceae bacterium | reverse complement strand
CATGCGTTTGCAGGTGCAATTATGGAATAAAGCAGAAAAACCGCTTGTGAATCGGAAAACGCAATTCCCCTTCCACAAGCGGTCTTTTTTGGCAAAAACTTTATTTTTGCCTCCGCAGGAGCGAAAATCGCTCCTGCGCAAACGGGGTCGAGGGGAGGAACCCCCCTCGCAGGGTGTGGGACAGAGTCCCACGGTTTTAGGGTTCTTGGGTCTTGCAGGGGTATTGGGGGCAGAGCCCCCAAGGTCTTGCAGGGTTTGGGACAAAGCCCCAAGATCTTGCAGGGTGTGGGGCAGAGCCCCACGGTTTTCAAAGTCTCTCATCCCTCCACGGCAAAGCCCCTTTCCTCGAAAAACGCCCGTAGAGCCTTCTTCTCCGCTGTCACGCGCCCCTGCGCCGCGTCGTTTTTGCCGCCGCCCTTGCAGTCAAAAAGCGCCCGCATCTCGTCCACGATCGCCCGCGCATCGCCAACTGCGCTCAGCAGCACAAAGGCATAGCCCGCGCCCGTATCGCTGAATACCGCCGTGCGCTGTGCGCCCTTTTTCAGCAGCAGATCCGCAAAATGCGTCAGATCCTTATGCTCCAAGCCATCGGCAAAAAAGAGGATGTTCTCCGCATCCGCAGCCTGCTCCGCCTTTTGATGGAACATCTCCCATTTGAACTGATGCAGAGTCTGCAGCAGCCCGTCCCGCTCCGCCAGCAGATTTTTCACCGCACCTGCCGCCTTTTCCGTCGGCACGGAAAGGCTTCTGCCGATCTCGGCGATATCCTCATTCTTGCGGCGATAATCCCGCAGGGCGCGTGTGCCGCAGAGCAGCTCCAAGCGCGTGCCGCCCTTGTAATTCTGCGCACCGATAATCTTGATCTGCCCGATCTCCCCCGCAAAGCGGACGTGCGTGCCACAGCAGGCGCAGCAATCGTATGCGCCCACATTCACGATGCGCACCTGCCCTTCCAGCTCCTTTTTGCTGCGGTATTCCATCGCCTGCAGCTCCTCGTGGGAGGGATAGCGCACCCCGACGGGGACGTTCTGCCAAATCGCCTCGTTCGCCTTTTCCTCCAATTCCGACAAATCCTCGGTCGGGATTTTGGTATTCAGGTCGATGGTGATGCTCTCCTTGCCCATATGGAAGCCGATGTTATCGCAGCCATATTTGGCGCAAATCACCCCGGAGAGGATATGCTCGCCCGAATGATTCTGCATCAGATCAAAGCGCCGCGCCCAATCGACCGCGCCTGCCACCTCCGCGCCGACCTCCAATGGCTTGTCCGTGGTATGCAGGATATCCTCGCCCCGCTCATGCACATCCAACACCTGCGCCGCGCCCAGCGTCCCCTGATCCGCAGGCTGCCCGCCGCCCTCGGGGTAAAAAAGCGTCCTGTCCAGAATCACACGGTATGTCCCGTCAAGCTCGGTACATGCCAGCACCCTTGCCGTAAATGTCGTTGCATATGCATCTTGATAATATAATTTTTCCGTCATTGTTTGCCCTCCCTTGCGATCTTTTCGATGGTATCCTGCTTCACCAGTGCCCGCAGGCTAGCCAGCTTGGGGTCGCAGGCGGCGTTTTCCTCGCCGTAGGTCTGATTCATTTCATATTCCAGCGGAATCCAAGTCGATAGGGGCGATTCGTTATGCTGGATGCAGGCTTCCATCCTGTCCAGAGCCTTGTAAATTCTGGCTTCCTTCGTCTCCTGCGCGTTCATCTCCGCAAAGAGCGCGGCAAAGCGTTCCCTCTGCGGGCTGGGCAGACCGTCCATCCATTCCGCCAGCACAGTATCCTCGTGGTCGGAGTCCTCCTCCGTCTTCCAGAAGGTCGGGATATCGCCCGTAATCGCTTCGCCCAGATCATGAATGATGCACATCCGAATGATCTTATCGAAATCCGCATCCGTGATTTCATCCTCCAGCAGCAGCGCCAGCAGGCTCAGCCGCCAGCTATGCTCGGCGACGCTTTCCGCGCGTCCCTTGCTGGTCGTGCAGTGCCTTGTTGCATCCTTCAGCCGCTCCGCGATATGCAGAAAGTCCAGTATTTCCCTGTCCGTCATGCCTGTTCCCCCTCCCCCTGCTGCGCCTTTTTCCAGCATTTATAGCACATCGGGCAATAGCTCTCGCTGCCGCCCAAAAGGAATTGCTCCCCCTCTGTGATCACGCGTCCCGCCGCATCCAGCCGGGCATTGACCATCGCCTTGCCACCGCAGGTGCAGACGGTTTTCAGCTCCGTGACAGAGTCCGCCAGCTCAAAGAGCCTTGCGCTGCCGGGGAAAAGCTGTGTGCGGAAATCCGTCCGCAAGCCGAAGCAAAACACCGGCACATTGTAATGATCGACAATATCTCGCAGCTGCTCGATCTGCGCCGGAGCCAGAAACTGCGCCTCATCCGCGATGATGACGTCATAAAACTCCCGCTCCCGGTCGCGGAAGATTTCGTATAAATCCATCTCCGCCGTCACCGCGTCGGCGGGCTGCTCCAGCCCGATGCGTGAGCGCACGTTGCCTATGCCGTCGCGCACATCCGCCGCCGGCTTGAGCAGCCAGACGCGCATCCCCTGTTCCTCGTAATTGAACTTCGTGATCAGCGCCTGTGCGGACTTCGAGCTGCCCATCACGCCATATCTGAAATAGAGCTTCGCCATGTTGATTCTCCTTTCCAAGCCTCTCTATGAAACACATGATACCACAAATCATTCTCCCGTGACTAGGCGAACAGAGCGTAAAATTCCTTGCTTTTCTCCCAAAAGGGGGTATACTAACAAGAGAAAGAGATTTGAAGGGTTTGGCAGCTTTGGAAAAGGGGAGACTACTATGAATACCGAACTGACGCAGGGGAACAGCCGCCGCGTGCTATGGCTGTTTTCCATACCGATGCTTTTGAGCGTATTATTCCAGCAGATGTACCAAATCGCGGACAGCATCATCGCGGGCAAATGCATCGGGGAGCACGCGCTGGCAGCCGTCGGCGCATCCCACCCGATCACCATGATATTCATGGCGGTTGCGGTCGGTAGCAATATCGGCTGTGCGGTGGTGGTGTCGCGCTTATTCGGCGGGCATCGCTTCGGCGAGCTGAAAACTGCCGTCTGCACCATTTTCTGCGCCTGTATCGGCATCAGCCTGATCCTGACGCTTGTGGGGATCTTTCTGGGGGAATGGCTGCTGGCGCTGATCCAGACGCCCGATAACGTCTGGGACGATGCCGCGCTCTATCTGCATATCTACATACTGGGCTTTGCCTTTTTGTTTCTCTATAATATCTGCACGGGCATTTTCACCTCGCTGGGCGATTCCCGCACACCGCTGTATTTCCTGATCGGCTCGTCCATCGGCAATGTGGTGCTGGATCTGCTTTTTGTGGTGCAGTTTCGCATGGGCGTAGCCGGGGTGGCGTGGGCGACCTTCGCCGCGCAGGGCATTGCATCGCTTCTGGCGCTGCTCTCGCTGCTGCATCGCCTGCGGGATCTGAAAACGACGGAGAGCTACAAAAAATTTTCCTTCCCGATGCTGGTCGAGGTTGCATTTGTTGCGATTCCGAGCATTTTGCAGCAATGCTTTGTGTCGGTGGGCAATCTGTTTGTGCAGTCTCTGGTCAATAGCCTTGGCTCTGCGGTCATTGCGGGCTATTCCGCCGCAATGCGCCTGAACACCTTCTCCGTCACCTGCATGACGACCCTCTCCAACGGTCTGTCCTCCTTCACGGCGCAGAATCTGGGCGCGGGCAAGCGCGAGCGGGTCTATGAGGGCTTCCGCGCAGGGGCGCTTTTGGGGATATTGGTCTGCGTGCCGTTTTTCCTATTTTATTTCTTCTTCAGCAACACGGCGATGGGGCTATTCATGCAGCAGGAGGAGAGCCAAGCGGCAATACAAACGGGCGTGGATTTCCTGCGGATCGTGACGCCGTTTTACTTTGTGGTGACGATCAAGGTCATGTGCGACGGGGTGCTGCGGGGCGGCTCGGCGATGCTGTATTTCATGACGACGACCTTCACGGATTTATTCCTGCGGGTGATTCTGGCGTTTGTGTTTGCGCGGGGGCTGCATCTGGGCGCGGTCGGCATCTGGATGGCTTGGCCTGTCGGCTGGACGCTCTCCACGCTGCTTTCGGTCTTTTTCTACCGTTTGAAGCCTTGGGAAAAGGAAATGGATACGGAGTAAGGGCTAAGACCTCGGGGGGCTCTGCCCCCAACTCCCCCACAAGGGCATTCTGCCCTTGACCCGTTATGGCAAACGCATATACATGCGTTTGCGGGTGCAGGCTTGAAATGGGAGGAAAAAACACTTGAGAATTGGAAAACTGACATCCGTATGCGATTGCTCCCGTTTTCTCCCCGCAGGGGCATGAAATGCCCCTGCCATAACAGGGTCAAGGGGGCTGAGCCCCCTTGCGGGGCGGTGGGGCAGAGCCCCACGGTCTTAGATCTTCGATAAAAAATCTGTGCTATTTTGGAGGTACTGATAATGAAGGAATGGTTTGTAAAAAATCGGGAAAAGCTGGCAGCAAGAATGGAGCCGTCCTCTATGGCGCTGCTGTTCGCAGGCAGAGCGCCCTATAAACGCGGGGACGAACGCTATCCCTTCTCGCCCGACCGCAATTTCTACTATGTAACAGGCATCGACCGCGAGGACTGCATCCTCCTGCTGGAAAAAACCGCAGGCGGCATGAGCGAAACGCTCTTTATCCCCCGCGAGAACGGCGTGATGGCAAAATGGATCGGCGAAAATATGAGCGCAGCCGAGGCAACGGAGCGCAGCAGCATTACGAATATCGCTTGGCTGGATACCTTTGAAGCCGCATTTTCCGCGGCTCTGTTCAAAAATATGACGCAGAAGGTCTGGCTGGATCTGGAAAAGCGCGAATGGGACGAAAGCTACTCCCCTGCCCTGCGCTTTGCCGAAAAGCTGCGCCGCAACGCCCCGCAGGTCGTAATCGCCGATTTGTACCCCATCTTCAGCGAACTGCGGCTGATCAAGGAGGATTGGGAGCTGGCGCGGATGCGCAAGGCGATGGAACTGACCCGCCTTGGCATCGAGGAAATGCTCCGGCAGGCGAAGCCCGGCGCAATGGAATACGAAATGGAGGCCGCCTTCGATTACATCCTGAAAAAGAACGGCGTGCAGGACAAGGCATTCCAGACCATCGCCGCAGGGGGCAGGCGCGGCACGATCCTGCATTATATGCAGAACGATCAGCCCGTTGCAGATGGCGAGTTGCTGCTGGTAGACGCAGGTGCGCAGTGGGAATGGTACAACGGCGATATTTCGCGCACCTTCCCCGTAAACGGCAAATTCACCGAGCGGCAGAAGCTGGTCTACAATATCGTTCTGGAGGGGCAAAGACGGGTGATCGAAGCCATTCGCCCCGGCATGCCCTTCAGCAGCCTGAATGAGCTGCTCAAGGCGTATTATTTCGAGGAGCTGCAAAAAATCGGCTTGGTGCGCACAGCGGAGGATGTCACGAAATATTATTATCATGGCGTGAGCCATTATCTCGGCGCGGAAACGCACGACATCGGCAGATATATTGACCGCGAGCTGCAGCCGGGCATGGTGCTGACGGTCGAGCCGGGGCTGTACATCGAGGACTGGGAAATCGGCATCCGCATCGAGGATGATGTTCTGGTGACGGAGGACGGCTGCGAGGTAATGACCGCCGCGATGCCGAAAACGGTCGAGGAAATCGAAGCATTTATGGCTGCGGCAAAGGGATCGAAGGCATGACGGATTTTAAGGAAACGGACCTCTATGAGCCGATCCGCCGCTTCTTGGGGGAGGCGGGCTATCAGGTGCAGGCGGAGGTCAAGCATTGTGACATTGCCGCCACGCGCGACGGAGAGCTGCTCATCGTGGAGCTGAAGCGCGCCTTTGGCTTGAAGCTGGTCTATCAGGCATTGGAGCGGCAAAGCCTGACGGATCAGGTCTTTGTGGCGATCCCGCGCCCGCAGAAGGGACAGCGGGAGAAGGCATGGCGGGATATGCTGCGGCTTTTGAAGCGGCTGGAACTGGGACTGCTGACGGTCGCGCTGGACAGCCCGCTTCTGACGGTGGAAGTCATTTTAGAACCAGCCGACGGGCGCGACGAGGCATGGCAAAATCGAAAAAAGCAGAAGCAGCTGCGGACGGAGCTGCAAAATCGCAGGCTCAGCGGTAATATCGGCGGCATGACCCGCCGCAAGATTCTAACGGCATTTCGGGAAAAGAGCATTCGCCTTGCCTGCCTTTTGGAGAAGGAGGGGCAGCTCTCGGCGGCAGAACTGCGGGAGCGCGGTCTGGGGGACTTGGCTGTGCTGCTGTCCCGAAATTATGATAAATGGTTCCGGAGAGTCGAAAAGGGGGTCTATGCCCTTTCGGATGCGGGAAAGCAGGCTCTGGAACAGGGGGATTATGCGAAGGCGGTCGCGTTTTATCGCGCGGAAAGTGAGGAGGAGAAGCTATGACATTTTTACAGGTGATAGGAAATATTGTTTGGCTGATTTTGGGCGGCTTGATCGAGGCGATCATCTGGTTTCTGGCGGGCTGCATCTGCTGCATCACGGTGATCGGCATTCCCGTGGGGATGCAGTGCTTCAAGTTTGCGAAGATGGTGCTTTGCCCCTTCGGCAAGGTGATCGATTACGGCAAGATGGGCTCGGGCTCGATTATATTGAACGTGATTTGGGTGCTGCTCTGCGGCATTGAGCTGGCGGCAGCAGCAGCGCTGATGGGCATTGCTTGCTGCCTGACCATCATCGGCATTCCCTTCGGCTTGCAGCATTTCAAATTTGCGATGCTGGCGCTTGCCCCCTTTGGTGCGCAGATCCGCACGGAGGACTGATGGGCGGCAGGGCAAAAAATTGGGCGAAAAGGCTGCTTCTGTGCCTGCTCTGCCTTGCGATTGCGGGCATGGTGGGCGTGCTTGCCATCAATAGCTATATGCAGCGGCAGACGGCGGCGCGGATGCTTTCCGCAGAGGATGCGGTGGGGCTGGATGCGGACTGCATTCTCGTGCTGGGCTGCGGCGTGCGGCAGGATGGCTCGCCGAGCCTGATGCTGCGCGATCGGCTGGATATGGGGATCGCGCTCTATGAAGCGGGGGCGTCCGACCGACTGCTGATGAGCGGCGACCATGGCAGGAAGAACTATGACGAGGTGAATACCATGAAGGCTTACGCGACGGGGCGCGGCGTGCCTTCGGAGGCGATCTTCATGGATCATGCGGGTTTTTCGACCTATGACAGCATGTATCGCGCACGGGATATTTTTTGCGCGGAGCGGATTTTGGTGGTTTCACAGGGCTATCACCTGCCGCGGGCGATCTATCTGGCGGAGCGGCTTGGGCTGGACGCCTATGGCGTTGCGGCGGCGGATGTGCGCTATCGCGGAGCGAGCTATCGGGATGCGCGGGAGCTGCTGGCGCGGGTGAAGGATTTCTTCGTGGCGATGCTGCAGCCGCAGCCGACCTATCTGGGCGAGGCGATCCCCGTCAGCGGGGACGGCAATGCGACGAACGGGTGAAGAAACCTTGGGCTCTGCCCGAAAGACCTTGGGGTTCTGCCCCAACACCCCGGCAGGGGACTCGTCCCCTGCACCCCATTATGGCAAACGCATTGCATGCGTTTGCAGGTGCAGATTGGGATAAAATGGGAAGACCGCAAGGCTTTGTCTTGCGCACTGCAAGACCTTGGGGACGCCGTCCCCAACACCCCTGCGAGGGGAGTTCCTCCCCTCGACCCCGTTTGCGCAGGAGCGATTCTCGCTCC
>CAVGZD010000078.1:0-7944 GCA_963633805.1 Lachnospiraceae bacterium | reverse complement strand
GCAGTGCAGATCAAATGGTCTGCATTGCTTTTTTATTGCAGAAAATGCCTTGACAGCAAAGTGTATCATGGATATAATACAGTCAAGAGGTGTATGAGTGGCATAGTACAGTTTGGAGGGAGGTCATATGCTCGATTTTGAAAGGCTGCAATTTAATACCACCGAGCCAGTCTATTTGCAGATCGCGCAGTTCGTCAAGCAGCAGATTTTCATGGGGGCGGCGGCGCAGGGCGAGGCATTGCCCTCGCGCAGAGAGCTTGCGGCGCTATTGCGGGTCAATCCGAACACGGTGCAGAAGGCATTTCGGCTGATGCAGGAGGAGGGCTATCTGGTGACGCCGCCGAATGCCGTCAGCACGCTTGCGTGGGACGAAGCCGCCTTTTCCGCCATCCGCAAGGAGATGACGGCGGGGCTGGTGGAGGATTTTGTGCGGCATGCCAAGGCGAACGGGCTGACGCTGGACTTGGTGCAGGAGCTTTTGCAGGAGAAATGGGGGGATGAGGAATGAAAGCAATGTGGAAATTAAGCAATTATTTTTTCGTATGGATGGCGCGGCGCAGCTTTTTGTGGACGCTGCTGCTGACACTTGGCGCGGCGGGGATCAATCTGCTGGCGAACGCCTTCCCGCAGGCGGGCGAAGAATCTGAAATGGTGGTACACTATGCGGAGAGCTTTCGCTCCTACGAGATGATTCTGGACAAAAATTGGATTTCGCTTTATTTTGCGTCGGGGCTGCTGCTGGTCTTTTGGATGATTTTTTGGCATGCGAAAAGCTACAACACAAACGGCAAGGAAATTTACACGCTCTACACCCTGCCCATGAAGCGGGAGGAGGTCTATTTTGCGTTTCTGTTATCGGGTGCGGCGCTGATTCTGCTGTATTTTCTGGCATGGCTGATTTTCGTGGTCGCTGTTTATGCGCCGATGATGTCCAATTACGCAAAGACGGCGGCGGAGGAGGTTTTCCGCGTCTCGCCTGAGCTGACCATCAGCGGGCTGGATGCAACGCGGACGAATGGGCTTTATCTGGCGTTTCAGCGCAGTGCATGGCTGTATGTGGCGTTCCCAAGCAACCCGGCGCGGCTATTGTTTGTGGTCAGCGGGATGCTGCTGATTCTGGCAAGCCTGATTTATGCGGGCTTTTGCCCGGTCGAGGCATTTGAGCGGGTGGCGGCGGTGATTGCCGGGGTATTTTTCCCGCTGTTTTGCATCGTGCGGGTGCTGTGGCTGCATGGGACGTTTGGCGGGCAGACTGAGGTTGGCTCGGCGCTGATCAGCGGTCTGTGCTGCCTGATTCTGGCGATTGTACTTATCTGGCGCTCTGCGGTGATGGTGCGCAAATGCTATACGCTGTAAGGGGGGGGAGAGCGATGAAAAAACGAAATTGGGTCTTGGAAGGGATTCTCTGCTCCGTACTTTGCTTTATCGTGTTCGGCTGCTACATGGCGCAGGCGAAGGGGATGGGCGATTTTACGCTGGAGGATATCGAGGGCGACCGCGCGGCTCTGGCGGCTTTCCCGCTGGAAGGACACGGCGGAGGACAGCGCAGCAGCTTTCAGTATACCATCTCCGGCAATGGCTTGCAGGTAAGGCATTATTCCTATGGCGTGCAGGCTTTGGAGCGGCTGATGCAGACGGAGGTCAATGGAGCGGCGCGGTGGGTCGGCAATTTCTACTATGTGCCTGCTTATTTGGAGCTTGACGTGGAAACCATTCCGATCGCAGCAAAGGATGCCCATGTAACAAGGCAGGAGGGTTCCACGGCGAGTCTCTTTGAGGGCTATTGCGGTCCCGAACAGGTGCCGGGCGAAACCGTGACGATGGATGCGGCGGATGTGTTTTGTGAAATTCAGAAATGGAATGTTCTGAAGCGGAGGGGTACTTCCAGCACGGGATATTTTGACAAAGTGCGTTACGATACGGGGCTGACCCTGCGGGATAAGCCGTATTTCTATACCAATGAGGATATGGCGATTCGGAATAGCTACAGCAGTACGGTGGCGGGAGAAACGGATCGTACGCTCACGACCTATACCGCGCAGATCGGTGATACGATCTATGCTGTAACTGCGCCTGATGAACGCTGCGAGGGGCAGACCTATGTGTTCCGATTGGAAATGGCGGATGACAGGGAAATACCGGTGGATTACGAAGAAAGTAGTCCGGAGAAAAGCGCCTATGACCGCTCCGCAATCGGTGAGGCTGTGCCGATCATCCCCATTCCGGATGTGACGGAGAGCCGTGTGGTCGGGCTGGCGGCAGTCGATGGGCAGGAGCGGCTTTTGCTCTATCGCGCCGACGGACAGCGTTTTTTTGCAGACCTTTATGATACGCAGGGCAAGCTTCTGGGCAGCGCAGAAATGCAGCTCACAAATGAATCGGAGCGGTATGCGAGCGTTGACTATGAATATGAATACGAGGATTTTATCATTGCAAGCGAGGTGTATACCACCGTTGTCCCCTGGGAGGAAGGCAGCTCTGTGGAGATTGCGGTGGGCGGCTATTTGCAGGCAAAGGAGAATGAGAATCAGTTTGGCGGCGTGATGATGACCACGGGCAGGATGCTCCTGTGGATCGAGCCGGACGGCAGCATGGAGCAGCTCGCGCGGGAAGAAGGGGAACGGGCGGTCGTGCGCGGCGGGAGCATATTGTATCTGTCTTGGCCGGCTGCGAAGGAGGAAGAACAGATTTTCAATATTATCGGCTATGGCACGGGCTCGGATCAGTGCGAGATTCGCGTCTGCGACAGAAGCAGCGGCGAGGTGCTGTATCGCGGCCTGCTGAAAACGGATTTCTGGCAGGACGATCTGGGGCTGCTCGCGGAGATTGATACGGGAAAGCGGGCGGACTATACCAATCAGCAGATCAGAGGGGCGCATTTCAATGAGGACAGACGTTCCATGAAGCTTTATATTGCGGGAGAATGGAGGGGACGGAAATGGTAGAGGCAAAGGATCTGACTTTTTCCTACATCGCGGGAGAAAATATCCTGAAGGATGTTTCTTTTACGGTGGAGAAGGGCGAGATCATCGGCGTTCTGGGGGAAAACGGCGTTGGCAAATCGACCCTGCTGAAGCTGCTCTGCGGCATATTGACGCCCCGAAGCGGCAGCATCACCATCGATGGCGCGCCCGTGCAGGCGCATAATGGCGAGATCGCCTTCATCAGCGAGGCGGGCAGCTTCCTCAAGGAGCTGACACCGATGGCATATGGGCGATTTTTGCAGGATTTCTACCCGAACTTCGATATGGCGTATTATGAAAGGCTGCTGCGCTTTTTCAAGCTGGAGGAGAAGCCCATCAAGCGGATGTCCAAGGGGCAGAAGGCGAAGGCAGAGGTCGCGGCGGGCATGGCGAAGCGCACGCCTTATATCGTGATGGATGAGCCGTTTGTTGGGAAGGATATTTTCACGAGGCAGGATTTCATGCAGGCTTTGGCGGGCAGCCTGACGGGTGAGGAAACGATTTGGATCACGACGCATGAGATCGCGGAGATCGAGAGCTTCATCGACCGCGCGTGGATACTCAAGGATGGCGGCATTGCGGCGGATATTTCCATGGACGAGCTGCATCAATCCGGCAGGAGTTTGGTGGAACTGATGAAGGAGGTCACGGGCTACCGTGAGGGGGCGTTTGCGCGGGGGGCTGTAAAGCCTTGAAGACCTTGAGGGCGCTGCCCTCAAACTCTCGCAAGACCTTGGGGCGTTGCCCTCAAACCCCTGAAGACCTTGAGGGCGCTGCCCTCAAACTCCCGGCAGGGGACTTGTCCCCTGCACCCCGTTAGAGCAAATGCACATTCGTGCATTTGCGGGGGGAGAGGGGATGGGATCATTCGGCGGGGGTGGTTTTTGTGGTTTGTTCGATAGATCATATCAATAGGCAGGTATGGATCGGGATCCAAGGGGGGATGCAGATGGCGAAGCACGAATTTGGGATCATGGTGGACGCCCCACAGCCGGGCGAGCGATACGAGGCATATGAGCCATGGAAATACGACTGCATTTGCGTGGAGGACGACGATTTAGCGGGCGTGCTGGCGGGGCTTCGATCCATTGATCTTTATTGGCACACGCTTGCCGTCAGGGGCAAGGGGCTTGCCTATTGCGGCATCACGCTGATCCCGCCCGAATCGCTGGGGGCGATGATCGATGTCATTGCCGATCTGCCCGCGCTGTGCGTATTGAAAAGGCTATTGGAAAGGGCGTTGGGCGAAGAGAAATGGGTGATCCACTATGGGATCTGATGGGGTTGTAAAAAATATTAAGAAAAATATAAAAAATGGTTGACAGACGAAGTTAGCGGTGATAAACTCTTGGAAGATTAGTTCTGGCTAATTATGGGGCGGAAAACAGGAGGATGCTTATGAATTTGACGGCAGCGCAGGAGGGTGTGGAATACATCATCAAAAACATTGTGACAGACGACGAAGAAATGGATGCGTTTCTGTTTTCTTTGGGATGCTACAGCGGCGAACCGATCACGGTCGTAAGACGCGTGAAGGGCGGCTGTGTGGTTTCTATTAAGGATGGCAGATATACCATCGACGATCATTTGGCAGCGGCTGTAGAAATATAAGTGGTGAGCGATCACCACATATATTTTTAGCAAAGGTTAGCGTTTACTAACCGATAAATTTAGCAAGGATGCACAAAAATGCTTGGGCATGAGGAAAAACGAGAGAGATTTTTCGTCAGATGAGACAAAGATAAGCGGAATCATTCAGATATTTTTCTATTTTTGTAAAATATGACGGGAAATTTGCCGTTTGGCTCCTTATTCGGGGCAGGACAGTGTATCCATAGGCGTACAAGCAAACAAAAAACAAGGAGGAATTTACCGATGAGAATTGCTTTGACAGGTAATCCTAACAGCGGAAAGACCACCATGTACAATGCACTGACAGGCAGAAATGAACATGTTGGTAACTGGGCGGGGGTTACGGTTGATAAAAAGGAGGCCTACATAAAGAAGAGCTTCTATGAAGGCGAGGAGCTGATAGCGGTCGATCTGCCGGGCGCATATTCCATGTCTCCCTTCACATCCGAGGAGAGCATCACAAGCTCCTATGTAAAGCATGAAAATCCGGATGTGATCATCAACATTGTGGATGCGACAAACCTGAGCCGTTCCATGTTCTTTACGACACAGCTCTTGGAGCTGGGCATTCCCGTTGTGGTTGCGCTCAACAAGAGCGACATCAATGAGAAAAAGGGCACGAAGATTGATGTAAAGGCGCTCTCCGAGAAGCTGGGCTGCCCTGTCATCAGCACAGTTTCCGTTTCCGCAAGCGATAATGGTCTGAAGGATGTTGTGCAGGCGGCTGTTGCCCTCAATGGCAAAAAGCAGATGGCTCCCTTCATTCAGGACGAAATCGACCTGACAAACAAGGACGCAGTTACAGAGGCGGACAGAAAGCGTTTCGACTTTGTAAACAGCGTAGTAAAACAGGTAGAAACAAGAAAGGTTCTGACAAAGGAATACAACAAGCAGGATAAGATCGACTCGATTCTGACAAACCCCATCGCGGGCATCATCATCTTCGTTGTTGTGATGTTCCTGGTGTTCAATATTTCCCAGTCCACAGTAGGTCCTCTGCTGGCGGATATTCTGGTTGGCTGGATCGAAACCTTCCAGGGCTTCGTTGCAGATAGTCTGGAGAGCGCATCTCCCTTCATGCAGGCTCTGGTTGCAGATGGTATCGTTGGCGGCGTTGGCGCGGTAGTCGGCTTCCTGCCTCTGGTAATGGTAATGTACTTCCTGATGGCACTGCTGGAGGACTGCGGCTATATGGCGCGTGTATCCGTTGTGCTGGACCCCATCTTCAAGAAGGTTGGTCTGTCCGGTAAGTCCGTTATCCCCTTCGTTATCGCAACAGGCTGTGCGATCCCCGGCGTTATGGCGGCTCGTACGATCCGTAACGAAAGAGAACGCAGAGCAACGGCTATGCTGGCATCCTTCATGCCCTGCGGCGCGAAGCTGCCCGTTATCGCTCTGTTCGCAGGAGCATTCTTCGCGGATGCATCTTGGGTTGGTACACTGATGTACTTCGTTGGTATCATCCTGATCTTCTTCGGCGCACTGCTGATCAACAAGATCGCAGGCTACAAGGTAAGAAAGTCCTTCTTCATCATGGAGCTGCCCGAATATAAGCTGCCCAGCCTGAAGAGAGCTTTCCTGTCCATGTGCTCTCGTGGTAAGGCATATATCATCAAGGCAGGCACGATCATTCTGGTATGCAACACGATCGTACAGATCATGCAGTCCTTCACATGGCAGCTGCAGCTGGTAGAGGAAGGCATGGAGCAGACCTCCATCCTGGCTACCATCGCATCTCCCTTCGCATTCCTGCTGATCCCTCTGGGCTTCGGCGCATGGCAGCTGGCAGCAGCGGCCATCACAGGCTTCATCGCAAAGGAGAACGTTGTTGGTACGCTGGCTGTTTGCTACGGTGTTACGAACTTCATTGATACAGAAGAGCTGGCTCTGGTTGGCGGCGGCAACGAGGTTGCAGCGATCATGGGTCTGACAAAGGTTGCCGCTCTGGCTTACCTGATGTTTAACCTCTACACACCTCCCTGCTTCGCAGCAATGGGCGCGATGAACTCCGAGATTAAGAGCAAGAAGTGGCTCTTCGGCGGCATCGGTCTGCAGTTTGCGACCGGCTTTACGGTAGCATTTTTCGTATACCAGATCGGTACACTGATCACAGAGGGCACATTGGGTCAGGCATTCGTTCCCGGTCTGATTGCGGTAATCGTAATCGTTGCAATCATTGCACATCTGATTCGCAAGGCGAATAGAGATATTACAACAGAATATGCACTGCACGGTACGGCAAAGTCTGTATAAGCGTGTGATTTTATCATCCGACCTGCCCTGCGGCTTAGCGGGGCGAAGCGGATGCTTCGGAAGGAGTCTTTGATATGACAGATATTATTGCTGCTTTGGTCGTAATTGTTCTTGTCGGGGCTGCGATCTACTATATGAGACGCGCAAAAAAGAACGGGGCGGCGTGCATCGGCTGCTCTCATTCGGGTTCTTGCCATAAGCATCAGCATGAAAAAAAGGCAGAAGAACCTAGCTGCTGCTGCTGTCATACAGAAGAAAAATGAGAACAACTACCTTTGGCATGTTTTGGCAAGTTGCCAAGATGTGCCCCATCCCTCGCAGGTTATCCCTGCGGGGGATTTTTATCTCTATGGAAGATTTCTTGGGCGTCTCTGATTTCTTCCGGTGCATAGAGCAACGAACTGCATACTTTTGAAATTTTATCAAAATGGAAAGAAATACCTAGGGGGATTTTTGAGGATTTTGCGGAATTTGATGGAAAATTTGTTGCTGATATGCATGCCGATGCATAATTCAGAGGTTCTCCGGCAAATGCGCCGGAAGGCATTGACCCATCCGCGTATTCGGGCTATAATTTGGGGAGAAGACTTGAGGCGCGATGAGATCACAGAAAACGAGGGAACAGAATGAAAATACTCAATATTGGCTCTATGAATCTGGATTATGTATACAAGGTGGATCATATGGTGCAGCCGGGGGAGACGGAATCCTCCGAGGGGATGAACATTTTTCTGGGCGGCAAGGGCATGAATCAGTCCATTGCGCTGGCGAAGGCTGGCGTTGCGGTCTATCATGGCGGGATGATCGGCGAGGATGGGCAGCCCTTTCTGGATGCCTGCCAAAAGTATGGCGTGAATGCCGAATATATCCGCAAGATCGAGGGCAAAACGGGGCACACCATCATTCAGGTGGACAAAAATGCGCAGAACAGCATACTGCTCTACGGCGGCGCGAACCAAAGGCTGACGGAGGAGTATGTGGACAGCGTACTGCGCGATTTTGCGCGCGGCGACATCCTGCTGCTGCAAAATGAGATCAATCAGCTTTCTTATATCGTCGATCAAGCCTACGCCAAGGGGATGCAGATTGTGCTCAA
>CAVGZD010000077.1:0-8036 GCA_963633805.1 Lachnospiraceae bacterium | reverse complement strand
GGGAACAGGATAACGTCGCGGATGGAAACCGATTCGGTCAGCAGCATCACGAAGCGGTCGATCCCAACACCCAAGCCGCCCGTCGGGGGCATGCCGTATTCCAGAGCCGTCAGGAAGTCCTCGTCGATCATGTTCGCCTCATCATCGCCCGCCTCGCGCAGATATTCCTGATATTCAAAGCGCGCGCGCTGGTCGATGGGGTCGTTCAGCTCGGAGTAAGCGTTGCCGTATTCTCTGCCGACGATGAACAGCTCGAAGCGTTCTGTAAATTCGGGCTTGTCGGGCTTTCTCTTTGTCAGCGGGGAAATTTCCACGGGGTAATCGATGATGAAGGTCGGCTGGATCAGGTTCTTTTCGACAAATTCCTCGAAGAACAGATTCAGGATGTCGCCCTTGACATGGCGTTCCTCGAATGCCACGCCCTTTTCCTTTGCCAGCTTCTTAGCTTCCTCGGTATCGGCAACCTGATCGAAGTCAATGCCCGTATGCTGCTTGACCGCGTCCACCATGGTAATTCTTGCGAAGGGCTGCCCCAGATCCAGCTCGTAGCCGCCGTAGCTGATTTTCGTTGTCCCCAGCACATTCTGCGCCACAGTGCGGAACATTTCCTCCGTAATATCCATCATGCCCTTATAATCCGTGAATGCCTGATACAGCTCCATCAGCGTAAATTCGGGGTTATGGCGCACGGAGATGCCCTCGTTGCGGAACACGCGCCCGATTTCGTATACGCGCTCAAAGCCGCCCACGATCAGACGCTTCAGCGGCAGCTCCAGCGCGATGCGGCAGTACATATCGATATCCAGCGTGTTATGATGCGTGATAAAAGGTCTTGCGGACGCGCCGCCGGGGATCGTCTGCAAAACAGGCGTTTCCACCTCCAAAAAGCCCTTGCCGTCCAAGAATTTGCGAATTTCGGAGATGATCTTGGAGCGCTTGATGAAGGTATCTCTGGATTCCGCATTTACGATCAGATCCACATATCTCTGGCGATAGCGCAGCTCCTGATCCTTCAGCCCATGGAATTTTTCGGGCAGCACGCGCAGGCTCTTGCTCAGCAGCACGACCTCCTTCGCGTGTACGGAAATCTCACCCGTCTTTGTCTTGAATACAAAGCCCTTCACGCCAATGATGTCACCAATGTCATATTTCTTGAAGGCAGCGTAATCCTCCTCGCCTACGTCATTCTTGCTGACATAGGACTGGATATTGCCGTTTCTGTCCTGAATATTGCAGAAGGAAGCCTTGCCCATGATGCGCTTGCTCATCAAGCGCCCCGCAATGCAGACGTCCTTGTTCTCCAATTCCTCAAAATGCGCACGGATCTCGTCGCTGTGATGCGTCGTGTCATATTTCACAATCTGAAAAGGATCCTTGCCATCCTCCTGCAGCTGCGCCAGCTTTTCCCGTCTGATTCGATTCTGCTCACTCAACTCCTGCTGGGTCAGCTCCTTTGTTTCCTTGCTTTCCTCTGCCACGGTATTTCCTCCCATCCCTTTTTTCTGCCGTATTATTTCGTAAATTTCAGAATTTCAAAAATGACCTCGCCATCCGGGGTATCGATGAAGATGCGCTCGCCCTTTTTATGCCCCAAAAGACCCATGCCGACGGGAGATTCGTTGGAAATTCTGCCGTTCATGGGATCAGCCTCCGCAGAGCCGACGATGGTGTATTCCATCTCTTCATTAAATTCCACATCCAGCAGAGTCACGGTCGTGCCAAGGCTGATCGTATCCTTCGCGCCCTCGTCCTCGTCAATGATCTCCGCATTGCGCAGCATTTTTTCCAGCTGAACGATACGCGCCTCGATCTCCGCCTGTTCCTCCTTCGCCGCGTCATATTCCGCGTTCTCGGAAAGGTCACCCTGTCCTCTGGCTTCCTTGATTTTCTCCGCCACTTCTTTTCTTCTGACGGTCTTGAGATTTTCCAGCTCCGCCTCCATGCTTTTCAGACCTTCGTAGGTCAAAACGACTTTCTTTTCCGTCATTGGATGGTCACTCCTCATTTTTTCTGATGATTTTCTGCGTACAACGAAAAGGGAGGAAACGTCCTCCCTCCTTGCATCTACTACTGAATTATAGCGAACCTTTCCCAAAATGTCAATGATTTCCCCGGTTATCCTTTTAGAAATCCTTGTCGAAATCGAGGAGGTATGGTACAATCTGCCTATGGATTATCGCTTTGGCGGTCGCCCTTCCGAAAGGGGGTGGCGCATATGGCGAAGGAATCTCTGATCTAATCGCCGGCACGCATATCAGCGGTTAATTTTTTGCCAAATTTCATAAAAATCCTCGAAAATACCTTTGGGTATTCCCCCCGGTTTTTGTGAGATCTGGCGAAAAATCTTCCTCGCTGCTCTGCGCACCGGATCAAATCAGAGGTTCCTTGCATACACGGATCTATTCGCATATACGATCGTAATCATTGAGGTTGTTACCTTGTGCATTATCTGCGCAAAAAAATAACTGCCGCCTAGCTTGAGCTAAGCGGCAACAACTCATCATCCGAGGGGTTACCGCCTGACCGGGGGCGACAATCCTTCTTTAATACTCATCCTACCTTCGATGAACAAGGGCACACGCGGCGGATGCTGCTGCATTTGCCGTTCTGCTGTGTTACTCTCGTTCGCCGTACCTTCGGGTACGCCTTCACTCGAAAGCCTTGCATAACAGCAAATGCAACGAGTCTCCGCTCACAGACTTCTCAAAGCGTAGTTTGAGGCGATTTTCAGGCAGACGACCGCCGGCGTGCCTAAAGGCACGTCAAGGGAGAATAACGCAAAAATCGTCCAAGATCCGCTTTGAGAAGCGCGTGTGCTCCTGTCCATCGAAGGTAGCAGCTTTTATTCCTACTGTCAACCTGCGACTGATTTCAATTTTTCCTGATTTTGACACGCCTTCCGAACGCCGAAAACCCCGCCACCGCAAAGCCCCCTTCCTTCAGCAGGGGATACAGTCCCGCCGCCGCATCCTCCGCGCCGAAGCTCTCCCGAAAGGCATCGCAGCGCAGATAGGCTTCCGCCTCCGCGAAGCGTCCCTCCAGTTGCGCATCGCCCACGCGGAAGAAAAAGCCCTCCGCCGCCGCAATATCCGGGCGATTTTGCAGGATGCGCCGCAGGGCAGGGCGATTGCCCGCCAGATCCAGCCAGAAGCAGTCCCGCTTGAGGATATGCTCATAGGCGCGCTGCTCCATGCCGCAGGAGAGGATGGCGTCCGCCCGCCCGAAGGCAGGGTTCTTCGGCGAGGAAAAGATCTCCACGGACAAGCCCCGCTCCACATACAATTCCTCCGCGATCTCCCTCACCGCCATCGGTTCTGCCGTGAAAATGCTCAGGTGATTGACCTCATTTCCCATAGCATCCAGCGTTCTGCGCCAGATCTGCGGCTCGCCCCCCGCGATGAGATAGGAGCATGCCGCCGGCTCCTTGCCCTGCCTGCGCAGAGCCTCGTTTGCTCCCGCAAAGGCGAAAACAGCCGCCAATCTGCGTCCCTCGGCAAAGGGAAGGATATCCCGCGGCAGCTCGCCCTCCGATGGAGGGACGACAATGCCGACCCCCTCCTGCCGCAGTTTTTCCAGCAGGGCGGCGGCATTTTTGCGCCAGACGGCATTGCGCATCCCCTCACGCGTGGTCTGCAAAATGCCGATGGGATGCCCCTTTTCGCGTTCCAGCCGAGTGGGGCGGCATTTTTCTATGTATCGCTCCCGCCATGCCGCGGGCAGCAGCTTCGTCCAAGCGGGCAGCAGCAGCTCTTCCCCCCGCGCCAAAAAGCGAATTTCTCCATATTCCATTTCGATCCCCTCAATTCTCCCTGTTTCCGCAGAGCCGAAAATAATGTCAAAAAATCCCTTTGCTGTCTGAAAATCGTTTTCGCTGCAAATTGTATGTAATTTGCGTTTTTATTTTTGCAATTTTCGTCTATTTTTTATAGGTACTTGATTTAGTACCTAAAATCAGGTACTTTTCTTCGTACATGATTGACAATAAATTATAAGTAATCTAATATAAAACTATACAAAAGATTTAGAAAGTAGGCAATTAACCCATAGCATTATTATATGAAAGGAGTTTTTCATCCATGAGTACAAAAATCATGAAAACCATGGACGGTAATGAAGCTGCTGCATACGTTTCCTATGCGTTTACGGAAGTAGCAACGATTTACCCCATTACCCCTTCCTCTCCTATGGCGGAGCATGTTGACAGCTGGGCTGCAAACGGCAAGAAGAACCTCTTCGGGCAGACCGTTCGTCTGCTGGAGCTGGAATCCGAGGCAGGCGCGGCAGGTGCGATGCACGGTGCGCTGGAGGCAGGTACGCTGGCAACGACATATACCGCATCGCAGGGTCTGCTGCTGATGATCCCTCCGATGTATCGTATCGCAGGTCAGCTTAAGCCCGGCGTATTCCATGTGGCATCCCGTACGGTTGGTACCCATGCATTCTCCATCTTCGGCGATCATTCCGACGTTATGGCTTGTCGTCAGATCGGCTGCGCAATGATCTCCTCCGCATCCGTGCAGGAGGTTATGGATCTGGGCGGCGTGGCGCATCTGGCTGCAATCAAGGGCTCTGTTCCCTTCGTGCATTTCTTCGATGGCTTCCGTACCTCTCATGAGCTGCAGAAGATCGAAGTAATGGATTACGAAGAGCTGGGCAAGTTGATGGATCAGGACGCGCTGAAGAAATTCAGAAAGAACGCGCTGAATCCCGAACACCCCGTACAGCGCTCCACGGTACAGAATCCCGACGTATTCTTCCAGAACAGAGAGGCATGCACGCCTTTCTACACCAGATTGCCTGAAATCGTAGAGGAATACATGCATGAGATCAACAAGATCACAGGCAGAAATTATCAGCTGTTCAACTACTTCGGCGCAGCGGATGCAGAGCACGTGATTATCGCGATGGGCTCTGTAACAGGCGTTGCGCAGGAGGTTGTGGAGAGCCTGACGGCAAAGGGCGAAAAGGTAGGTTTCCTGCAGGTTCACCTGTACAGACCTTTCTCCCTGAAGCATTTCCTGAACGCTCTGCCTGAATCCGCAAAGGTAGTTACGGTTCTGGACAGAACAAAGGAACCCGGCGCACTGGGCGAGCCTTTGTACAGCGATGTTTGTTCCGCACTGGTGGAAGCAGGCAGAACGCCGAAGGTGCTGGCAGGTCGTTATGGTCTGTCCTCCAAGGACGTAACGCCCGCGCAGATTATTTCTGTATTTGACAACATGAAAGGCGCACAGAAGCATCATTTCACCGTTGGTATCATTGATGATGTTTCCAATAGCTCCCTGACGGTCGGCGAAGAGCCCGATCTGTCCGATGAAAGCACAGTATCCTGCAAATTCTGGGGTCTTGGCTCCGACGGTACGGTTGGCGCGAACAAGAACTCCATCAAAATCATCGGCGACCATACCGATAAATTTGCACAGGCTTACTTTGAATATGACACAAAGAAATCCGGCGGTATCACCCGTTCTCACCTGCGCTTTGGCGATAAGCCCATTCGTTCCAGCTATTTGGTAACGAAGAACGCAAACTTCGTGGCTTGCCATAACCAGAGCTACATGGAGAAATATGACATCGTATCCGAAATCAAGCCCGGCGGCACATTCCTGCTCAACTGCACATGGAACGCAGAGGAACTGGATCATCATCTGTCCGCGGAGGTAAAGAGAACGATTGCAAATAATAACATCCATTTCTATACCATCGATGCGATCAAGATCGGTAAGGAGATCGGTCTGGGCAATAAGACGAACGCGATCCTGCAGTCCGCATTCTTCAAGCTGGCAAATATCATCCCCGTTGAGGATGCAGTCAACTACATGAAGGCGGCTATCGTAAAATCCTACGGCAAGAAGGGCGAGAAGATCGTCAACATGAACTATGCCGCAGTGGATGCGGGTCTGACCGGTCTGGTGAAGATCGACGTTCCCGAAAGCTGGAAGGATGCCAAGGATGCACCCAAGAAGGAAGAGCTGAAGGCGGTTCTGCCCGAATTTGTAGAAAAGCTGATGGTTCCCATGAATGCGCTCAAGGGCGATCTGCTGCCCGTATCCGTATTCGCGGGCAGAGAGGACGGTACAGCGCCTCTGGGCACCTCCGCATACGAGAAGCGCGGCGTTGCCATCGATGTTCCCGAATGGATTCCCGCAAACTGCATCCAGTGCAACCAGTGCTCTTATGTTTGCCCTCACGCATCGATCCGTCCTTTCCTGCTGACAGAGGAAGAAGCGGCAAATGCACCCGAATCCTACACCGTTCTGAATGCAAACGGCGCAGGCGATATCAAGCAGTATAAGTTCCGTATGCAGGTTGATCCGCTGGATTGCCAGGGCTGCGGCGTGTGCGTAGCGGTCTGCCCTGCAAAGGAAAAGGCTCTGGTGATGAAGCCTCTGGAAACACAGATGCCCGAGCAGCCGAACTGGGATTATTCCATGGCGCTTTCCGATAAGAAGAATCCGATGGATAAGTTCTCCGTAAAGGGTTCTCAGTTCGAGCAGCCCCTGCTGGAGTTCTCCGGCGCCTGCGCAGGCTGCGGCGAGACGGCTTATGCAAAGCTGATGACACAGCTTTATGGCGACAGAATGTATCTGGCAAACGCAACAGGCTGCACACAGGCTTGGGGCGCGGCAGCACCCTGCGTGCCTTATACAACGAATAAAGAGGGCTGGGGCCCCGCATGGAGCAACTCCCTGTTCGAAAATAACGCGCAGTTCTCCGTTGGTATGGTTCTGGCAGTAGAACAGCAGAGAGAACGCATCACCATGAAGGTAAAAGACCTCCTTGCCCTGACCGCAGGCACAGATTTTGCGGCAGCAGCACAGGTATGGCTGGATAACTGGGATGACGGTCACCGCTCCAAAGAGGACAGCCGCGCACTGCTGGCAGCGCTGGAGAGCCTGAAGGCAGAGGGCGAAGCTGCAGAGCTGAAGGAGTTCATTCTGGAAAATAAGGAACACCTGACGAAGAAGTCCATGTGGATGTACGGCGGCGACGGCTGGGCATACGATATCGGCTACGGCGGTCTGGATCACGTTCTGGCAAGCGGCCGCGATGTAAACATTCTGGTCGTAGATACCGAGGTTTACTCCAACACCGGCGGTCAGTCCTCCAAGGCAACGCCTATCGGCGCAGTTGCACAGTTCGCAGCAGGCGGTAAGCCGACGGTGAAGAAGGATCTGGGCGCGCTGGCAATGAGCTATGGCTATGTTTATGTGGCACAGGTTGCGCTGGGCGCAAACCCGAACCAGCTGATCAAGGCGCTCAAGGAAGCGGAAGCATATAAGGGGCCTTCCCTGATCATCGCTTATGCGCCTTGCATCAACCATGGTATCGTAAAGGGCATGGCAAATTCCCAGACAGAAGCAAAGCTGGCTGTAGAATCCGGCTATTGGAACCTGTATCGCTTCAATCCCGAATTGAAGAAAGAAGGCAAGAATCCCTTCATTCTGGATTCCAAAGAGCCTACGATGGATCTCAATGACTTCCTGATGGGCGAGGTGCGCTATGCATCTCTGGTTCGTACCTTCCCTGAGACAGCAGAAGTGCTGCTCAAAGAGGCTGCGGAGAATGCAAAAGTGAAATATGAATCCTATAAGAAGCTGGCTGAACAGTAAGATGGGATAGGAAGAAGAAAGCCGGGGTGGAGACATCCCGGTTTTCCTTGTCGAAAAAGGGGATTTGTGGTAGAATAAGGATGGTCGCCGAGCGCGGCTGAGGATTGCCGTTCGGCGGTTAGTCACTCTCCGTCAAAGGAGGTGACGCATCATGTATGTTACATATACCGATTTAATTCAATTGGGTATGCTCATCATCATGCTTATCTCCCTGTATCAAGACAGGGATTGATAAAAAAACGACCGCCTAACAGAAGTTAGACGGTCATAGCACCAAAACTTTTGGGACTGACCGCCTTGCGAGAGCGGCAATCCTTTTTTATTATATTAGCAGAGACGAGCGGATTTGTCAAATATAAAGGGGCATACTTGTCGAAAAAGGGGATTTGTGGTAGAATAAGGATGGTCGCCGAGCGCGGCTGA
>CAVGZD010000076.1:0-8383 GCA_963633805.1 Lachnospiraceae bacterium | reverse complement strand
GAAGCCTTGCGCAGCGTTTCCAGCTGCCCGTCACGCTCCTTGATGGTGTCCTTGGTGACGCTCAGCTCCTCCTCAATCTCCCGCAGTCGCTCCTTCGCCACATAGAAACGCTCCAACTGCGCGGCGACTTTCTTCGCCAGCTCCTCGGTCAAGCCCAGCGCGACTAAATCGTCTTTTGTCATTCTGTATCCACTCCTTTCTTCTCTCTCGTTTGTCCCGACAGAGCAGTTTTGTGCCGTGCTCAGGGCATGAAAAAAGCACCCTTGTAAAGATGCCTGAAACATCGTATGCCGCATTGTAGAAAGCTATTGTCAAAGTACTAAAGCTAAACTTTCTCTCTTGATTTTTAGGATGCTATATCATATACTATAGATGTAGAGCCGGTCGCTGCTGGTTATTCTCTTTTTTGAGATGTGGCGGTGTGTCGGCTCTCTTTATGCCCTTTTTACGACTTTTACGATCATTCCGTCTCGAATTATCACAACTTCCTGAACAAACCCTGTCGATTCGCGTTGAAAAACTCGTTCCACCTGTTCCAAAACGGCGGCCTCATCCAGATTTGTCGCAAAGGTCACATCGACAATGAAACGATTTGCTTGTTTTCTGGCCTTCTTTAGTCTGTTGAAAATCGTATTTTCTCCCGCTCCGGCTCCTATTGTTTTCAGGTCGTACCCAATCCCTTGAATTAAGTAGTCCGGCGTGGATATTCCCTGCGGATGATTGATTCGCGGAACCATTTGCACGCGCTTACCTGTCTCCATTGCCAGCAGTTCAGCAATTTCTTTTTCGTGGCTTGAATAATCCAAAACAACATTGTGGCCATCGACCGTATAAGTAATGCCCCCTGATGTATATGCGTGCAAATCCTCCACGGCCGCAGGGTCTTCTTTGTCGCCGCGCCAAAGGCTTGTAACATCTTTGTATGCCTTCTCCGCAATGACACCGAATCCATCCGAAACGAATCCCTTTCGGTCCCCCTCCACGAACGCCTTTTTCCACTCCCGATACGTCATATCCCCCGGCACATAATAGGTCTTTCCATCCGCGCCTCTTGCCGCCCGCTCGCCCAGATACTCCCGATCAATCGCGGGGGCGGTCGTGCCCCTGCAATTCGGATGGAAGGGCGGCACGGTCACGCCCGGCTCATACTGCGTCATGGGGATGATTTTCCCGTCCAGCTCCCCGCAGATGGCGCAGGTTTTCCCATCCAGCGTCTCGAGGATCTCCACGCTTTCCACGTCCAAATCCTTATAGCATTCCTTTGCGGCAACGGCATTGAAGTAGGTCGTTTCCGTATGCACCAGCCGCGCCGCCTGATAGCGGCTGACCCCGAAGCGTTTACGGATATTTTCCGTGATTTTCCGCGCGTCACTGCCGCGCAGCATGCCCTGCACCAGCTCTTTCTGCACCGCATCGACCAGCTCCTGCTTTTTCGTCCAGCAGCGGTCGCGGAAGGTACGCCCATCGCTCGTCCAGGGCTTCGAGAGCAGGAGGTCAAGCCGCCTTTGGTCAAGTCCCGTGACATCCCAGCCCAGCCCGATGCCCTTCTGGATCTCGTAGGCGGCATAGGTGTAGCCATTGCCCGCCGTGCGCCGCAGCAACGCATCCAGTTCATCGGTCTGATTGCCGAAAAGCAGCTCCATCTGCTGCTGGATAGAAACTTGAATCGCTTCCAGCCGCGAAATATGAAAACGGGCGGATGCATTTTCCAGCTTTTTCAGCCATTTTGCATCCAGCCCGCTCTGCTCCCCGATTTTGATATACTGCTCCACATCCCAGCGAAATTCCTCGAGCTGCCCCGCGTTCAGCAGCCTTCGCGCATCGCTCAGGCTGACTGCATTTTCCTTTGCGAAACGCGCATACCAAAGCTCAATTTCCCTCTGCACCGCCCGTTGCGCGTCCAGATAATAGCCCTCAAGCGTGCGGACCGTCTCCTGCGCGTCCCGATGGGCTGCTTCCTCGATCATGGCGAAGCGCCTCCGCCAATACGCTGCGTTTTTCATGCGCCATCCCCGCCATCATCCTGCCCGAACGCCCCGTCGTACTCCTGCGCCCGCTCCAGCGCGTCCGCCTGCTCCTTTTGCAGACGCGCCAGCTCCAATTCCACATCCGTCACCCAAGGGTGCTGCTCCACGATGGTTTCATTCGACAGCAGCCCGACAGATTTTGCACAATTCGTGATGGATTCCGTCTCATTGATGAGAATGTCGCGGTTGAACACAACCTGCAAATCCGCGTCTCCGTCCAGCCCACGATTGCTCCGATCCTGCCGGATGAACCACAGCAGCTCCTCGAATGCCGCCTGAAATTCCGTTTCCATGCCGTTCGCGTCAAGGTCGATATCGGAATACATCGACTGAATATTCATCTGATTGGGATTGCCCGACAGCCGGTCATCCTTCGCATCATAGCCTCGCGCATTGGCGATCAGCGCCTTTTTCAGCAGCTCCAGAATGCTCCTGTAGTTCTCCGCATGTACGCATGATTTTCGATATGTATGCCGCTGGAAAAAGCTATGAGGCGATTATCCGTGCGCTTGGAGGTCTGAGAGGGCGGCGCGGCGCAGTCATTGGCAAGCCGCAGCTAAAAAATATCCTGCAGAATGAGAGATATATCGGTACATATACTTGGAATAAAAAGCAATACAGAATCATGAACAAATGGGCAGGGGGCAAGCCCAATCTAAACATCGTCAAGATCGAGGGCATTATCCCCGCGCTGGTGGAGCAATATACATAGGAAAGGGTGCGTAATAGAATGGCAGATACAAAAAGAAGGGCTGTCAATAAGGCGAAAAGAGAATATCTCCTGTCTGGCTTGATCACCTGCGATTGCTGTGGTGGGGCTTTTGTCGGCCACACCGGCACGAATACAAAGGGCTATCAAACTGTTTCCTATGTGTGCGGCACAAAATACCGTAACCATAGCTGCAATGCAAAGAATATCAGCGGGCTTCGTCTGGAAGAATTTGTGATCAATCAGGTAAAGGACTACATCCGCCGCATGGATTTTGCCCGCGAAGCAGACTCGATCATGGCGCAGCTTACCAAGGTATCCCCAAATGTTGCAGCAGAGAAAAAAGAGCTGCGGGAAATCACAACAAAAATCAATAATGGCGTAACAGCCATCCTAAACGGCATCGTTATGCCCGAATTGCAGGAGGAAATCGACCGCCTGCGTGTGCGCAAATCTGAACTGGAGGATATTATTTCTCATGCAGAGACGAAAACGGGTAGAGTTGACCGCGAGGCGCTGATTAGCTATATGAAAAGAACCGCCGAGGAATTGGAGCGCAACCCCGCAGCAGCAATCAGAGAACTGGTAAGAATATACGCCCATGCTGACGGTTCTTGCACCGTAAACATAGGCGTACATATTGATCATTGCGGAGACAGGATTTGAACCTGCGACCTCCGGGTTATGAGCCCGACGAGCTACCGGACTGCTCTACTCCGCGGCAGTATAAAATTGTGAAATGGGCGGAGAAGGATTCGAACCTTCGAAGCTATCGCAACAGATTTACAGTCTGCCCCCTTTGGCCGCTCGGGAATCCACCCATAGTAGTGAAATCATTTTTTTATGAAAACCATCTTCCACTTTCGAACCTACTCCACCTGCATATCAGCAGGAAAAGCCGATGATCGGACTCGAACCGATAACCTGCTGATTACAAGTCAGCTGCTCTGCCAATTGAGCCACATCGGCATATCAAACTTGGCACAGGACATATTATAGCACTGCATAAGGGAAGAGTCAAGAACTTTTTTCTTAATTTTTATCATTTTTTTGAAAGCAATTTGGCTTCCCATATCCCATTTTCCCTCGGGTATGCTATAATATACCCACATAAGCGACATTTTATGAGAAAGGAGAGGCGAAAAATGGAAAAAACTACATTATAGCTGCCTTTCAGAAAACCGTTGCGCGGCGTTTTCCGGAGCAGTCCGGCGCACTATGCGCTGCATATACACAGCGATTGAGCGATCTGCGCACGGAATATGCCAACGCGAGCAAGCAAAAGCGGCGGCATTTGGAGAATCAAATTATGCCAGGCATTGCGGCATACAAAACACTACAGGATGTCATGCCGAAGCGGGATGCCTTGCGCTGTGTCCACGGCTATGTGGCGGCGCACGCGCGGAGGATGCGGCGGGTGATCCGTCTGCTGCTGCGGATTCCGGGGCTATACCGGCTTGTGCCGGGCGTTTTTGCGACACAAACGCCAAAGCTCTTCGGGGAGACGGCTGGTTTTGCTGCCAGGGCGATTCGGGTCAGCAAGAGCGTCTGGCGGATCGATATGACGAAGTGTCCGTACAACGATGTCTGCGCGGAGCAGGGCTGCCTGGAGCTTTGTTGCTGCTTCTGCGACAGCGACGACATTGCCTATGGTTCGCTGCATCCCAAGCTATTCTGGCACAGGACGAAGACGCTGGGGCATGGCGGGGACTGCTGTGATTTTTGCATGCGGGCGCGAACGCTGTAAGAGCATAAGACCTTGGGGACGCCGTCCCCAACGCCCCTGCAAGGGGCATCATGCCCCTTGACCCTGATTGGCAAACGCATTTCATGCGTTTGCGGATGCAAATATGGAGTAAAACAGAAAACCGCTTGTGAGTTGGGAAACGCTATTTTCCTTTGCACAAGCGGTCTTTTTTGCCCAAATATTCGATTTTTGTTCCCCGCAGGAGCGAGAATCGCTTCTGCGCTAACGGGGTGCAGGGGACAAGTCCCCTGCTGGGGTTTGGGGCAAAGCCCCAAGGTTTTTGGGGGTGGTGGGGCGGCGCCCCACGGTCTTCCTGTGACCTTCCAAATTGTACCGATACGCTGTTCTGCATTGTACCCATACAATATCATATACCACGCGCGCGGCAGTAGAAAAATTCCGATGACTATGCTATGATGGGAAACAGAAAAAGCGTCGGAAAAATCGGTTTTCCTGTCGCATTGCATCACAAAGGAGGAATCATTATGAAAATGACAACAAAACAGCTTTGCCTGCAGGGCTTGATGATCGCGCTGGTGACGGTCTGCACGATGATGTTCCAGATCCCCGTTTCTGCGACGCAGGGCTACATCCATCTGGGAGACAGTATGATCCTGCTGATTGCGGTATTTTTTGGCGCGAGATACGGTATGCTGGCTGGCGGCATCGGCTCGGCGCTGGCGGATATTTTGTCCGGCTATGCGCATTGGGCGCCCTTTACCTTCATTATCAAGGGCGTTATGGGCTATCTGATCGGCAAGATCGCGCAGCAAAAGGGCGTACAGGCGAAATTCTTTACGGGACGTAACTTTTTGGCTGCGATTGCCGGCATTGCGTGGATGGTATTCGGCTATTTCATCGGCGGCGGCATTCTGCACAGCAGCTTTGTGGTTTCTGCAACGTCTATCCCGGAGAATCTGGTGCAGGGCGGCGCTGGCATTGTGATCTTCTTCGTGGTCGGCGCGGCGTTCCACAAGGCGAACCTATACAAGCTGGTATCGCAGGAGTGAGGGGCGGAAGACCTTTAAGACCTTGGGGGCTCTGCCCCCAAAGCCCCTGCGAGGGGATTTCATCCCCTTCGAACCCCGCTATAGCAAACGCATTATATGCGTTTGCAGGTGTAAAATTCAAGAAAATACAAAAACCGCTTGTGAGTTGGGAAATGCAATTCCCCTTTCGCAAGCGGTAATTTTTTGCCCAAATATTCTGTTTTGCTCTCCCGCAGGAGCGAGAAAACCGTGGGGCTTTGTCCCAAACCACACAAGGGGCATCATGCCCCTTGACCCTGATTGGCAAACGCATTGCATGCGTTTGCAGGTGCAAATTTGGAATAAAATAGAAAACCGCTTATGCATTGGGAAATGCAATTCCCTTTGTACAAGCGGTCTTATTTTGTCAAAATACTTTGCTTTTTGCCTCCTGCACACCCGGGGTCAAGGGGTGTGTGCACCGCCAAGATAAGGCGGCGGCGAAGCCGTCCTCCCGCGAGGCGGCGCCTCACGGTCTTATTCCCCCGCAGGAGCGAGAATCGTTCCTGCGCAAATGGGGTCAAGGGGGTTAAGCCCCCTTGCAGGGCTTGGGACAGCGTCCCAAGGTCTTAGCTCTTCACATCTCCGCCAGTAGCTTCGCATACGTCTCCACCCCTGTGGCAAGTATGCTCTCATCGAAATCAAACTCCGCGCTATGCAGGGGATGCACAAAGCCCTTCTCTGCGTTGCCGCTGCCGAGGAAGAAAAACATCCCCGGAATCTCCGTCTGATAGAGCGAAAAATCCTCCGCCAGCATGTACGGCGGCGTTTCCTCATAGCGATCCCCGCAGACCCGCTCCAAAAGCTGCACCAGCCCCGCATCATTATCCACCACGCGATACATATGCCGAAATTCCGCCTCGCCCACGCAGCCATAGCCCGCCGCAACACCTCGCACGACCTCATGCACCCGCCGTTCCATTGTCTCGTAGGCATCATCGCTAAAGGCGCGCATCGTTCCTTCCAGCACGACCTCCTTCGCGATGATATTGCATGCCTCGCCGCCATGCACAGAGCCAAAGGTCAGCACGCCGCTGTCCAAGGGCGATATGTTGCGCGAGAGGATGGTGTGGATCGCCGTGATGACCGCGCCCGCCGCCAGAACCGCGTCACTGCCGAGCTGCGGCTGTGCGCCGTGTGCGCTCCTGCCGTGAATGCGCAGCGTCACCTCGCCATTTCTCGCCATCATTGCGCCCTTTTTGCAGGCAATCTTCCCCTGCGCCACCTGCGGGAAGATGTGGCAGCCGATGATCTTTTTGATGTTGTATTTTTTCAAAAGCCCCGCATCAATCAGCAGCTTTGCGCCGCCCGGTCCCTCCTCCGCGGGCTGAAAGATCAGCACCACGCGGCGATCGGCATAGGCTTCGGGATGCTCGCAGAGATATTTCGCAAAGCCCAGCAGGATCGTCATGTGTCCGTCGTGTCCGCAAGCGTGCATCCAGCCTTCGTGCGTGGATGCGTAGGGCTTCGGCGGCTCGCAAACGGGCAGCCCGTCCATGTCCGCGCGGAAAGCGACCGTCCCCTTCTCCCTCTCCGCGCCGAATACCGCCACTACCGCCGTCTCCAGCCATGTTTCGATCTGCGGCGCACCGAAATCTGCCAGCGTTTTGCGAATATAGTCTGCCGTTTTGTGCTCCTTCAGCCCGCCCTCCGGGATGCGATGCAGCGCACGGCGTATGTTCGTCAATAATTCCTGCATAAGCCCACTCCTTTCGTGTATATCCTGTGTAAATTTTTTCATGTTTTTCGGGATTTGTCAATCAGGATATTGGAAAATCGGTAAATTTCGGGTATAATGTACCGTATCAAGGTCGCAAGGTCAAAGCCCGACGCAAGCTCGCTTGCGAGAGGGTCTTTGACTTTGCGACCTGCCAAAATATGAGTGATCCAGCATTTTGCGCAGAAAAATGCGCAGATCACGAATGATTTTGGGGGAGCGCGGGAGCGCAGGGCGCGGAGCGATCCGATACGGAAAAACCAGAAAGGTCAAAGCCCGACGCAAGCTCGCTTGCGAGAGGATTTTGAACTTTTCGGCGATTCGATTCTAAAAAACAACTTTGAAGGAGGCATTTTCATGGAATATGATATGACGAACCCGTATGAAATTGCAAAATTTATCAAGGACGCCAAAAAGGCGACTCCTGTGAAGGCACTGGTGCAGGGCGACCTGTCCGCGGCGGCTGTTCCGGAGGGCGTGAAGCGCTTTGGTGCAGGGGATTTCTGGATCTTGGTGGGCGATGTACAGCCCGTACAGGCAGTTCTTGCCGAAAATCAGGCGAAAATCAAGGACAGCTACATGGAATACGACCGCAGAAATTCCGCCATCCCCATGCTGGACATCACGGGCATTGACGCGCGCATCGAGCCGGGCTGCACCATCCGCGACCGCGTGAAGATCGGCAAAAACGCGGTGATCATGATGGGCGCAGTCATCAATATCGGTGCGGAGATCGGCGAGGGTACGATGATCGACATGAACGCCGTTCTGGGCGCACGCGCGACGGTCGGCAGGAATGCGCATATCGGCGCAGGGGCTGTGCTGGCGGGCGTTCTGGAGCCGCCCTCCGCAACGCCTGTGATCGTGGAGGATGACGTTCTGGTCGGCGCGAACGCGGTTGTGCTGGAGGGCGTGCGCATCGGCAAGGGCGCGGTCGTTGCCGCTGGCGCGGTCGTAACGGAGGATATCCCCGCAGGGGCGGTTGCCGCCGGCTCTCCCGCGAAGGTCATCAAAATGAAGGACGCGCAGACAGAGGGCAAAACGCAGCTTCTGGATGATCTGCGGAAATGATCGAGCGAAGCAGCGCACGGAAACAGAAGGGATGGCTACGAAAATGAGAAGAAAATTGCTTGCACTGCTGGCGATACTTGCGCT
>CAVGZD010000075.1:0-8548 GCA_963633805.1 Lachnospiraceae bacterium | reverse complement strand
ATATCCATGCGTTTGCGGGTGCAAATTGAGATAAAATAGCAAAAACCGCTTGTGAATAGGAAAACGTATTTCCCCTTCCACAAGCGGTAATTTTTTACCAAAATATTTTATTTTTTTCTCCGCAGGAGCGGGAATCGCTCCTGCGCAAACGGGGTCAAGGGGAGGAACTCCCCTTGCAGGGTGGTGGGACAGCGTCCCACGGTCTTTTCGTTCCCGTGCAATCAGGGTCAAGGGGGCTGAGCCCCCTTGCGGGTGTTTGAGGGCAGAGCCCTCAAGGTCTTTGGGGTATTGGGGGCAGAGCCCTCAAGGTCTTCCGCTCTTGCCCTTAATACACCCTGATCACAGACGAAATCTCCTTCACCAGCGACATCGTGGAAAGCACGGTCATCGCATCGTTAAACCGCCGCTCCTCCACATCGTAGGTCACGATCACGACCTCCGCCGTCTCGTTCTCCTTCGCCTTCTGCAGCAAAACAGAAATGCTCACATTGTTGCTGCCCAAAACGCCAGCCAGCGCCGACAGCGTGCCCGCTCTGTCCTCCAGCTTCATGCGGATGTAATAGCTGCTGGTCGTCTCCCCGATCTCCTTGATCGGCAGGCTCTTGTAGCAGCTGCATCCGATCCTGCCGTTGCAAGAAAAAGCCATGTTCCGCGCCACATCCATAATATCGCCCACAACCGCGCTGCCAGTCGGCAGGGAGCCTGCCCCTCTGCCGTAGAACATCGCATCATCCACCGCGTCGCCATGCACGAATACCGCGTTAAACGCATCATTGACCGCCGCCAGAGGGTGCGTTGCAGGGATCATCGTCGGATGTACCTTCACCTCAATGCCGCTCTCCGTATTCTTCGCAATGCCCAACAGCTTGATGCAGCAGCCCAGCTCCTGCGCATAGCGCATATCCTTCGCCGTGATTTTGGAGATGCCCTCCGTATATACGTTGTCGAATGTCACAGGCGTATGGAAGGCGATGGAAGCCATGATCGCCAGCTTGCGCCCCGCGTCGTAGCCCTCGATATCCGCCGTGGGGTCAGCCTCGGCATAGCCAAGGTCGGTCGCCAGCTGCAATGCCTCCGCAAAATCCATCCCATCCTCCTGCATCTTGGTCAGGATGAAGTTCGTCGTGCCGTTGATGATGCCCATTACCTCTGTGATGTTATTGCCCGCAAGGCACTGCTTCAGGGGGCGAATGATGGGAATGCCACCCGCAACCGCCGCTTCAAAGAGCAGATCGCAATGATGCTCCTTCGCCAGCTCCAGCAGCTCATGCCCATGCACCGCCATCAGGTCCTTATTCGCCGTAACGACATGCTTGCCCTTTTTGAGCACCTCGGTGATATAGCTGCGCGCAGGCTCGATGCCGCCCATCACCTCGACCACCATATCAATGCTTTCATCCTCGATCACATCCTGCCAGCGATCGGTCAGCTTTTCCGCCGGAACGCTCTGCGCATATTTCGCCTTATTGCGCACCAGAACCTTTGCGACCTCGATTGCCGCGCCCACCTGAAAGGGCATATCGTCCTTTCTGTTTTCCAAAATCTGATAAACGCCGCTGCCGACTGTCCCCATGCCCAGAAGCGCAATTTTTCTTACGACCTGCTCCATGCTTTTTTCCTCCTATCAAAAAAATGGTTGCCGCGATAATTTTCTGCAATAATATCAAATGATACCATGAAAATTGTCGTTGTCAACCATTTTTTGTCTTTTTTCCAAAAACATTTTTCCGTCTATAGAAAACATTTCGGATGCAAGTTGTTACTTTCCTGCAATATCCATCTGCCGCAGCAGCACGGAGGGCGAGCCGATGCCGTTTGTCCCGAAGTATAAATCGCTTGCCAGCTCCTCCAAATTCTCCAGAAGCTGATAGAAATTCCCCGCAACGGTAATCTGCTCCACAGGAGTGGTAATTTTGCCCTTTTCGACCAAAAATCCCTCCGCGGAAAGCGAGAAATCGCCTGAAACGGCGTTCGCCCCGGCGTGCAGCCCCATCAGGCTTGTCAGATAAATGCCGTCGCCCAGCTTTGCCAGCAGCTCCTCCTGCGGCATTGTTCCCGCCGCAAGGTAGAAATTGGTGCAGCCAGTCTGCACGGCTCCGGTCAGCCCCGCCTTGAAGCCATTGCCCGTGGAGGATACGCCGTCCTTCTTGGCGGATTTGCGGTTATAGAGGAAGGTCTTCAGCACGCCCCCCTCGACCACAGCCTTATTCTTGCCGGAAACGCCCTCGCTGTCAAAAGGGATCGATGCATAGCCATCCGGCAGCAGCGCATCATCGCGCAGCGTGACCTTCTCCGAGGCGATTTGACTGCCGACCTTCCCCGCCAGCAGGGAAAAGCCCCGCTGTACGCTCTCGCCGAAGAAAACCCCCGCAAATACGCCCAGAAGCGACGCCATGGCGCGGCAATCCCAGACCACATCATATTTGCCGCTGGCAAGGGAGATCGCCCCCAGATGGGACACCGCCCGCCTTGCCGCCTCGCGCCCCGTCTTTTCGGGATCGAAGGCGTTCCAGTCCTGCGCCTTCCAGAAATCCGAGCCGGTCTTGGTTTCCTCGCCGCGCTTGGCGATGGCGGAAACATAGGCGGTCGCAGAGTTTTTGGCATGGGAAACGTCCAGCCCCTTTGTATTTTTGATGGCGATTTCGCCAAGGCTCGTCCCCAGCATGCAGTAGTCCAAGGAGGCAATTTCCGTCGCGCCAGCCAGCGCCGCCGCTTCCATGCGCTTTGCCGCCGCAATTTTTTCCTCTGCGGAAAGCTGCTCCAGCGCGGGATTTACGCCCGCAAGCGCGGGATAGTCCCCCTCGCCGGCGGAAAGCTCCTCCATCTCCTCCGCAGAGAGCAGAGCGGCATTTTCCTTCGCCGTCTGCACCAGAAAGGGGATCGCCTCCTTGGTGAGCCGCTCGGTGTAGGCATAGCCTGTCCGCCCGTCGATATTGCCGCGAAAGGCGATGCCCTCCTGATAGCTGTTTTCATAATTGGCAACCTCGCCCTCCAAAATCAGCACCTCGAAGCCCTTGCTGCCCCGATAATAGACCTCGCATTCCGCGAAGCCCTGCTGCTGCCCATAGGCAAGGGTCTGCTCCATAAATTCTCTCTTATCCATCGAATCATCCCCTTCCGCCGACCGTCATGCTGCTGACGCGGATCATCGGCTGACCAACATCCGTCGGGATCGAGCCGCTCTTACTGCCGCACATCCCCTGCGCGCGCATCAGATTATTGCCGACCATATCAATATCCCGCAGAACCTCCGCGCCCTTGCCGATCAGCGTTGCGCCGCGCACGGGTTCGGCGATTTTTCCGTTTCGGATTAGATAGCCCTCCAGCACGGCGAAATTGAAGGAGCCTGTCGCCGGGTCGACACTGCCGCCGCCCATCTGCTTGGCGTACAAGCCAAATTCCGTATTGGCGATGATCTCTTCGGGGGTACTCTTGCCGTTTTCGATGAAGGTGTTCGTCATGCGGCTGGTGGGCGCAAAGCGGTAGTCCTGCCGCCTTGCCGAGCCTGTGATCGCCGCGCCCATGCGCCTGCCGTTCAGTCGGTCGACCAGATAGGAGCGCAGAATGCCGTTTTCGATCAGCACATTGCGCGCCGTTGGCGTACCCTCGTCATCCATCTCCGCCGAGCCCCAGCCGTTGGGAATCGTGCCGTCATCCACCGCTGTCACCAGGGGGCTGGCAATCTGCTGCCCCAGCTTGCCCGCGAATACCGATGCATTGCGCGCCACAGCCGTTGCTTCCAGCCCATGCCCACATGCCTCGTGGAAAATCACCCCGCCGAAGCCGTGATCGATCACAACGGGCATCTTCCCCGCAGGGCAGGGCTTCGCCTTGAGCATCGTGACGGCGATCGCCGCCGCCTCCCGCGCCGCCTGCTCCACATCGATGCGCTCCAGCAGCTCATAGCCCTCCGAGCCGCCGGGACCAAGGTGTCCGCTCTGCTTCTCCGATGCGGAGGACGCCACGGCTTCTATCGTAAAGCGGCTCCTGACGCGATCCTCCTCGCCCCAGACACCCTTGGAATTGGCAACCAGCACATGCTTCATCACTTCCAGATAGCCTGCTCTGGTCTGCGTGATGAGCGCATCATAGCCCTTCGCCGCCGCAGAAGCCCGCGCAAGCTGCTCCGCCTTGACCGCCTTTGCCACATCGCTCGGCAGGATGCGGATGGGGTTGATGCAGCGCCGCGCCATCTCCCGCCAGCCCTTTCGCGCATAGATGCGGTCGCCGCGCAGAGCAGCCGCCCCCTCCTTGGCGATGTGCAGTAGGCTTTTCTCGGATAGATCGTTTGTGAAGCCGTAAATGGCTTGATTGCCGTAAAACAGGCGCACCCCCGCGCCGTAATCCAGCCCGCCCAAGGCAGTCTCCACCTTGCCGTTGATCATCGCAATGCTGCTGCGCTTGGTTTCCTCGGCGTAAATTTCCGCAAAGTCCGCACCGCTTTCCAGCGCGGCTGTCAATACATTTTCTACCGTTTCTCGTTTGAGCATCCTTTATCACCTTCTGTCGTACTTTGTTCCAAATAAAGACTGACCGCCTCCAGATAATGCAGCAGGCTGCCGTTTTGTCTGATTTCATAGCGTTTTTCAAAAGCATCATAAGGGATGGACTTCCTGCCGCCCGCCGCCGCCCGCTCCCAATATGCTTTCAGTGTTTCAAATGGCAGGAGATAATATTCACCCCGCGCGGAAAAATGTACCAAAAGAAAGGCAAGCCCCTGCTGCGCCCGAAATTCCTCCATAAAAGCCAGCTGATGCGCATGGATATTTTGCAGGGGCAGGCTTTTTCCCGCCGTTTCCTTGGCATCGAAGGCAATCGGCACGCCCTGCGCCACGCCGATATAATCCACCGTGGACTGCTTCTCGAAATACGCCAGCGTGATGGTTTTGCTCTCCGCATCCATCCGCACGGGCGTGATGGGCGTCGGGATCTTTTGCAGCAGCGCGAGCGAGGACTGCCGATAGCGTTCGTTTGTGAAATTGATGAGCTCCTCAAGGACACTGCCGCGCAGACCCCTGCTATTCCAATGGGACATAGTTTATTTCCTTTCTGAAAGACTGAAGAAGACCGCGGGACGCTGTCCCGCACCCTGAAAACCATGGGGCTCTGCCCCATACCCCGCAAGGGCATTCTGCCCTTGACCCGTTTAGCAAACGCATATACATGCGTTTGCTAGGACAAAGGGTAAGGAAATGCCATAGAACGATGGGTTTTCCCTACTCTACTGACCTAAACGGGAGCAAGAATTGCTCCTGCATAATGGGGTCAGGGGTATGAAGACCGCCAAGACAAGGCGGCAAATCCAAAAAGCCTTTACCCGACTCAGATAGCCCTTAAACCTTTGACCTTCGCTCTTTCCCTGTCCTCCTCCCACAAACGCATGAACATGCGTTTGTATAACGGGGTCAAGGGGTATGAAGACCGCCAAGACAAGGCGGCAAATCCAAAAAGCCTTTGCCCGACTCAGATAGCCCTTAAACCTTTGACCTTCGCTCTTTCCCTGTCCTCCTCCCACAAACGCATGAACATGCGTTTGTATAACGGGGTCAAGGGGTATGAAGACCGCCAAGACAAGGCGGCAAATCCAAAAAGCCTTTGCCCGACTCAGATAGCCCTTAAACCTTTGACCTTCGCTCTTTCCCTGTCCTCCTCCCACAAACGCATGAACATGCGTTTGTATAACGGGGTCAAGGGGACACTGTCCCCTTGCAGGGGTATTGGGGACAGCGTCCCCAAGGTCTTAGGTCTTAGGTCTTAGGTCTTCCGCCTTATCATATTCGCTTCCTCGGTATTGTACCACATTTTTACTTCCCTGACAATTCTCCCGCCGTAACAAACACAATCCCGATCGCCTCCAGCTCCGGCGTCAGCTCCCGGATCGCCTGCGCGGTAATCCTGCCGCCCTCCGGTCCAACATGCCCGATCGCCAGCGCCTCGCCCTTCTCCAGCGCGACCTCCGCCGCCTTGCGCAGGTTCTTCTTTACGACCTCAACCGAATCCGTGCTGTCCAGAAAAACATCCCGCCCCAGGAAAATCACGCCCTTTTCCTCCGCAATCTCCCTGCCGAGACTCTTCGCCGTCGTCATGCTGTCTACAAAAACGATCCCCCGCTCCGCCAGCACATCCATCACCGCCGAAAGCGCACGCCGATCCTCCATAATCGCCGAACCCATGTGGTTATTCAGCCCAACGGCGTCCGGCAAAATCTCAAACGCCTCATTCACCCGCGCACGGATCTCCTCCTCGCTCATGCTGCGGAAAACGCCCTTCTCGCCGACCCATTCCGGCTTGCCCGTGAGCGATTCCATCGGCATATGTATAAAAATCTCCTTGCCCGCATTGCGCACCCGCTCCGCATCCTCCGCCGAGCAGGAGGAAAAGGGCATGATCGCCGCCGTAAAAGGGATTTGCAGGGCGAGCATCTCCTCCGTTCCCGCGCCGCAGTAGCCAAAATCGTCAATCATGATTGCCAGCCGCCCCTGTGCGGCGTTGCTGCCGGCGGCTTGCGCCTGTTTTTCCGCCGCCCATCGCCCGCCCAGAAAGCAGCAGCCAAAAAGGATCAAATAAAGAATGCCATGTCGAAATTTCGTTTTCCGAATCATCCAATCGCCCCCTTTTTTCATGATATCGGGGGAAATTGTCCGATATGCACGCAAAAAAGAGGACTCCTTTCGGAGTCCTCTCGGGGTTCGTTTCAAATTCAGTTCATCCGAATAATCGCATGGATTAGTTCAGGGAAGCTGTCTTTGTAGCGGGATCCCAGTTAATTGTTGTTACGCCCAGAGCTGTAGCCAGGTCTCTCAGGCCCAGGAATGTTCTGCTGTCTGTGATTTCAACAGAAGAGGATGCGGGGATAGCGGAGCCGTTTACATAAACAACGCTAGCGCCAACCTGCATTGTGATAATTCTCTGGCCATAGAGGATTGTTACAGTCTTTGTAGCCTGATCCCACAGAACGTTGTTGTTGTTGATACCCAGAGCAACAGCAACTGCTCTTACGGGCAGCATTGTGTAGCCGTTAGCATTGATATAAGCGGGAACGTCCAGATCATACTTAACTTCGCCAGCGATGATGTACTTCTCGCCAACAGGAACTACAACCTTTGTTGTGAAGGATGCGTCATCCTGCTCTCTACCAGCTGTTACAATGTTTACGAATGCTTCCTTAACTGTCTCGGAATACTTTGTCAGGTCGCCTACGAAGCCAGTCTCATCGCAGTTTGCTTTCAGGTGAGCTGCATAGTCTTCATGACCGCACTTTGTGGAAGGACCATAGATAGCCTGTGCTTCATATGCACCCCACATGGATGTCCACAGATTCAGATCGTATGCACCTGCAGGGATAGATCTCTGCATGAACAGGGACAGATCGGAGATTGTGATTTCAGCGGGTTCAGCGGATTCCTTATCTACCAAGAAGTGGATAGCATCGAAGTCCTTGCTGCCGCCATCCCAGTTGCCTGCTGTCAGCTCAGCATCTTTCAGCTTCATGCCGGACTTGTCGTCAACTGTGTATGTCGGGTCATCTTCGAATACGATGTAGTCGGGTTTCTCTACATAGAATGCGAATTCAGCCTTATCAGCATCCCACAGACCATCTTCTGCTTCCTTAACAACGATGGATGTAGGAACTTCTGTGTATCTGTAGTCGATCTTCAGGTCGTTCTGCTCTGCTTTGATCTCGAAAGGAGATACGAACTTAGCGATTACAACTTCCTGTTCGTCAACCAGTTCGCCTGTCAGCTTCAGTGCTACATCGCCAACGAAATCGGGGTCAGCAACCAGCTGCAGCTTGAATGTTACCTTAGCTTCATCCTTAGCCAGTGTAGCGTCAACGTCATCGAATACGCGCTTGTCAAATTCGAAGTTCAGGTTGTCGCCATCCTGGTATGCTTTCAGGAAAGCATTGCCCATAGTCGTTGTATTCACTGCGCTAGCGACGCCGCCTGTGCTTGCTGTCTTCAAGAAGCCTTCTACGCTCTTGATGTCAACGTTTGTTACATAAACGCCAGCGGGCAGTTCGAAGTTGAAGCCTTTTCTGAAGCTCCATGCGCCGGGGAATGTTTCCTCAGCTGTAACCTCTACGGACCAGTGGTCGGAATCGTCTGTCAGACCATAGTTGTCAACGTTTACGCCGTTGTAGATTACGGGAACGTCCTCGTCATCATCCTTGGACAGGACTACTGTGTAGTCAACAACCTTCATAACCTCAACAGTTGTTCTTGCATTGAAGCCGTCTGCCAGAACTGTGCCTTTCATGTTCTTGTTTGTTGCTTTTACAGTGATAACTGCTGTAGAACCAGCCTTAGCGTCTGTAGCTTCGATTTCGATGTCGTTAGCATCGACTTCAATTTTATCTGTTGCTGCCAGAACTTCAACCTTTACCAGATCGTCGTCTGCCTTTGTCAACTGATAAGTCGCTGTAGCTACATCGTCAACCTTGTAGAACTCAAAGCCGTTGTTCAGCTTCAGCTCGATTACCTGACCCACAGCGAAATCCTCAACTGTGGACTTGATCACCAGGTTCTTGGACAGTGTTGTGTGTTCA
>CAVGZD010000074.1:0-8638 GCA_963633805.1 Lachnospiraceae bacterium | reverse complement strand
ATGATTATTGATTGAGACAATTCCATTCGCCTTTGGTATGCAGGGAGGACGGCTGGCAAGAGCTTTCTTGTTCACACACGCACCTCTCCCACGGATAAATTTTTTACAGTCTCCCCCTCTATACCGAAGGCGAGATGATTGTATAGGACAATCTTCCGCAACCGGGCAGCAGCTTGGCGGCTTTGTCTGAAAAAAGCTTTATGACCTGGAAACTCCGAAAAATTTCGGGAACATCGGAGTTTCCCCTCCTTAAAAAATATGCAAGGATGAGCAAAGCGCGAGCCTGCAATATGCTCCTTTGCTCATAATGAAATGATACGTACAAAAGAACGATGTCTGCATAGGCAGACGGGAAGGAGTTCCTATGAAGCAGATTGATGCAATGGTTAGAAAATTGGAAGAGATCATTACCATATTCTGTTTTTCTGCGATGAGCATTATAACGTTGGTTGCTGTTTTCTTCCGCTATGTGTTGGATCATCCGATCATCTGGTCGGAGGAGGCCTCTAGATATCTGATGGTATGGGGGATCTGCATCGGCATCAGCATCGCAACAGAGAAGAAGGCGCATCTTGGCATTGATATTCTGGTGTCCTACGCCCCTCCGGCGGCGCGGCGTTTTTTGGAAATTTTAAGCGGTCTATTGCTGACATGTATGTATATCGCTATGCTGGTTTTATCCGTTATGTTTGTAAGCCAGGCGATCGTTACAGGCAATTTGACGCCCCTTTTGAGAATCCCCTTCTGGATGGTTTATCTGGCTCTGCCGATCGGCTTTGGTCTGAGCACCATCCGTTCCATACAGGTGTTGTATAAAATTGTCAAGGGCGATGAGGAAGGCTTTGAGGAGGTGATGCTGTAATGATGACGGCTACATTATTTCTTATCTTTTTCGTATTTGCATTTATGGGCGTACCGATTGCAGTTGCGCTGCTTGCAGCATCTGCAATTCCCCTGTATTTCTTTACAACAACGGCAATGACGGTTGTTCCGCAGCGTCTGTTCGTATCCATGGACTCCTTCTCCCTGATGGCTCTGCCCTTTTTCATGATCGCGGGCGGTCTGATGGCAGAGGGCGGCGTATCCAAGAGACTGGTTAACTTTGCAAATTCCATCGTGGGCGGCTTGCCCGGCGGTTTGGCGATTGTTGCCTTTGTGGCGTCTGCCTTCATGGGCGCGATTTCCGGCTCCGCAACGGCGACGGTTATCGCAATCGGCTCCATTTTGGTTCCTTCCATGATCGAAGCGGGCTATGACAAGCGTTTTGCGGTAACAACCTGCTCCGTTGCCGGCTTCCTCGGCACGATCATCCCTCCCAGCATCCCGATGGTAACCTATTCCGTTACGACCGGCGCATCCACAGGGGATGTGTTCTCCGGCGGTATCATTCCGGGCATTCTGCTGGTGGTTCTGATGTCCATCTGGTCGTTTATTTACGGCAAAAAGCATGTAAAGTCTGACTTTAAGTTCTCCTTCATGGAAGTGATCCGCACGGGTATTGCGGCATTCTGGTCGATGCTGATGCCGATCATCATTCTGGGCGGTATCTATGGCGGTATCTTTACCCCGACAGAGGCAGCGGCAGTTGCCTGCCTGTATGGCGCGTTGGTCGGCTTCTTCATCTATAAGGAGCTGACGCTGGAAAAGCTCTACAAGGTTATGAAGGATTCCGTTGTGTCCGCAGCGATGGTTATGTTTATCGTGGCAGCGGCGGCAGCCTTCGGCTTCGTGATGACAAAGGCGTCTATCCCCGTTAGAATGTCCAACTGGATCATCAGCATGACGGACAGCAAGATCGTTCTGCTGCTCCTCATCAATTTGCTCCTGCTCTTTATCGGTACTTTCATGGAGACAAACGCAGCTATCCTGATCGTTGCGCCGATCTTCATCCCGATTTGTCAGGCATTTGATATCGATCTGGTGCATTTCGGTGTTATGATGATTGTAAACCTGAGTATCGGTATCGTAACGCCGCCTCTGGGTGTCAACCTGTTTGTCGGCGCGAAGCTGGTCGATGGCATGACGGTAAAGGATGTCATAAATCGGCATCTGTTTATCTACATCGGCTTGGCTCTGATCGGGCTTCTGCTGGTTACATATATCGATGATATCGTGCTTTTCCTGCCGAGCTTGGTGAAATAGAGTGCGTAATTCACCCCGCAAGAGGGAGCGTACAGCAGCCGGGTAGGCTTTCAGAAACAGGCATTGGATATAGACAAAATTTAGCCCCGCATGGTAATATGACGCTGTACGGGGCTTTTCCTGTACGCAAAAAAAGGGATACAAAGGAAAACAATCGGGCATTTTTGAACAGAAATGCTCCGGTAAGACGGATTTCAGGTGATTTTTATGAACAAAAGAATGCTATGGAAAAAATGCTGGCTGCCATGACAGCCGGGACGCTGGCGGCCTCTGCATTGCCGCTTGCTGCATTTGCGGCAGAGGATGATGCATCGGACGCGGTGATTTTTTCGGATGAAGCCATGGATGCGCCGGCAGCGGATGATATTGTGCAATATGAACAGAATTACAGCGAGCAGGATTATGCAAAATACATACAGCTCTTTTCTGCGGAGCTGGCGCAGGACGAGCAGACAGGCATCGAGCGCAGGGAGCTTTACACGATCGGCAACCCGCAATGGGAGGCGGGGGCAGGTATACATAAGGGCAATGGGCACGATCGCCAGCAGCTTGGCGTTTGGGTGCCGAAGGGGACGAGCTTCAGTATTCGGCAGGCGGATACCTCGCCGGAACAGAATCTGAGCCTGCGGATGTACAACGATGACAAGCAGACGGAATTTCAGGCGGACATTCCGAAAAACGGCGATTGGCTGACGGTCACGGCGACAGCGGACAGCATGCCCTTTGTGCAGAGCATTTATCGCAGCGATGGCAAGAAGCCCGTGGTGGAGTTTGAGCTGGATGGGACGAAGACGCTGCCCGTCTATCATGAGGGGGATGATGAGGCGAAATTTTATGCCCTTTGGGATAGTCTGGATGCCCCCTTTGCGGTTTATGAAGCCGAGCGGGCGATTTTTCTTGTGCCCATCTGTGATCGATGCGCAAATTGCATGGGTACGCTTCAGGATTTGTGCAATTACTACAATAATATGATTTCGCAGTACAATGCCTTTTCGGGTCTGAGCACGGATGCGAACGCGGAGGAATGGAATCAGGACAGCGGCTCCAGATTTTTCATCAAGGTGGATCAGCATGGCGTGGGCGAAGCCTATTACAGCTATGCATACACTGCGCAGCATGCCGCTTCTATGGCTTCTTACATGAGCTATGGCTGGCTTGCGCTGCATGAGCTGGGGCATGGATATGACACAGTGGGCTTCAATTCTGCGGAGATCTGGAACAACGTGTTTGCCTACTATTACCAGCTAAGCTGCAAGGATGTCAGCGCATGGCTGAATATGACGGACGAAAAACGCGCGGGCAATGAGCGGGAACGCGTGGCAAAGGGCTATGACAAAAGCGACAGCTTCGCCACCAAGCTGTATTTCTGGGTGGATGTCATGAATAAGATCGGTCCGCAGCGCGCATCTGCCTATGCCTATCAGAAGGCGCACTACAACAATTATCACAAAATCAGCAATTATCCCGGCTTTTCCCTCTATGCCGACGCTTTCACGGAGGGGACGGGCTATAATGTTGTGCCGTATTTCGATTTGTGGGAGCGGGATGTTGCGCAGGAGGTACGGGAGAAGCTGGCAGCAGCGGGAGTCTATCAAAATATCTATCCGCTTGTCAATTTGGTGGAAAAGCCGGAAACGGCGGAGGGCATCAAAGCGGCGCTGGGACTGGACAGCATTTATGATCTGGTGGAGACGGAAAAGCTGGCGGCGTATGGCGTTCTCACGGGTAGGCTGAACATCACGCTGGATGAACAAAGCCTTGCGAGTATCCAAGGCAAGAAGATCAAAATTACAGATGGCGTAAACACGGTCAAAACCGTCACGGCAGACAGCGCCAGCATCGATATTACGCTGCCCATCGGCGTTTACAACGTCCTCCTGCCGCAGCCCGACGGGGATGGTACGCTGCTGCTGCAAAACAGCGTCGGCTATGCAGTGGTGAAGGATACGGGCGTGGCGCGGTATGCGGTGACGGCGGAACGGCTCTCCGAGAGCGGCTTCGCAGATGCGATCATTACCTTCGGCGGTTGGGGCAACCAGTATTCGACCCTCAGCACGGATATCGAAAACGGCAGTCTGCGTATCGTCACCAATGGCAATCACCCGCATGAGCTATACAAGAGCGGTCTGTTTGCATCGGTCGCGGTATATGACAATGCGGGGAATCAAATTTATTACAAGAAGCATATCGGCAACCAGAGCGGCGCGGAGGATGCGAGTGTGGATATCGCGGAGGGCAGCAGGATTGAGATTTATTTTGCTGAGCCGGGCAGAAACACCATCAAATCCGCGGCGGTGGAGTCGATTTCCTCTGGCTTTGCGGATAAGAATATTGTATACGAAGTAACGGCGAAGGGCTTGCGGCAAATCATCCAGACCGAGCAGACACCGGAGGAGGTGCAGGCGGCATATTATGAGGTTCTCTGCGGCTATCTGGATGCTCTGAAGGAGAAAAATCCATCCAAGCTGAAAGCGGAAAAGGAGAAGCTCAATGTGGGCTACGCGGGCTTGACGGAGGAGGAGAAAACGGCTTTCCGCGTGCGCTTTGAGGGCTATTATCCCTTCGATCGGGGTGTGACGAGCTTTACAATTGCGCCCATTGCAGATCAGATGTATACGGGCAGGGCGATACAACCCGCTCTGCAGCTATCGGTAGGGGGAAAGAGTCTGACGGAAGGTGTGGATTACACAGCGCAGTATATTAACAACACAGATGTCGGCACGGCGAAGGCGATCCTATATGGCTTAGGCGAATGTGCGGATTGCTATGGCGAGATCACATTCCGTATCGTGATGCCGCAGGGCGAAAGGGCATTTACTGTGGAATGCGATATTACGGAATGTGAATATACAGGCGGCTTTCAGATGCCGAAGGTGACGGTCAGAATCGGTGATCGGGTGCTGCGGAATCTGGCGGATTACAAATTATCTTATGTTGATAACACCAACGTCGGCACGGCGAGGATTATTGCAAACGGCAGGGGCAATTATGCTGGGTATGCGGGCAGTACGGCGTTTGAAATCGTCAGGAAAACGGAGGAATTACTCGTTACCTGCGTGCCGGAGAGGCTGAGCAGAACGGGCGAGGAAATCCAGCCGATCTTGATCGTCACAAGCGGCGCGGCAAGCGGCATCGGCACGTTTGAAATCACAGAGCCGATCACGCCGACCGAAGTGAACGGCTCGATTTTCTCTAATCAGATTTTCACATTGCGTGGCATTGGCGGCTATCAGTTTGTCGAAATGACGGCTGATCTGGAGCAGGGCAAGCTGCGGCTGAACACGCGCTGGAGCGGCGTGCAGCCCAACAGCTATATCAATGGGAAATATGCGGCGGTCAAGGTTTTGGATTCAGTTGGCAGCAGCACGTTTTATCGGGAATATTGGGATACGGAATGGACGAGCAATCAGCAGCAGGGTGCGCCGCTGAGGCTAGGCAGTGTGGTCGAGATGTACCTCGCAGAGCCGAGCAGGTCGCAGAGGAAACCTACAACGGCGGCGGGGGATGGCGCATCCCTGAGCCAGAATCTCATGCGCTTTGAGGTGACGGCAAAGGGTTTGAAGCAGCTTTCGCCCGTAGCGGAAACGCAGGAGGAGCAGGATGCGCAGTATTTTGAAAGGATCTGCGCATACATGCAAGCCCTCGTGGACGCTCATCCCAAGGCGGATTTCAGGGACAAAACGAAGCTGACCGAGGAAAAGGCGCGCATCACAAAGGGGCTGGGACTGCTTTCCGCGCAGGAGCTGCAAGCATTTCGAGCGGACTTTGCGGAATATTATCCCTTTGAAGCCGCCTATATCGTGCTTTACGACTGGGGCGAAAATAGTCCCGCCGGGGCGGCTCTGCCATCGGATACAAAGGCATATCCGACGGAAGCGGAGGCGAGAAATGCCGTCGATACGCAGTACACAAAGGGCTTCACGCTTTCCGGTAAGAAGGACGGCGCGGAGGGCAAATGGATTTTCAGCGGCTGGGATGCAGGTGCGGCAACGGACAGCACGGTTACATTCACGGGCAGCTGGACCTTCCTGCCGGATGCGCCGCAGGAGGGAGTCGAAAAGTCTTCTGCGATCCGTCTGCGCAGCGCGGAATATCGTCTGGGCGAGCAGGCAAGGCAGCTGGACGGCACGGCAAGCGTCGCAGACGGCGGTGAATTAAGCTATCAGTGGTATGCGGCGGCTTCGGAGGGAGACTTCAACGGAAGGGCGATCCGCGGCGCGACCGGGGAGAGCTTCCGTCCGGATACAGATACGGCAGGAACGTTTTATTATTACGTTGTGGCGACAAACAGCAACGCCGGTGGGACTGCAAGCACCACCAGCAATATGGCTGTGATCACCGTAACGCGGGCTGATGGTAAGGACAGTAATGACCGGAACGATGACAGTAACAGGAAGGATGAGAATCAAGATAGTAACGATAAAGAAAGTATTCGCACAAGCTCCCATCGCGTTTATACGGGCAGCAGTGCGAACGGCGAAATTTTTGTTGATCCCACTCGCGCGACAGAGGGCGAACCTGTGACGATCACGGTCAAAGCGGCGGTGGGCTATGTGCTGAAGCAGCTTCTGGCGATGGATGCGGACGGCAGACTGCTGACGCTGACGCAGCAGGGCGATGATCAATACACCTTTAACATGCCGCAGAGCGAGGTAGATGTTGCCCCCATTTTTGTGGAAATACAGGCGGCAGAGGACGATTTTGCCGATGTTGTGCCGACTGCGTATTTTTACAATGCAGTGCAGTGGGCGGTCGAGCGGGGCATCGCAAAGGGAACGAGTTCCGATACGTTCAGCCCGAACGCAAGCTGCACCCGCGCCCAGATCGTCACCTTCCTCAGACGGGCGGCAGGCAATCCGAATCCGACGACGGTCGGCATTCCCTTCGAGGATGTGCGCGAAGAGGACTATTATTATGAAGCGATTTTGTGGGCACTGGAAAACGGCATTACTGCAGGCACAAGCCCCTTCCGCTTTTCGCCCGATGAAACGGTAACGCGCACGCAGGCGGTCGCCTTTCTCCATCGTGCGGCAGGCTCGCCTGCTGTGGGTGGCGCGGCTCTGTTTTCGGATGTAAATGAGGACGATTACTTTGCCGCTGCCGTCGCTTGGGCGCAGCAAAACGGCATCACAAGCGGAACGGGGGATGGCGCGTTCAGCCCGAATGCCCCCTGCGACCGCACGCAGATCGTGACGATGCTGTATCGCTACATGCAGTAAGATGGATGCGAAAAAATTTTTTTTTCTGCCGTCAAGGCATAAAATAAATGCAAACGGGCAAGAAATGCTATTACAGACAGCAGAGAAACAGCAATCGGAAAGGGGAGGGCATTTGTGAAAAGGAAAAATATCGCCATTGTGACCGGGGCGAGCGGTGGTCTGGGGCTGGAATTTGTGAAGCTGCTGATGAAAAAGAGCGAATTGGACGAAATTTGGCTGATCGCAAGAAGCGCGGATAAGCTGGAAAGAATCCGAAAAAAATGCGGCAATAAAATCAGGATTTTTCCGATGGATTTATCTGATATGGAAAATATAAAGGCGTTTGGGAATAGCGAGGTATTCGAGGGCTGCACAGTCAAATATCTCATCAATAATGCCGGATACGCGAAATTCTGTTCATATGGCGATTTATCCATCGAGGAATCCGTGAATATGATTGACCTGAATATCAGCGCGGTGGTTGCGATGGGCTTGGTCTGCATCCCCCATATGGGAAGCGGCAGTTATATCATCAATATCGCCTCGCAGGCGGCGTTTCAGCCGCTGCCCTACCAAAATATTTACAGCTCCACAAAGGCATTCGTCCGCAATTACACAAGGGCGCTGAACGTCGAGCTGAGGGGGACCGGGATCACGGCAATGGCGGTCTGCCCTGGCTGGATGAAAACGGGTCTGTACGATCGGGCGTTGATCGGCGCGAAGCAGGCGACGAAAAATTTCTGCGGCATGGTTGCGCCGGATGTGGTTGCAAAAAAGGCTCTGCGGGATGCGGAGCGGGGGCGGGATATGTCGGTGTATAGTCCGTATGTGAAGCTGTGTCATGTTGTGGCAAAAATCCTGCCCCAGCGGGCGATGATGCGGCTCTGGCTGCTCCAGCAGGAAATGGATATCTTTTCATAGGGAACATTTCACTCCGTAATTCTTTGCGTTGCAGGGATTTGCGGAGTTTTTTCGCAAAAACAGCCGATAGACCAAAATCCATCGACTGTTTCGCCGTTACCCTTTTCGATTCGCAATGCCCAGGCTTTCGTTTGCGCCCAGCGTTTCCTCTGCGATCATATCTGCCATACTCAGACACACATTCGCAACGAGATGTATAGAAAACGGTATGAGACCAAAAACATTGCAGACAATTCTCGGACATAGTAAAATAGAGGTGACACGAATTTGTATGTTCATGTTACGGAGGATTCTAAGGCAGATGAAATGGAATCGATAGAGGGAAATTTGAAATTGGTGTAGAAATTGGTGTAGAAATATTTCTTGCAGGGGATTTT
>CAVGZD010000073.1:0-9151 GCA_963633805.1 Lachnospiraceae bacterium | reverse complement strand
CTCGTCCCCTGCACCCCGTTATGGCAAACGCATTGTATGCGTTTGCGGATACAAAATCGAAAAAATAGAAAACCGCTTGTGCATTGGGAAATATCATTCCGTTCTCACAAGCGGTCTTATTTTGCCAAAATATTTTATTTCTGCCCTCCGCAGGAGCGAGAATCGCTCCTGCGCAAACGGGTTCCAAGGGGCGAGCCCCTTGGCGGGGTAGTGGGGCGGCGCCCCACGGTCTTGGGTCTTTAAGGCAGAGGCATCAAGGTCTTAGACCTTTTTACTTCAATTCCTCCGGATTCAGGCACTCCATCTCCGGCAGTACGAACCGCCCGTCCTTGCGGATGAGCACATTGTCAAACCAGATCTCCCCGCCGCCGTATTCCGGCGTCATAATCAGCACCAGATCCCAGTGGATCGCCGAGTGATTGCCGTTAGGCGCATCCTCGTAGCTGTTGCCCGGCGTGAAATGAATCGAGCCCGCAATCTTCTCGTCGAAAAGAATGTTGTTCATCGGCTTGGTGATGTAGGGGTTTACGCCAATCGCAAATTCGCCCACATACCGCGCACCCTCATCCGTATTGAATACCTTCTCCAAACGCTCCTGGTCGTTCCCGTTGCAATCGATGATTTTCCCGTCCTTGAAGGTCAGCTTCACCTGCTCAAAGGTAAAGCCGTTGTACTCCGACGGAGTGTTGTAGGTAATCACGCCGTTCACGGAATCGCGCACCGGCGCAGTATAAACCTCCCCGTCCGGGATATTGCAGCCCCCCGCGCACTTGATCGCAGGAATGTCCTTGATGGAGAAGGTCAGGTCGGTATCCTTCGCGACAAGGCGCACCTTGTCCGTCTTGTTCATCAGTTCCACCAGATTGTCCATCGCCTTGCTCATTTTGCCGTAATCCAGATTGCATACGTTGAAGTAGAAATCCTCAAAATCCTCCAAGGAGGTCTTTGCGGACTGCGCCATGGAATTGGTCGGGTAGCGCAGAACGACCCATTTCGTATGCGGCACGCGGATTTTGTGATGCACGGGATCGTCATAGAGGCGGTTTTGCATATCGAGCTTTTCTGTCGGCACATCATACTGCTCCGCCAGATTGTCTTCGCCCCGCACGCCGATGAAGGCGTCCATCTGCCGCATCAGCTCGCAGTCGGACCGCGCCATGATTTTCTGCTGTTCCTCGCTTGCACCCAAAAGCAGCTCCCGCTCCAAGGAATTTGTCATCAGGCGCACGAAGGGGATCGCCCCCACGCGGTAAACTTCTTTGATAATTTGCTTGACCAGCGGCATGGGATGCACGCCGTTGCAGGAAATCCAGACCTTTTCGCCCTTCTCCAGCCGGCAGGAATAATGTACCAGATTATATGCCAAGGTTTTGATTCTTTCGTCCATATTCAGTCTCCTTTCTCATGCTGTACTTTAGTATTGTACACCCTTTTGGAAAAATACGCAAAGAATTTGACAAATCCCGCCGCGGGAATATAAAATAAGAAAAAAGTTATTTTGAATCATGAGGAGGATTCGCATGAAGGTTGCCATTCCGACCAAAAACGGCAGGATCGACCAGCAATACAGCCGCGCACTGGAATTTACGGTATACGATGTCGAGATCGAGCTGGTCAAGCAAAAGGAAATCATCCCCTTGGGGAAGCGGAGCATTTCCGATTTTTTGACGGAGCAGGGCATCAATGCCGTGATCTGCGGCAATATCCGTTCCTCCGCCCGCAATATCCTGCGTACCATGCGCATCGAGCTGACCTACGGCGTGATCGGCGATGCGGATGAGGTGATGATCCGCTATCTGAGCGGGGAGCGGCTGGGCAATATTGAGGAAAACGCCTACTGGCGCGCAGGCAGAGGAGGAGAGAAAATATGATACTGGAACGATTTTTTCCCGATATTTATATCAAATCGGTGTTCGAGCTGCCCTTGACGGAGCTGAAAAAGCTGGGCATCCGTGCGCTTGTCTTCGATATCGACAACACTGTTGCGCCCTTCGATGTTGCCGAGCCGGAGGAAGCGATCGTGGAATTATTTGCCACCTTGCGCAGGGAGGGTTTTAAGCTCTGCATTTTGTCCAATAATAAAAAAAGGCGCGTGCAGCGCTTCAATCGCAGGCTGCATGCTCTGGCTGTCCATCGCGCGGGCAAGCCCGGCATCCGCAAGCTGCTGCGCACGCTGGAGCAAATGGAGGTCGCGCCCGCGCAGGCGGCGATGGTCGGCGATCAGGTGTTTACGGATATGTGGTGCGGACATCGGGCGGGGCTTTTGTGCGTGATGACGGCGCCCATCTGCAATCGCGATCAGCTCATCACGAAGGTCAAGCGCGGCGCGGAACGGCAGGTTATGCGTATTTATTTCAAAAAATACGGCAAATAAAGGCTGTTTTTTCATTTTTTTATTGAAATCTGCCCTGCTATCTATTAAAATAGAAAGGAATATGCGCATTCCGCGCGAGAAGGAATGCCGACCGATTCGGAATCATTCAGATGAATTTACATTTTTTGAGGAGGCTATACTATGATTTCTGCAGGTGAATTTAGAAACGGCGTAACGATGGAATATGAAGGCGATCCCTATGTGATCGTGGAATTCCAGCATGTAAAGCCCGGCAAGGGCGCAGCTTTCGTGCGCACAAAGGTAAAAAATCTGAAAACAGGCGCGGTTCTGGAAAAAACATTCAGACCCACTGAGAAAATGCCCAGAGCACACATCGACAGACAGGATATGCAGTATCTCTACAGCGATGGCGACCTGTTCCACTTCATGAACAACGAGACATTCGACCAGATCGCAATCAGCCCCGCCGATGTTGGCGATGCACTGAAATTTGTCAGAGAGAACGACACGGTAAAGGTGCTGTCCTATGCAGGCAAGGTGTTCGGTATCGAGCCGCCCATGTTCGCTGAGTTGGAGATCATCGAGACAGAGCCCGGCTTTGCAGGCAATACCGCGCAGGGCGCAACAAAGCCCGCGACCGTGGAGACAGGCGCACAGGTTCTGGTTCCTCTGTTCATCAATCAGGGCGAGATCATCAAGATCGACACCAGAACAGGCGAATATCTGGGCAGAGCAAACGGCTAAGGACGTACTTTTTCATTGAGGAGGGTTTGCGCAATGGAATATTTTGAGAAGAAGATCACCTATCTGAGAGGACTTTGCGATGGGAGCGGCTTCGATCCCGAAAGCAAGGAAGGGAAAATTTTCCATGAGATCCTGAATGTTTTGGACGATATGGCATTCATGCTGGAAACCTTCCTGGATGACGAGGATATGGAGCTGATGGAAGACGACGAGGATGCGGATGAGCCGATTTTCCTCTATTCCTTCCTTTGCCCCGGCTGCGGCGAGGAGATCGACGTGGACGAGGAAACGATGGAGCATCAGACCGAGATCCCCTGTCCGAATTGCGGCAGCGCGATCCCGATCGGGTCTGCGGATGTTGTAAAATTCTAAAAAAGAAAGAAATAAATAATGCAAAATATTAGGCTTATCGCTCATACTAAGAGGGATAAGCCTTTTTGCTGCGGAGAAAATCGCGCCGATTGCGATTATGGGCGGAGGAAGGGCGCAGTGGCGTGGGGGAAAACGCCGCTTTCGGCGGAGACAAACCACGCCGTCTGCGATTCTGCGCGGAGGAAGGGGCGCAGGCGCGGGGGAGCAGGGGTAGTGTCGCAGGGAGAGGAAAATACCCGCATACCCGAAGCCACTCCCCCGATTTCGGAACGCACTCGGCATTTTTCGCACAAGATTTTTACATTTCTTCACTTTGTTATTGACATTTGTCGATAAAATAGATATGCTGTATTGGTAAGTTTTTCAAGACTAACTCCTTGCCCCCTTGTAAAAGGAACAATTACCTCGGCAGGGGGATGCGATAAAACGGGGCGAGCAAATGATTCTGCAATTTTCCTTCCCCCCGCCTGCAAACGCATAGCATATGCGTTTGCCTAATGGGGTCAAGGGGGAGAATCCCCCTTGCGGGGAGGTGGGGCAGAGCCCCACGGTCTTAGGTCTTCTTCCTATCATCATTCGGAGGTGTTTCGATATGAAGCAAAAATTTGATGTGACCGGCATGACTTGCTCAGCCTGCTCCGCTCATGTGGAAAAGGCGGTCAGTAAGCTGGAGGGCGTGCGGTCTGTCAATGTCAATCTTCTGCAAAATAGCATGGCTGTGGAATATGACGAAACGCAGCTCGGCACGGAGGATATCATCCATGCGGTCGAAAGCGGCGGCTACGGCGCAAAACCGCAGGGCGCATCCGCGGCGGCTGAGCCGCCAAAAAATATCGCGCTGGAGGAAATGGCTGTCATGAAGCGGCGGCTGATCTCATCCTTCTGCTTCCTCATCCCCCTGTTTTATATCTCCATGGGGCATATGATGGGCGCACCCCTGCCCGCAATCCTGCTGGGGCACGAAAATATGATGATTTTCGCCCTGACGCAGCTCCTGCTGGCAACGCCCGTGCTGATCATCAATAAAAAATTCTTCGTTGTCGGCTTCAAAGCGCTCTGGAATCGTGCGCCGAACATGGATTCGCTGGTTGCGCTGGGCGCGGCGGCATCCTACGGCTATAGCCTCTTCGCCATCTACGCCATCGCCTACTACATGGGGCGCGGCAATCTGGATATGGCGCACCACTTCGCCATGGAGCTGTATCTGGAAGGCGCGGCAATGATCCTGACGCTGATTACGGTCGGGAAATATATGGAAACGCGCTCGAAGGGCAAGACCTCCGAAGCAATCAGCAAGCTGATGGATCTCGCCCCCAAAATGGCGACCGTCCTGCGCGGCGGCGTGGAGATGGAGGTTCCTGTGGAGCAGGTCGTTCTGGGGGATATCATCGTGGTGCGGCCGGGGGAGAGCATCCCCGTGGACGGGAAGGTCATCGAGGGCTTTTCCGCCGTGGATGAAAGCGCGATCACCGGTGAATCCATCCCCGTGGATAAACAGGTCGGCGACAGCGTGATCGGTGCGACCATCAATAAAAGCGGCTTCTTCAAGATGGAGGCGACCCGCATCGGCAGCGACACCACCCTTTCGCAGATCATCACGCTGGTGGAGGACGCCGCCGCATCCAAAGCGCCCATCGCCAAGCTGGCTGATACCGTCAGCGGGATCTTCGTGCCCGTTGTCATTACGATTGCGATTATAGCGACGGTGGTCTGGATGATTGCGGGACAGAGCTTCGGCTTTGCGCTCTCCATCGGGATTGCCGTGCTGGTCATCTCCTGCCCCTGTGCGCTGGGCTTGGCTACGCCGACGGCAATCATGGTCGGCACGGGCAAGGGCGCGGAATACGGCATTCTGGTCAAGTCTGCGGAAAGTCTGGAAATCGCGCATAAGGTCGATACGGTCGTGCTGGACAAGACCGGCACGCTGACGGCGGGGCATCCCATCGTGACGGACGTTCTGCCTGCCCCCGGCGTACTCAAAAATCCCCTGCTGCGGGCGGCAGCATCCTTGGAGACGCTCTCGGAGCATCCGCTTGCGGAAGCCATCGTGGGCTATGCCAAGGAGAAGGAGATTGACACCGCCTCCGCGGAAAATTTGCACGCAACGGCGGGGCAGGGCATTGAAGCGGATGTGGACGGGCGGCATATCCTCGGCGGCAACCTCAAAATGATGCAGGAACGCGGCGTTGCCCTGCATGATTTTGCCGAAAAAGCCGCCGCGCTTTCGCAGGAGGGCAAAACGCCGCTGTTTTTCGCAGAGGGCGATAAGCTGCTGGGTCTGCTGGGCTTGGCGGATACCCTCAAGCCGACCAGCAAGGCGGCGGTCGATGCCTTCCATCGGATGGGGATCGATGTTGTCATGCTGACGGGCGATAATCAGCGCACAGCCGACGCCATCGCGGGACAGCTGGGCATCCGCGCCATTGCGGAGGTGCTCCCGCAGGATAAGGAGTCCGAGGTCAGGGCATTGCAGGAGAGCGGCAAGAAGGTTGCCATGATCGGGGACGGCATCAACGATGCGCCGGCGCTCACCCGTGCGGACGTAGGCATTGCCATCGGCGCAGGGACGGACGTTGCGATGGAGTCCGCAGACATCATACTGATGAAGAGCGACCTGCTGGACGCGGTGACTGCCGTGGAATTGAGCCGCGCCACCATCCGCAATATCAAGCAGAACCTGTTCTGGGCATTCTTTTATAATGTTTGCGGCATTCCGCTGGCGGCAGGCGTGTTCTATTCTGCCCTGCATTGGAAGCTCAACCCCATGTTCGCGGCGGCGGCAATGAGCTTCAGCTCGGCATTTGTTGTCGGTAATGCGCTGCGGCTCAAGCTGTTCAAACCAAGCAATCAAGGGCTTCAGACCGCTCCGGCGGCTCAGGCGATAGAGGAAAAGCAAACGATTACAGCGACGAATAAGGAGGAAATTGGCATGAAAAAGACATTGAAAATCGAAGGCATGATGTGTGGGCACTGCACAGGCAGAGTGGAACAGGCACTCAATGCGATGGACGGCGTATCCGCGAAGGTTTCGCTGGAGGGCAAGTCCGCAGAGGTGACGCTGACGAAGGATGTCAGCGATGAAGCGCTGGTCAAGACCGTGACCGATGCGGGATATGAGGTTGTGGATATTAAATAAGAAGGAAAAGGGGCTTCTGTCCAAAAGGTGTGCCCCGGCGAGAAAACATATAAGAGCGGAAATAGCAGAAAGGCTGCGGAATAAGGAAGCTCCCCGCAGGCATCCTTTGACTTAGGCTGTCAAGGGGAGCTGACGCAATAGACGCACCTTTCGGCATTTCAGAATTTATGTTTTCTTATCCGGGCGCACCTGATGAACGGAAGCCTTTTTCATGGGGAAATGTTCGCGGGGAGCTGTGTGCGGCAGGGGGCGATGTTATGTCAACCGATAAAGCCGCATATTGCCTGTTGTCAATTTCTATTGACGCTCACTCCCCCCGTGGCGAAGTTTTTCTCGCAGAAAAAGCAAAATAATTCTGCTCTTTTGCATACAAAAATCATGTGCCAAAATATTGCATTATGTCAACTGCGAAATCCGCAACTCGCCAAAAACCAATTTTTCTTATCGCCCCTTCATCAGGGAGCGCGTCTTTTGTCGCAGAAGAAGGGAAAAAGGAATTTGCCTTGCCACTACACAACGGACACATGCGAAAACATGACATTATGTCAACCGCGATAGCCGCAAACCGCCCACAGCCACCCCTTTTCATCGCCCCTGCACCGGGAAGCGCGAATTTTATCGCAGGCAAAAGGAAAAAGGAACATCCCGCCGCTCAATACCGCCGATTCACATACTCATCGATCACAGACTTTCGGCTCTCCTCATGGAAGACCCCTTCCTCCCGCAGGCATTTCAAGATCAGCGGGCTGGTGGAGTGCAGTATGATATTTTCCTCCTCTATGACGATCTCATACAGCCGCCCCTTGAGATATTTGCTCCGCACCTTCACGAAATACGCCTGCACCCCCTGATAATCCAGCATCCGCAGGGCAGTCAGCGTGGCGCGATCCTTCTTATTGTAGTAATAATTGCTTTTCTCTAGATAGTCCCGCTTCAGCTCATAATCCATATCGCGGCTCGTGCTGATGGTCTTATTCTCCTTCGCCAGCGCGTTATAATATTGATAATTGAACAGCGCCTTCTCGACCGTATCCATATTCCGGAACGGTCCGATCTCGCCATAAACCACCGCCTCATAATTGCGCCGCAGATATTCCCGCTTGGTCATATCGCCCTTGGCATATTGGTCGATCAGGCTTTGCCGATATCTGAAATATTTTTGGATCGCATTCATATTTACAGCCTCTTTTCCATGCATTCCCGCTGGCATGACCCCCGCCGCCCTGTTACAATAGGGACAGGAATCTGCAATCATCAGGCGTACCCGAATCGATACGCATTGCGAAGGGAGGATCACTATGCAGACTTTTTGGCACTATTACCGGCAGAAGATACAGCCGCAGGTTGCCGCCATAGACCTATTTTTGAAAACACAGGACGCGCCCTATCCCATCGAGGATATCTGCGCACTGCTGGGCATCTCTGCCGAGGAGGGCGAAGCGCTGCTCTCGCGGGAGCGGATCTCCGTCATCACGAAGGGCGTTTTTTTTCGCCTGATGCAGCTTGGCTCCTCGCCGCTATGCGGGATGCTGCGCCGCGTCATCGCAGACGGGCTCCCGCAGGAATATACCCCGCAGGAGATCGCTTACATATTCGATTTGCCCCTTGCCGCCGTTGATCAGGCAGCGAGGGAGCTGGGCGAGCAGATCTTTTCCGAGCAAATGCTGCCGCAGCTCTTTCGGCGCATTCCTATTTCCGATAAACAATATCAGAAATAAGCCCTTCCGCCGTTTTTGCATCCGTCAGAAGCTCCGCCAGCTTGAGGGCGAAGGGGATCGCCGTGCCGGGGGCGCGGGAGGTGACCACATTGCCGTCCACGCAGACCTCCGCGGTCGAGCAGGTCGCGCCGATCAGATGCTGCTCCATGCCGGGATAGATGGTCGCCTCTCTGCCCTTCAGGATGCCCAGTGCGCCCAGCACCATCGGCGCGGCGCAGATTGCGCAGACCCATCCGCCTGCCTCGTATTGCGACAGCAGCAGCTTTGCCAGCGGCTGATGCTCCTGCAAATGCAGCGTGCCGGGCATGCCGCCGGGCAGGATAAGCGCGTCTGCGTTCGGCTCGATCTCATCGAACAGCAGATCCGCCTGATAGCGCACGCCATGCGCCCCCGTGACCATTCTCTCGCCCGTTACGGACACCAGCTTTGCATCCACGCCCACGCGGCGCAGCAGATCCACAGGCGTGACCGCCTCCATTTCCTCGAAGCCCTCCGCCAGAAAAACATATGCCTTTTTCATCCATGCATCCCTCCTATTTTTCTCTATTTTACCCGAAAAATGCGGGAGATTCAAGAGCGAAGACCTTGGGGCTTTGCCCCAACACCCCACAAGGGGGTGTGCCCCCTTGACCCCGTTATGGCAAACGCATTACATGCGTTTGCGGGTACATATTGCAATGCAATACAAAAACCGCTTATGAGTTGGGAAATACAATTCCCCTTTCACAAGCGGTTCTTTTTGCCAAGATATTTTGTTTTTGCTCCCGCAGGAGCGGATGCTCCTGCGCAAACGGGTCAAGGGCGGCAGCCCTTGTGGGGGTGTTGGGGGCAAAGCCCCCAAGGTCT
>CAVGZD010000072.1:0-9246 GCA_963633805.1 Lachnospiraceae bacterium | reverse complement strand
GGTCAGCGATACACCCGTAAAGCAGGCTTTGCAACGGCTTGCGGAGGAAAAGCTCGTTGTCAATATTCCCAATAAGGGCATGAGCGTACGCGCACTGACGCCCTATGAATTGAACGATATTTTTGATATTCGCATGATGATGGACACCTTTTTTGCGAAGGACATCATTACCACATTAAACTATAACAGCACCCTGCGTCAACAGCTGATCGACAATCTGGAGGCGCAGCAGAAATTCATCGAATCCAATTCCTCCTCCTATCAGCCCGAGGAATATTTTTCGCTGGATTTAAAATTTCATGTGCTGTATTTGTCCGCCTCCGGCAATCAGAAGGCGGTCGATGTATTCCAGGAGATGCAGCCCTTCACCTACGCAACGGGCATCTATGTGAAGCAGCCGCATTCCAGAGATCGCGAATGCGTGGAGGAGCATCAGGCTATTTTGGATGCCGCGCTTGCTTCTGACTTGGACGGTCTGCAAAAAGCCGTGACGCAGCATCTGGAAAAATCCAAAAAGGCTCTGCAACTCATTTTCAAGGCAAGCAAGGTTGTCTATAACGAAAATAAATAAAGAAATGCACTCGAGATCCTCTGATCCGGGTGCATTTTATTTTTCTCCATGCGAGCCATATTTCTTTTTTTCATAGATCCGATACAGCAGATTCTTCAGGATCGCCCCCAGCGGCACGGCAAGTAGCAGTCCCCAAAAGCCGAACAATCTACCGAAAATCGCCAGAGAAAGCAGCACCAATGCCGGGTGCAGCTCCACCCGTTTGCCGACCGCCTTCGGCACGATAAACAGGCTATCCACCTGCTGCAAAAGCAGGATCAGGATCGATGCATAAAGCGCCTTCATCGGCGTGCCACTCAGCAGCCCGGAAAAGACCGCCAAAATAAATGCCATAATCGCCCCAAAATACGGGATCAAATTGGAAAAACCGGAAATCATCCCCAGCAGCACCGCCTGCGGCAGCCCGACGATCAGAAATGTCACAGAAAACAATGCCGCCATGATCACAGCGTCCGTCATCTGCCCGCCGAGATAGTTCGAAAAAACGGAATAGCCCTCATGGAAAATCGTGCGCACCGTTTTCGTCAGGCGCGCCCCTAGGCAGACCTCAGAAAATTCCCTGCAAATGCCCAGCATTTTCTCCTTTTCCATCAAAAAATAAAATGCGATTGCCGCTCCAAGCGCAAGGTCTAAAAGGCTCCCGCCGATATTCGGCAAAATGCCGGCGATGTGCCAGATTTTCGCCTCCAGCCATGCCGTTCCCTGCTCCGTACACATGGAAAGCAAACCCTCGACGTTTTGTAATATGCCATATTTCGCTAATTTCAGATTCAGCAGCACCAGAATATCGCCCATCTGCCGGATATATGCGACGATCTGCTCCACGAGCTTCTCAAAATCCGCGCCATCGATCCTGCGGACGATAAATGCGCTGACGCCGCCAAGAAACAGCAGCACGATGAGATACGCCAGCAGCGTCCCTGCCTTTCTGTTCCGGATACAGCTGCGATGGCGCAGAGAGCAGCAATTTTCATATTTTTTTTGCAGAAATGCGGTCAGCGGCTCTAGCAACAAGGCGAGAAACAGTGCCCACAGCAATGGCGCAAAAACGGCGAGGAATCCTCCCACCGTCCGCAATATGACATTTTTCGCCTGCGGCAGCCGAAACAGGAGCAGCGCCGTTCCGAGCAGAATCAGAACGGTCACAATCACATGAAAACAGATTTCCACATATTTCCTGTTCCAAGGCAGACGCATCCTCAGCCCTCTTTCTTATGATATGAAAATTTCGGTCATAGCCTTTGCCGCGCAGATGGGCAGCTCTCGCCCTCTGGCGCAGCGCAATGCATTGCACTTTCGATCCCAGCTCGATGCAGCTTTTTGGGTATGTCTTTGCGCCATCCCCTCATCCTGCGCCGAAAATCCGTGCCGCTTTGCGGCAGGAATGTAGCGGCATGTTATGCATCAGTCGGAGCTACCCAGCTTTTTCAAAACAAGCCGTAAAAATTCCCAAACGCGCAGCGTAGAGGAAATAGAAAGGCGTTCATCCGGCGTATGCACATCGAACATATCCGGACCGAGCGAAATCAGATCCAAACCCGGAATTTTCTCTGCAAACAGCCCGCATTCCAAGCCGGCATGGATCGCCACTACCTTCGGCGCTTCGCCGAAGCAATCCTGCCATGTCTCCTTGAAGATTTCCAGCAGTTCCGACTGTGGGTTATATTTCCAGCCGGGATAATCATTCTCCCCGACGACCTTCGCCCCGCAAAGCTCACCCAAGGCTTCGATCTTGCGGCAAATGCTCTCCTTGCGGCTCTCCACGGAGCTGCGCACGGCATTATCTACATAGATATGATCCTCGTAGGTTTTCAGGATGCCGATATTGCTGGAGCTTTCCACCAAGCCCTCCATGCCCGTATCCATCGTTTGCACGCCATAGGGCAGGAGCAGCAGCAGTGCGATGAGGTAATCCCGCGTGGTCTGTGTCAGCACCTCGTCGATCTGTTCCCGGACTTCCTCCATTTCTATAGTTATGCCGCTCTCGCGGTCTTTATATTCCTCGCAGAAGGTTTTTTCCAATTCCTTGAGCAAAGACAGGGCAGCCCCTTTCTGCTCCGCTTGGATACAAAATACAGCTTCGGCCTCGCGGCAGATGGCGTTATCCATGTTTCCGCCATCGGCACGCACCAGCGTAAAATCCATCTGCTCCCGCATTTCATACAGCACGCGCCCCAGTAGAACATTCGCATTCGCACGCTGCAAATGAATATCCGAGCCGGAATGCCCGCCCTTCAAGCCGCGAATCCGCAGGATAAAGGGCTTTACGCCGCTCTCCTTTGCCATATGCTCCGCGGGCAGATAGACGCGCATCCTTCTGCCGCCGCAGCAGCTGACCATCAGATACCCTTCCTCCTCGGTATCCATATTCAGGAAACGCTTTCCCTGCAAATCGGAGGTGTCGAAGACCTTCGCGCCGCCCATGCCGATCTCCTCCTCGGTCGTGAAAACGCATTCCAGCGGCGGATGCTCCAGCGTATCATCCTCCAGCATCGCCAGCATATATGCCGCCGCAATGCCGTTGTCCGCGCCCAGCGTCGTCCCGCGCGCCCGGATAAAATCGCCATCGATATACAGCTGTAGAGGGTCATTGAGGAAATCATGCTCCGTCCCTGCATTTTTTTCGCAAACCATATCAATATGCCCCTGCACGATCAGCGCGGGCGCATTTTCGCAGCCCTTCGAGCCGGGCTTTTTGATGAGCACATTATATTTTTCATCCTGCCGGCAGAAAAGTCCCCTCTCCCGCGCAAAGGATGCAATATAATCGCTGATCTGTTTCTCCTGCGTACTGCCATGCGGAATGGCGCAAATTTTTTGAAAATAATAGAATACACGATTTTCAGCAAGCTCCTGTAAACTTTTCATTCTTTTTCCTCCGGAAAATCAGTCTGTTTCATCATATTCTTTCCTAGTTACTTTATGAATTATGTATCGGGCGCGGAAAAGACGCGCCCCGAAAGAAAAACGGCATAGCCACCCTTTTGGACTATGCCGCGCCTTCCTCTGCTTCACATGTTCCGCGAAAGCAAGCCTTATTTCATCTCTGCGATCACTTCGATCTCACACAGAACGCCCTTCGGCAAAGCCTTCACTGCAACGCAGGAACGAGCGGGCTTGGATGTGAAATATTTGCCGTAAACCTCGTTGAATACGCCGAAATCGCCCATATCAGCCAAGAAGCAGGTCGTCTTTACAACATCTGTGTAGGTCAAGCCGTTTGCTTCCAGAACCGCGCCAAGGTTTTTGCATACCTGCTCCGCCTGTGCAACAACGTCACCCTCGCCTACCACTGCGCCCGTTGCGGGATCCAGTGCGATCTGACCGGAAGTAAAGAGCAGACCGTTTACGGATACTGCCTGAGAATAAGGTCCAACTGCTGCGGGTGCTTTATCTGTGCTTGTAAATTTCATATGCATTCCCTCCATGAAAATTATATTTGATGATTACCACAGGAAACTGAATTTTTTCACTGCGCAGATGCAGCTGCGATGAAAAATTCTTTCCTGTCGCATTCATTTTAGTCCAAAGACACTTTCTCGTCAATGCCTTTCTGTCATGGAATTGTATTTTTTTCCTTCCATGCAATTTTTCTGCCGATGGATATTCCATTTTTTATAAATTTCGGGTACAATAGAATGCAGTGTGTATCTTTTTCGGAAAAAGAAAGGAAATCGATCTATGAGTAATATAGAAGCAATTCAGAAGCATCGCATATTCGGCATCATCTCCCACCCCGACGCCGGCAAAACGACCCTGACGGAAAAGCTCCTGCTGCACGGTGGCGCGATCCGCGAAGCGGGCACAGTCAAGGCGAGGGGGAAAAATAAGTTTGCAAAATCCGACTGGATGGAAATCGAAAAGCAGAGAGGGATCTCCGTCACCTCCTCCGTCATGCAGTTTGAATATGATGGCAAGATCGTGTCCATTATGGATACGCCGGGTCATAACGATTTCGGCGAGGATACCTACCGCATTCTGACCTCCGTGGACAGCGCGGTGATGGTGATCGATGCCGCGAAGGGCGTCGAGGCACAGACGGTCAAGCTCTTCAAGGTATGTTCCATGCGTCAGATTCCGATTTTTACTTTTATCAATAAGCTGGATCGCCAGTCCAAAGACCCGCTGGACTGCATGGCGGATCTGGAGGACGCATTGGGTCTGCCCTCCACGGCAGTCACTTGGCCCATCGGCAACGGTCTGACCTTCGAAGGCATTTACGACAGATTGGAAAACAAGGTTTATCTCTATAAGCAGAAAAACGGCGTGGTGGAACTGGGCGCAAACGGCGTATTCGGCGATGCCTTGGAGGGCGTGATCTCCGAGGCGAATCTGGATATCCTGCGCGGCGAGATGGAGCTTTTGGACGGCGCAGGCAATCCCTTCGATCTGCAAGCTGTCAAGGAAGGGAAATTGTCCCCCGTATTCTTCGGCTCTGCACTGGCTGATTTCGGCATTACGCCGTTTTTGCAGCATTTTCTGGAATGGTCCCCCGCCCCCGGCGCAAGAAAAACCACGACGGGCGAGGTAAAGCCGACCGATGCGTTCTTCAGCGGCTTCATCTTCAAAATTCAGGCGAATATGAACCCTGCGCATCGCGACCGTCTGGCGTTTTTCCGCATCTGCTCCGGCACGTTTGAGCGCGGGATGACTGTAACGCTTTCCAGAACGGGCAAAAGCATGAAGCTGAGCCAATCCACCATGCTGATGGCAAACGACCGCGAGACCGTCGAAACTGCCATTGCGGGCGATATCATCGGCATTTATGACAGCGGGAATTTCCAGATCGGCGATACCCTGACAGACCGCAAGGAAAAGCTCTTTTTCGAGCCACTGCCAACCTTCCCGCCGGAGCTGTTCTGCCGCGTGCGCCCGGTCAATTCGCTGAAGGCGAAGCAGTTCCAGAAGGGCGTGCAGCAGCTTGCGCAGGAGGGCGCGATTCAGGTATATCATAATGAATTTAACGATATCATTCTGGGCGCTGTCGGTCAGCTGCAATTCGAGGTGTTCCAGTATCGCCTGCTGAATGAGTATAATTCCGAAATCCGCATGGAACCGCTGGATTATCAGGTGGCGCGCTGGGTCGCTCCCGCCGCGGCGAAGGATGTAAAGGATTATGTCGTGCCGAGAAGCACGCTGGTCTATGACCATTTCGAGCGCCCGATTCTGCTGTTCGCAAACCAGTATACGCTGAATAATTTCATGCAGAAAATGCCGGATGTGAAGCTGCTGGAGGCATTTGAGGTGGATGATACGGAATATCAGCAGTAAAGCGCAAAAAGAGGGGAAAATCCATAGCAAGGATTCACCCCTCTTTTTATTGCAATTTTCCGGCTCTTATGCCAGCGGCTTCCCACTGAACACGGGGAAAATATTGAAATCCCCGTAATCCTGTATCCGCTCCATATGCAAGAGCGTCTGCATATCGGTATCAGAAATCACGAAATCCACAGCAGCATTATCCCGCATATGCGCAGGGTTTGCCGTCTTGGGCAGAGCCACCGTGCCAAGCTGGATGACATAGCGGATGCAAAGCTGCGCGGCAGAAACGCCATATTTCTTTGCCATCTCTGCGATTGCAGGATTTTTCAGCGCTTCGCCATGCGCAATCGGCGAATATGCCTCCACCTGAATCCCCTGCTCCTTGCAATATTCCAGCAAAGCCGCATCCGTATTGCTGATATGCAGCAGGATCTGGTTCACCATCGGCTTCACGCGGCAATCTGCCAGCAGATTTTCCAAATCATCCCGCAGGAAATTGGATACGCCGATCACGCGCACCTTCCCTGCCGCCTGCGCATCCTCCAGCGCGCGCCAAACCTCTTTATTTTCCGCAAAATAGCGTTTTTCCACGCGGAACTCCTTCCAGGGCTGCGGAGAATGAATGATCATCTGATCCAGATAGGACAGCCCCATCTTCTCCAAGGTTTCATCGATCGAACGCGCCGCATCCTCATAGCTTTTCAGCTCCGCCGCAACTTTACTTGCCACAAAAAGCTCCTCCCGCGGAATCCCGCAAGTGCGGACGCCCTCACCCACGCCGCGTTCGTTGCCGTACGCCTGCGCAGTATCGATCAGGCGATAGCCCAGCTTCACTGCGGAACGCACTGCTTCTGCCGCCTGATCATCCTCGATGAACCATGTGCCAAGCCCCAGCTTGGGGATCATGATGCCGTTTGCCAGCGTATATGTCTCTTGTAATATTGCCATGTCAGTTTTCCTCCTCCGTCCAGATTTCCTTCGCCATGCGGAACACTGCCCACGCCTTGGGCCAGCCGCAGTAAAACGCCGCATGGGTCACGATTTCGGCGATTTCCTCCTGCGTAATGCCGTTATTTTTGGCGCTTATCAGATGATAGCGGAAGGACTCATCTGTCAGCCCCTGCGCCATCAGCGCAACGACCGTCACCAGAGAGCGATCCCGCAGAGAAAGCTGCTCCTCGCGGCTCCATACCTCACCAAACAACACATCATCATTCAGCTGCGCAAATTTCGGCGCAAATTTTCCAAGGACATCTCTGCCCGCAGTTTGTTTTACAGCCATAGTTCTCTCCTCCTTACAGCTTGGAATATTCCTCATCCGTCACAGGCTCACACCATTCGTTGCTGCAGCCCTGCCCGGGCACTTCCATCGCAATATGGCTGAACCAGCTATCCGCCTTCGCGCCGTGCCAATGCTTCACGTTGGGCGGAATCACAATCACGCTGCCATCCTTCAGGCTGACAGCCGCCTTGCCTTCCTCCTGATACCAGCCCTCGCCCGCCGTGCAGAACAAAAGCTGACCGCCGCCCTGCGCGGCATGATGGATATGCCAGTTGTTCCGACAGCCCGGCTCAAATGTGACATTCGCCGCAAACAGCCCGCATGCCGGGTCAGTCAGGGGATTGAGGAAGGAATCTCCAATAAAATACTGCGCATAGGCGGTATTCGCTGTGCCGATCCCAAACATATTTTTCTCTTCAAATGCTTCCTTTTTCTCGTATTTCATCTGTAAAACCTCCTTTATAACGCATAGCGTAGCCAAACCGCGCCGCTTTCAAATTGCTGTACGGAATTCAGCTTCAGCGGCGTTACGGGGCGATTTTCCGGCAAGCCATCGAACACTGCTGTCATGCCGCCGCGTCCATCGATACCCGCACCGATCAGAATGCTGACCTCATCCAGCAGCCCTGCCGCAAGGAATCCCGCATTGATATGCCCGCCGCCGACAACTGCCGCCCGTTCCGCGCCAAATTTCTCTGCCAAAATCTCGCAGGCGCGGGGCAAATCAATTTCCTCCTTTCCGCAGGCGATCCAAGAAATCTGCTTGCTGTCCAGGTAATCCAGATACGCGCGGTCTGCCCTTTCGCTCATCAGGATCAGGAGCGGTCTGCCTTCCTCATTGGATGCATCCCACAGCAGCTTGCCCTGCGTATCCACGATAATTTCATAGCCCGCCGCTTCGGCTTTCTTAGAAAAAGCCTCCTGCCCGATCGGCTGCTTCGTCTCGCTGTGAAATTCCCCCGGCTGTGCCATTTCAAGCTGAGCCGTCACCCGTCCGCTGATGCGGCTGGCTGCGTTCAGCGCATCCAAGGTTTCGTAATATTCCTGCACGCCCGGCAGATGCTCCGTCATTGCGCAATCGATCCTGCCGTCCACAGAGGTCATCATGTGGCATATGATATAAGGTTTCTTCATTTTATGCTCCTTTCCGCGCCCGCCACAAATGCTTCGCCAAAAGCCTTGACAGCAACGCCCATCGACTGTATCATATCTTTGAAGTTCAAGTATACTCTACAACTTAAAGTATACTTTCAGTCAAGTGTTTTTTGAAAATTTTTTGGAGGAAATCAAATGGTTTATACGGTTGGCGAAATGGCAAAGCTCTTGGATGTTCCCGCATCCACGCTGCGATATTATGATAAAGAGGGGCTGCTGCCCTTTGTGGAGCGTTCCTCCGGTGGCATCCGCATGTTCCGCGATTCGGATTTTGAATGGCTGCAGGTCATCAACTGCATGAAAAAGGCAGGGATGTCCATCCGCGATATTCGGCAGTATATCGAGCTCGCTTTGCAGGGCGATGATACGATCGCACTACGGCTGGAGATGTTCCGTTGCCAGCGGGAAGCCCTGCAGGCACAGCTGTTGGAGATGCAGCATACGTTGGAGATGGTGGATTATAAATGCTGGTTTTATGAAACTGCGCTTGCAGCCGGGACGATCAATCTGCCACAAAATATGACGGATGAGGAAATTCCTGCAAGGTTTCGTGCCGTGCGGCAGGAGCTGCGCAATGCCCCTTAACAAAGCACCGATTTCCTTTGGCGCACAGTGCAGTCGTGGAATTTTTTTATCAAACTTCATGAAGTCCGCTTGGGATGTCTATGGAGATTTCCCGAGAACCTTCGGGGGATCTGACGGGAAATTGGTTGTCGATGTATGCAAAAATCATGCCTATGCCCCTTGCGCCTGAAACTGCTCCGTTTTGGGCAGTTTTACTTTGGGATACAAGCCTCGCTGCCCGCAAAAATGGCTCCAAACCGTCTCAAGTGACGGTGAACATGTTATACAGCTTCATCGTTCTTACATCCTCGCGGAGTCTGTGAAAGTTTTTCTGTAAATAGGATTTTGAGGTCTTCTATGGTCATAACCGCGCCGGAGAGCGTATTGGCAAACGCCATGCCCTCGCGGGCCT
>CAVGZD010000071.1:0-9369 GCA_963633805.1 Lachnospiraceae bacterium | reverse complement strand
CCGATATAGCCCCGGCAGACGATCTTCGCCCCCAAAAGCTGATCGAGCGATTCCTGATAGCCCGTCCCCAGCGTGCCGTTCAGCACAGCCTTGATGTACTTGCGCAAAACCGCGTCCACATCTGCCCGTCCTGCCAGCTCCTCCAATATCCCCCAAAAGCTATCCACGCCATACTCCGCCGCCTTTTCCCCCGGCTCGCCGAAGGTATCGGCGATATGCTGCATGAGGTCGAGCGCGTTCTGGATCTCCTGAAACAGTACCACCAGCACGCCGAACTCGTTTTCGCTCTCCACCGCCGCGTCATTGCGGATGGATTCCGTCACCAGAATCGTAAAAAGCTCCGTGGAAAGGATCTCGCCGCCCTTATCCCAGACGGAGATCTGCACCTTTACCACGCCTACCTCGGACAAAACCGCATTCGTCAGGGCGAACTGGCATCGTCCCGCCGCCGCATCCGTGACCTCTCCCTGATTGAAAAGCACCGTGCCATTCCCCTTCTCGAAATGGATGCGCACCTGCTCCCCCGTCAGGTCGATTGCCGCGCCGTTTTCGTACAGGCTCACGTCCAGATAGCGCGACTGCGTATCGCCCTGCACGGGGCGGATGCCGATGCTGTTCGGCTTTTTGTTGACATCGATCTCCAGCCGATTGTACGTTTTTGCCATTTATAACCACCTCCATCTTGGTTCGATTTTTACATGCTGCACCTCTCCCGCCCAGCCAAGCGCGTTCTGCCCAACCGCAAAACGTGGGAACTCTGCGCCGCCGAACTTGCTATTTTGGCTGACACTGCCCTTGTAGACCTCCATCCTCTCGCTGTCGATCGTGATGCTGCCCTCCACGCCGTAGAGCGGGAAAGCCGCACCATTGATGGTCAGCGTGATGTCCCCGCTGCCGTAAATCTCGATCAGCGGCTCGCTGTAGACCGTGCCGCCGTTGCGCAGAGAGGTGGGGGCGGTCAGGGTGAGACGGTCGGCGGCGGGGTTGGCGCTGTATTTGAAGGGCTGCACCCGAAATTGCAGCAAAAAGCTGTTGTACAGATAAATCATATCCGCGATGGAGATCTTGTTGTAAATAGATGCCTGCAGGCGCTTTTCCGGTTCGGTGGAAAGGATCAGATCCCCCGCGCCATTCAGCCAAGTCACGATCTCATCCAGCTTATCACTGCCCCGCGTGCCGCATTCCAGCGAAAGGACGTACGGCTTGTACGCCCCCTCGTCCACAGTCAGCTCTCCGCTTCTGCCGGGGATGGTCACATAGTCCACCCGCCTTTCCGCCCGGACCTTCTCCGGCACGGAAGAAAGCAGAATGCCGTAGTCCCGGCTGTCCTGCCCCTTGAAGATAAACCAGCCCATTTATGTCCCTCCCTTCGCCATCGCTCTTTGCCTGCGGTAAAATTCCGCCTCCTGCATCAGACCGGGGACGGATTCCCCGCTGTCGTTGTGGAAATGCTCAATTTGCAGCACGGTATTGCCCTCGTTGTTGTGGATGGTCTTGGTGACATAGGTGCTGTCCCCGCCGCGCTGCACGGCAATATCTCCGCGCAGACGCAGCATATTTTGACCTGCCGCCGCACGCATTTTTTCGTAGGCAGCGGTCATTTTCTGCTCCAAGCCGTCCGAGAGACTATCGCCGATGGTCGCCGATACGCCCCTCATGCGCTCCGTCCAGCCAACGCCGACCCCCTGCGCCATATAATCACCGATTTTTGCCATCACGCGCGAAGGGCTGTTGATGTCCATCTCCGCTCTGGCAGCCGCCACTGCCGCCCGCAGTGCATCGGCAATTGCATTGACAACGCCGCTCTGCCCGTCGCGCACACCCTTTGCAACGCCTTCCATCAAGCTCTCGCCGACGCTGCGGAAATCCGACCAATAGCCCGCGATTTCCTCCTTCGCCGCCTCGGTCAACATCCGCGCACTTTCCACCACGGCAGGCTCCTGTTCCTCCATGCCGTCAGAGAGAGCTGCTTCGCTTGCAGCATTCAGATTTTCGGCAGCCTCCGCACCAACGCCCGAAAACTCTGACTTCACGCCCGCCAAAAGCTCCGGTATCTGCTCCGCGTAGGATTGCTCCAGCGCGTCAAATTCACCCTTGTAGAATTTTTCCGCAACGCCTTGCGCCGTCTGCTGTTTCTGCTCAAACAGCCGCACATACTCATCAAACTTTGCATCCGACAGGGAAATCAAGCTGTCCATGTAGTCCAGCGCATCCCCGATGCCCATGTCGGCAATCTCGCTCATCAGCCCGTCGGAAACGCCCCGCTCCCGCAGGCGGTCGAGGGCATCGCCGTACTGCTCCAACCGCTGGATGTCTTCCTCTAAGTCGCCCAGCTTGAATAGCTCCCCGCCGTCCTCGGTCTGCGCCCGCTCAAACAGAGAGCCGTAATCCGCCAGCTTGCTTTGCAGATCGCCCTGCTTGCGTGCAAGTGCGTCCGCAATCCCCTCTGCGACACCCTCTGCCGCGTCCACCGCCAATGCGCCGCTTTCCTCAATGCCGACGGCAATACCCTCGCCAACAGACTTGCCAACCTCATCGCGCATGAGCTTGGAGGGCGAATTGATCTTAAACTTTTCCTTGAAAAAGCCCAGCAGTTGATTCTTCAGGGCATTTGCCAGTTCTCCCAGCCTTGCGAAGCTGCCCTTTACGCCCTGCACGATGCCCTCCAAGATGTATTTGCCGATATTTTTCAATTCAACAGCGATCTCGTTGCCCGTCAGCTTCGCCTTGAACTTGGCGAAAATGTCCCTCGCCGCCGTCTGCATATAGCTGCCTACGCTCTTCACGCCGTTCGCGATCATCTCGATCAAGCTTTTGCCCAGATTCAGCCACTGGAACGCCATAAACGCCGCCACGATTGCTTCAATGATCTTCGGGATATTCCGGACAAGAGTCGGGATCGCCATGACCAGTCCGGTTGCCAATCTTGTGATGAGATACAGGGCTGTATCCAGCAGTCTCGGCGCATTATCATTGATGACATTTGCGATATGGATGACAATCTGCGGCACAGTCTCGATCAGCATCGGAATGGCATTGATGATGCCCTGTCCCAGCGCAAGAATGATCGAGATGCCCGCCTGCAAAATCGTATCCGCATTTGCCGTCAGATTCTCCACCAGTGTCCCGATGGTCTGCACCGCAACGGGTACCATCGTCGGCAGATTCGCCGCAATGCCGTCTGCCAGAGAAACAACAAGACCCGCCGCCGTGTCCGCAAGCATCGGGAGCAGCTCCACAATGCCAGCCCCCAGCGTGCCGATAACCGATAACGCCCCTTCGGCAAGGCTGTCGCTGTTTTCTTGTATGCCCTGCACCAGACTGCCGACCGCCTGTATGCCAAGTTCCACCAGATTCGGCAGCAGTTCATTTGTCAGCGTCGGAAGGGCGGCGGCGATCTGCGGCGCAAGCCCAGCGACCAGCTTGCCCATGCCCTCAATGACAACGCCGATGCGCGGCAGCAGATTATCTGCGACCGTCCCGATGCTCTCGATGAAATTGCTCAAAAGCATATCGAAATCCTGCGTATCGTCCGCCATGCCGACCATGAGGTTCGCCCAAGCCGCCTTCATGCTGGCAACACTGCCTTGAATGGTGGTGCTTGCCTCCTTCGCCGTTGTGCCGGTAATATCCATTTCCGTCTGAATGACGTGAATCGCCTCTACGATGTCGGCAAAGGAGTTGAGGTCATACTTCACGCCGCTCAGCTTTTGCGCATCCGCAAGCAGGCGCTGCATTTCCTCCTTCGTGCCGCCATAGCCGAGCTTAAGGTTGTCAAGCATGGTGTAGTTCTGTTTTGCAAAGCCCTGATAGGCATATTGGATGGATTCCATCGCCGTGCCCATCTTATTGGCATTATCCGCCATATCGGTAATGGCAAGGTCTGCCGCCTGTGCCGCAGCCGCCGTATCCCCGCCGAGACTTTGCAGCAGGCTTGCCGAAAAGCCCGTGACTGTCTCCATGTACTCGTTTGCGGACAAGCCCGCCGTTTTGTAGGCATTATCTGCGAAGGAGTGTATGGTTTCCGCACTGTCCTTGAACAGCGTTTCCACGCCGCCCGCAAGCTGTTCATAGTCCGCATAGGCATTGATGCAGGCAGTACCCAGCGCCGCGATGCCTGTCGATGCCGCCCCGACCGCCGCAACAGTCGCTTTCATGGTCGTGCCGACCGCACTGCCAATGCTCTTCAGCTTGCTTTGAAAATCACTGTCGTCACCCTTGACCTTGATTACTACAGAGCCGTCTTCTGCCAATCATCCCACCTCTTTTCATAGGGAACATCATCGGCAGCTCAGGCTCTACTTGATGTTTTTCTCGTTTATCTTGATCTCAAATGTTCTTTTGCACCTTCGCCCTTTACAGCGCAGAAAAAGCCCCTTACACACCGCATCCTTGCTGTATGTAACGGGCATTTCGTAGCCGCAGTAGGGGCATTTTACTTTTTCCGCATGCACGCCATCACCTCATCTACATTTCCATCCCCCAGCAGCGCCGCCTCCAGCGCGGTGCGCAGCCTTTCCTCTCCTGCGGACAGGGGCAGGGCGTATCTGCGTTTCATGGCATTGTAATAGTCCTTTTGCGCCTGCGGCATATCACCCTTGATTTCCACCGCCCGACAGCGCATGACTTCCTTCAGCACCCTGTCCTCCTCCAAGGATTCAAACAGCGCCATGAACTGCCACCAATGCAGACATTTACGGCTCAAATCCATGCCGTACTGCGTGAGGAACGCCCCGTAAATCAAGCCCGCATCATGGATAAAGGAATAAATCGGCGGCAGGGGCACGTTGTCCTCGCCCTCGCTCCCTTTGCGCCTCTTCTTTTCCTCTCTGCCGCATTTCCAGAAAAAGCAAAGCCGATCCACCGCCTCCTCAATGGGTTCGGGGATCGTGCCGTAAAAAAGCAAGAGGGCTTGCTCCGCCTTTTCCCCGTCCGTCAGAGCTTCGGCAGAAAAAATCTCCTCCAATTCCAGCATCGTGCGAAAATCAGAGGAGATGGGGTATTCCCTGCCGCCAATCAAAAAAGAGACAGGCAGATTTCCTGTCAGCAGCTCTTTCATTTCTTTCTTCTCTCCGCTCTCCGCGCGGCTCTGCGGGCGGCTGCCGTCTGCGCCATGGGGATAGCGGGCGCATTCGGAGAGACGGCGGGCATTTCCCTGCCGACCCCTTCAGGCTGCACAGCATTCAGCCTTTCGGCGGCGTTTTTCCATACATTTGCGCATTTGGCAACCGCCTCATATTCCCTCTTCATGGCCTCCTCCACGACATACACATAAAGCTCCATGCAGTTAGCCAGGCTCAAATCCCCTTGCGCCACCAGAACCGCATCCATGGTATCCTCGCCCAAAAGCTCATCCAGAACATCAAGCAGGACATCCCTCTGCGCCGAAACGGTCTGCGCTTTGCTGTTCTGCATCCGCCCCGCCGTGGCGGCAATGCGCTCCTTAAATGCGTCCGTATTGGGGATGCTGACCTTCACCCCCGCGATATCCAGTTCGATTGTATTTTTGCTGAACTCAAATCTTGCCATCTGTCCTGCCCTCCTTATTCCTTCTCCGTAAACGTCTTTGTCTGCGTGTTGAATGTGCCGTCGACGAAATCGCCCACGCCGTTCAGATTGCCCGTCACCTTCATCACGCCACCGCCCTCGCCGGAGATGGAGGAAACCTCCACGGCAACGCGGAACTTTCTCGCCTCAAAGGTGTTCGGCGTATCCGCCACAGGCTTGAACAGCTCCACCCGCACATAGTCCTTCTCGGCATCCGCGCCCGTTTTCTGGTTTCTGCCAACGTCATACAGCGCCATCACCGCCGCCTCATCCGCGATCAAGTCCGAATCGAAAGCAAACACGGGCTGATAGCTTTTGATGGTTGCCGTCTGCGCCTTCTGGCTGATATAGGTTTTCGCATCCGTCTGCGCATTGGGGGATTCATCCAGCGTATTAAAGCCGATGCCCATCAGAGCATAGCTTTCCGCGCCGCTTGCGCTTGTGTTCAGATAATCCGCCACCTGAAATCTCATCACTGCATCCATATTCTCTCACTCCTTTATTTCACCTGTAAAAAGTCCATTCTGCATTGGATCTGATATCTTGCCCGGTCCGCCTCTGTGGACAGGATATAACCGATTGTTGTTGTCTCTATGGCAATTGCCTTCCTGCCCGCGCCCAAATCGGGTAGCTGACCTGTCATGGTCTGTTTGCGCAGCCATTCGGAAAAATCGTTGTAAAAGTCCAGATTATCCAACTGCTGCTTGACCTCGTCCCCGAAAAATTCCCGGCTCGCCACCACAAACAGGAATTGACGATGCGTAGAGCCGTCCACATAGCTGCGGACGATCTCCTGCGCGGGGACAGCCTCCACGGAATAGCTCCGCGCCTCCTCCGGCAGAAAATCAACGTGCAGCTTGCCCTCCGCAAGGGGCGGATATGTCCGCAAGAACCGCCGCACCTCTTCCATGATATTTGTCATTTGCCTCGCTCCTTCAAATAAATTTCCAAGTCCCGCTCGACCTCCCTGCCGTGGTCTGCCATCATGCGCTTATCCCACTGCTTTCCGCGCATGGGCGCATCGTGGTAGGTCAAGTCCTGTCCCGTGTAATGCTTGGGCGCACGCCCCGCCATTACCTCGCCAACATACTGATAATGGGCGTATGGTCCGGGGTAGATGATGCTGTCCTCCGTCACCCGCGCCGCAGTTACCATATGCGCGCCGCTCCCCGCCGACATAGGCACATAGGGCTGACATCTTCGCTCTATGTCCTCCGCCAGAAAGCGCTGCGCCGCCTGATCCTCCCCCAGACCATACCTCCGCAGAATCCGCGCCGCATCCACATTCACTTCATATTCCATCTTCATGCGCCGCTCACCGCCCAATGCCGCAGGTCCCTGCGCCTGCTCCTGCGGTTATCGCCGACGGAAAGCACCGTGAAATGCTCCAAGCCCTTCAAATCGGCTTGCTTTTCAATGGCATCCACCTTGCCGCGCACAATAAAATCCCCGTTTTTGATCGTGACAGCGGGCATGACCTCTGCGGGAATCCTGACCGTGACCTTTGTTGCGCCCGTCAAGCCCTGCTTCTCCGGTGTAGCAATCAGCTTGCCGAACCAGCTTACGCCATGAATCGCCGTGCAGACATATGCATCCGTATCCGTTTGGCTGTCATATCGGCGCTGTACCAGCGTCACTGTTTCCGTACACGCCAGCATCACCGCACCCCCCGATACATCAGCCCCGTATGGCACAGATAGCGCACCGCCGCTTGATAAAGCCGCTGCTCGTCGGTCAGCGTATTGCTCACACCTCTGGTATAGGTCACGGAAACGCCGTCGTTCGTCTCCTGCGAAACAACGCCCTGCTCATTCAGCAAATATGCATCCGCCACCGCGCAACAAGCCTCTTTGACCTTCTCCAAAGTTTTTTCCTCCGTCACAGCCGCAATGCGGTCAAAGCACACGCTGTCCAGATAGGCGGAGGCTTGGCGGGAGAGCCGCCCGAAGTCCCCCTCCGCCATCTCCCCGCCGTAGCTGTCCTTGTAATACGAAAAATCCGCATAGATCATACGGTTTCCCTCCTTACTGCCCGTCCTGCCCGTCCTCTGGTGCAGCCTCCTTCTTGAGCTGCTTTTTCAGTTTCGCATTTTCCTTTTTCAGCGTGTCCACTTCCCTTTTCAGCTCCGCGATCTCCCGATTTTCCTTTGTATCGGGCGATACCACGCCCATGCCTACCGTTTTCGCCATATGCCGCTCCTCCTTTACGCCTTGTGATGCAGATAAATGCCTGCGACCTTGTTTTCGTATACATCCGCCAGACCATACGCCCGATAAAAGAACAGCCAGCCGTCGCTCTCCTGATTTGCATCGGGGGAAATGACCTTATTGACCGTATGCTTGGGATACTGCAAAAGCGCGGGCTTATGAATCACCATGAAATTGATATCCTTGCCCGAAGCCGCCTTCACAAAGCCGCCGACCTTCTCATTCGCGCCGCTGGATGCGCTGTTGTCCGTCTTGCCGTCGTACAGGTCGATCACAGTATAGAAACGACTCTGCGGCACTTTATGGATGGACGCGAAGGCGTTCAGCACCTCCTTGGATTTCGTGGTATCCACCGCGTAAATCATGTTGTAGAGGGTGGGCGTGATAAACAAATGCCTGTTCTCCTGCGGCACCTCATCCTCGTCCATTTTGTTCTGCGCCACCAAAAGCGCCGACAGCACCGCCGCACCGTCTGCCAGCGTCGCTCCCGTATCGACCTTGGAGATGCCCGTAATGCCTGCGTAGGTCGCAAAGCGGAAAGCATCCATTTCGGGTACGACCTTCGTGCGGATAAACTCCGACGCCAGCTTGCCGAAGGCAAGCCCCGCCGTTTCCTCGTTGTCCATCGCGTCTACCGTGAATTTTCTGCCGCGGTCGTAGTTGAACTTGACCGTCTCATTCGTCAGCGTCACATCGCCATGCACATAGCCGCCGTTACGGTCATACTCCGCCAGACCGTCCATGCTGATCTTTGGAATGATGATTTCGTTCGTGTTCGCGCCCATCTGCACCAGCGTCATATCGCCGTCCAGCACCGATGTAACGGATGCATTTTTATAGACCTCATCCAACAGGTCAATGTATTTTTTGAAAAGTGTAATGCTGTTTGCCATGCTCTAGTCTCCTTTCCGTTTCCTTACTCCTTCACAGGGGGCAGACCCATTGCCGCCCGCACTGCTGCATCATCCGCCGCGCCGCTGCCGGAAAAACCCGTCCCGCGCAGGAAGGCGGGTCTTTCCGCAGGGTCCTTTGCGAAATAACCCTTGTCCTGCGTCAGCGCATCCAGAATGTCCTTGTCGCCCTTGCCCTTGTTGGCGGCATCCTGCAAGGCTGTCTTAAAGTCGGCGTAGATTGCCCGCTCCGTCAGCTCGTCCCGCCATTTCTGCTCGCCGACCGCCGCCTTGAATCGCTCGGAAAATGCCTGCTCCTCAGCTGCCTCTTTTTCCCTGCGTTCCGCCTCGGCTTTCTCGTCCGCGATCCTCTGCTCCAGCTCCTCGAATTTCTTTTTGAAATCCTCGTTGCCTTCCGCAGATTTTTTCATGTCTGCGATGGTGCTTTCATACTCCTTGAGGGTGCTCTCGGCTTTCTCCAAGCCCGCCTTGACCGTCTCAAGCTCCCCTTTTGCCTTGCCGATATCGGCAGTATGGATGTCCAGCAGCCCCTTTAGCTGCTCCTCCGTGGCATCGGGGAAAAATTTCTTAATGTCCTCTCTTTTCATTCTTCGTTCTCCTTTCAGCTTTCAGTTTGTTCTCGCGGTTCTTTCCGCACGCCTTGGTAGTTTTTCGCCATTCCGGGCAATAAAAAACCACCCTCCTTTCGGTTGGTGGTTTCAGTC
>CAVGZD010000070.1:0-9413 GCA_963633805.1 Lachnospiraceae bacterium | reverse complement strand
GAACGGTCAAGACGGTGTTTGGAAATGTCCTGCTGAAAAGAAAGTATTTTCAGCACAAGAGGACAGGGCGGTATGCGCTTAGGTGCGCCCTGATAAGAAAACATACAAGAGCTGAAATAGCGGAAAGCTGCGGATACAAGGAAATCTCCCGCAGGCATCCTTTGACTTAGGCTGTCAAGGGAGATTGACGCAGTAGCCGTGCCTTTCAGCATTTCAGAATTTATGTTTTCTTATCTGGGCGCACCCTGGGGCAGATGTGTGTCTGAAGATTGACAAGCACCAGCGGATCAGCGAAGCGGTAAAGTTTGGCTTGGTGCTGCGCTCTTGCGAGGTATCCTATGCAAAGAGCGGCGAAGCTGTAGGCGTAACGGCGCAGACAACGAGCAATGTCCTGAAAGAGCTGCGGGAAGAAGAACTGAAGCAGTATCCGGTCCCGGAACAAAAGCACAGAGCGGAAAACATATTTGTGTGTGCGGATGAAGATCATATTGCCATCAGAGAAAAAGGCAATCAGCAACAGTATCCGGGAATCTCTGCTTTGATCCGGTGCGCAGAGCGGCGCGAAATTTTTTCGCCAGACAAAACAAAAAACGCAGGGAATACACAAAGTGGTATTTCCGAGGCTTTTTGTAAAGTATGGCGGAAAAATAGCCGCTGATATGCGTGCCAGCGATCAGAGCAGAGGTTCCCCCGTGTATGTGTACGATGGAATAGAAGAAACGGACAGCAGACGGAAGCTGCAAAACGTCCACTATTTCACGCAGAAGCAAAAAGGCAGCTCGGAGGATCTCTGGCTGGAGGTGGCACAATACATATACGATGTGTATGATATAGACTGCTTAGAGACAATATACATCATGGGCGACGGAGCGAGATGGATTAAGCAGGGCTTGGTGTGGCTGCCGAAATCAATATTTGTGTAAAGGAACCTCCGATTAAATCCGGTGCGCAGAGCAACGAAGAGAATTTTCTGTCAGATTCCACAAAAACCGCAGGGAATACCCGGGAGGTATTTTCGAGGATTTTAGTGAAATCTGGCGGGAAATTAACCGTTACTATGCGTGCCTGCGATTTATTCGGAGGTTCCCTAAACAAATGGCACATGACAAAGTATATCAGCGGGGCTTGCGCCCCTTTTGGGGACGATGAGCGAGATGTGTTCCCCAGAACGCTGTGGAGGGCTATCCGATCGGGAGATAAAGACCTGTTCAGCAGCACGGTCAGGCAGATGAAACGATTCATGCCGGACATGAGACAACGCTCCAAGATCGAGCTTATGAGAGCGTATGTTACCTTCGATGAACAGGGGCGCACACGCTTCTCAAAGCGGATCTTGGACGATTTTTGCGTTATCCTCCCTTGACGTGCCTTCTGGCACGACTGCGGTCGTCCGCCTGAAAATCGCCTCAAGCTGCGCTTTGAGAAGTCTGCGAGCTTAGGCTTGCGTCATTTGCCGATATGCAAGGCTTTCGAGCGATGGCGTACCCACAAGGTACGTCGAGCGAGAGTAACGCGGCAGAGCGGCAAATGCCGTAGCCTAAGCCGTATGCGCCCCTATCCATCGAAGGTAGAATCATTGGGAAGGAATCCAGAACCAGAAGAAATTGGCGCATGGCTGTTCTGCGGAAGGACACGTCAGCCATGTGTTGTCGGCAAGATTGTCCAGCCGTCCTATGGTGTGGAGTGCCGAAGGAGCGCACAGAATGTCTCTGCTGCGTACCTATCGGGCGAATGGCGGGAATGTTCTCTCCCTTCATTTAGGGGACGATAAACCGGGCAGAAATATTGCGAATGTCGCAAGGCTGCGCAGGACGCTGAACAGAAAGCTGAAGGGACGGTATGCCGGAAAGCAAGTGACAATGCCGATTTTGCATTCCAGCATGGAAGAAGAACTGAAAAACGTGATAAATTCGCTATTTCGGGATAGATTGATGTAGGAAACACAGTGTATCCCAAAAGCAGCCGAGGAAATGACAGTTTTGAAAATTTGTTGATTTGCTCGGCTTTTTTTGGGATGTCCTGAGTGACAAAATTTTGATACGACCATTTCCAAGAATGCTCCTTGCATTTTCCCCAAAATATGATATAATTTTCTTCAATTATTGACGATTTGTCGATAAAAAAGATGGAATATTAAAGGAGGTTTTCAGAATGAAACGTTTTGGTTTATTTGCAGCAGGTATCCTTTTTGGTACAGCCGGCTTGAAGCTTCTGGGTAGCGATGACGCAAAGAAGGTGTATGCGCATACAACGGCAGCAGCACTGCGCGTGAAGGAAAACGTAATGCAGGCGGTAACAAGCGTGCGTGAAGGCACAGAGGACATCGTTGCCGATGCAAAGGATATCAATGAACGCCGCGCAGAGGCAAAGGCTGCCATCGTGGTGGAGGATGCATCCGAGGAGGCTGCGGAAGAAACCGCGGAATAATAAAGGTGCGCCCGAATGAGAAAACATAAATTCTGAAATGCTGAAAGCTGCGGCTACTACGTTATTCTCCCTTGACAGGGTAGCGGACTTTCCTCTCGTTCATGACGAGTGAAAACCTGGCGGAACGCCGGGCGAACGATGCACGCCGAAGATAAACGGCGATGCCGCAGGCGGCTTTGCGGAGCAAAGTGCTGACAAGGGAATGAGAGGAAAGTGTGAGCGGTTTTCGAGCGTTAACGAGAAAAACCTTCCCTTTTCAAAGGATGTCCGCGGGAGATTGCCTTGTATCCACAGCCTTTCCGCTATTTCAGCTCTTATATGTTTTCTTATCGGGACACACCTAAAGAAAAGCCTGTCATGCCAAGGCAAACGGGTGAACGGGCTGCTCCGTGCGGGGAGTCCGCTCGCTGAAAGAAACTGCCGACTTGCAGGAGGGATGCTTTGACCGTGACTCCACTGCCGGGGCATTTCCTGCCTGCAATCGCCGGTCGCAGGATAGGAACAGGATAGAATACCATACTCTTGCCGATTAGAGCCTTGACAGGACAATTCAAATTGCTGCATACCAAAATTGAACACAAAATACTGCCTTGTCCCCCTGAAAAAGCGTAGCTTTTTCCTATCGGGGTGCAGGGGAATGATTCCCCTGCCAGGGTCTTTGCTGCCTGCAACCATCGGTTGCAGGACAGTGATAGGACGGAGTCCCAAGGTCTTGCTTGGCAACACCTTAGCAATGCAATTCGAATTGCTGTATATCGAAATTGAATATGAAATACTGCCTTGTCCCCCTGAAAAAGCGTAGCTTTTTCATAACGGGTTCCAAGGGAGGGACTCCCTTGGCAGGGTTTGGGACAGCGTCCCAAGGTCTTATTCTTATAGTGATAGGACAGCGTCCCAAGACCTTGCATTGGTGGGACGGCATCCCACAGATTTTTCTGAGAGTCGTTTCACGGCTCTTTCTTATTTCTTTGATTCTGAAAGGAAGCAATAGCCTATGAAATTTACAATTTTGCATGAATCCCGCGGGCGTATGCGTGTGCATCTGCATGGCGCAGGCATGTCGCTGCATCAAGCGGATATTCTGGAATATTATCTCAAGGATCTGCCCTATGTCAGCGGGGTCAAGGTCTTCGACCGTACGCAGGATGCCATCATCCGCTATCGTGAGGAGCGTGACGCGCTTATCCGTGCGCTGGCAGTCTTTTCCTATGCCAAAGCAGAGGCGCGCGGGCTTGTGCCGGAGCATACCCCCCGTGCGCTCAATCGCGAATTTGAGGATAAAATCGCCCTCACCGTCCTGCGCCGCATCTGCTCGAAGCTGTTTTTGCCCGTGCCGCTGACGACGGCGATTTCCATCGTGCGCTCCGTGAAGTATATCAAGGAGGGTCTGTGCGCACTGCTGCATCGTCAGCTTTCCGTTGCCGTGCTGGACGCTACAGCCGTGACCGTCTCCATGCTGCGCGGCGATTTCGCAACGGCAGGCTCTGTTATGTTTATGCTGCATCTGGGCGAAATTCTGGAGGATTGGACGCATAAAAAATCCGTTGCGGATCTGGCAAACGTGATGTCCCTGCGGGTGGATCAGGTTTGGCTTTTGAGCGGGGATACCGAGGTGCTTGTTCCCGTGAGCGATGTGCAGGTCGGCGACCAGATTATTGTGCGCACGGGCAATCTCATCCCGCTGGACGGCAAGGTTGTCTCCGGCGAAGCGATGGTAAATCAGGCGTCTATGACAGGAGAATCCCTGCCTGTGCTGAAAAAAGAAGGCGGCTACGCCTATGCCGGCACGGTCGTGGAGGAAGGCTCCTGCGTGATCCGCGTGGAAAAGGCACAGGGCGGCGGGCAGTATGACCGTATCGTGAAGATGATTGAGGAATCCGAACGGCTGAAATCCACTGCGGAGGATAAGGCGGCAAGGCTGGCGGATTGCCTTGTGCCCTATACGCTGGGCGGCACGATACTGACCTATCTGCTTACACGAAATGTGACGAAAATGCTTGCCGTGCTGATGGTGGATTTCTCCTGTGCACTCAAGCTGGCTATGCCGATCTCCGTGCTTTCCGCGATGCGCGAGAGCAGTACATACGGCATTACCGTCAAGGGCGGACGTTTCTTGGAAGCCGTTGCCTGCGCGGACACCGTCGTTTTCGATAAAACCGGCACGCTGACCTACGCAAGCCCCAAGGTTGCGGATATCATCCCCTTCGGTGGTCACAGCGCGGAGGATATGCTGCGCCTTGCGGCATGCCTGGAGGAGCATTATCCGCATTCCATGGCGAATGCAGTCGTGGAGGAAGCCAAGGCGCGCGGTCTGACGCATGAGGAATATCATTCTCAGGTGCAGTATGTGGTGGCGCATGGCATTTCCAGCAAGGTCAATGAAAAAACCGTGCTGATCGGCAGTGCGCATTTCGTTTTTGAGGACGAGGGCTGCCGCATCCCCGAGGGCGAGCAGGAGAAATTCGACGCCCTGCCCGCGGAATATTCTCAGCTTTTCCTCTGCATCGCGGGCGAGCTGGCGGCGGTTTTGTGCATCCATGATCCGCTGCGCGCTGAGGCGAAGGCGGCGGTCGAAGCCCTGCATCAGTGCGGCATATCGAAGGTCGTTATGATGACGGGGGACAGCCGCAGAACGGCGGAATCCGTTGCGGCGCAACTGAATCTGGACGAGGTTTACGCCGAGGTGCTGCCGGAGGATAAGGCGGAATTTATCCGCCGCGAGAAGGCGGAGGGGCGCAAGGTCATGATGATCGGTGACGGCGTGAACGATTCTCCCGCCCTTTCCGAAGCGGATGCGGGGATCGCGATTGCGACGGGCGCGGCAATCGCGCAGGAAATCGCAGATATCACCATTGCATCGGACGATCTGTTCGCGCTGGTGACGCTGCGCAGGCTGAGCGAAGCCCTGATGGGACGCATTCAGTTCAATTATCGCTTCATCGTCAGCTTCAATTTCTCGCTGATCCTGCTGGGCGTTGCGGGGATCATCCAGCCGACGACCTCTGCGCTGCTGCATAACCTCTCCACGCTCTCCATCGGGCTGAAAAGCATGACCAATCTGCTCCCGCCGGAGAAAAAATAACAATTTTGGGCAATATTTTGGGGAATGTTCTGCAAATAATCCTTGCGAGGACGCATTGCCTATGCTATAATGCCCACAGAGCAGAGTATTTTGAAATCAAAATTGCATAAAAAGCTGGGGGTGCTGCGCGGTGCAGCTGAGAGGAATCGCATTCCAACCCTTTGAACTTGATGTGGTTAGTACCATCGGAGGGAAGCGCTGAAACGAAAGTAAACAAAAACCTTTCCCGTTTGGGAAGGGTTTTTTCTTTTCAGGGATTCCCGAAAGGCTCCAAGGAACGTGCTTGCATGGTGCGCTTGGGGCTTTTCGGGAAGCTCTGAGGGATACATCGCCATACCCCTGCGGCGGCAAGGCTCAAAATACCCACAAAACTACCCCATCAGTAGGCTCCGCTTAAGAAAACATCGTTTTTGCATTCGTTGATTTCTTAAGCGGAACTGCGAGCGACGATCCAAACAGGAATGTTTTCTTGTTTGGACGCGCCATACGACGGCGCCCGGATCGGAAACCGGCAGACCTTCTCCGGATTTCCGACCGGGGCGCGGCAAAAATGACCCCACCTTTGACGAGCGAGCCGCCGCGGCGCACGGCGTACCTCTTGGGTTTCTGTTTTCAAAAAAGGAGGAAATGACATGCAACTGACAGATCGATTATATAAAGCGGCAAAGCCCATCTGGGACGGCTACCTGACGCAGCCCTTCGTAAAGGAGCTGGGCGAGGGCACGCTGCGGGAGGATCGCTTCCGTTTTTATATGGTGCAGGATTATCGCTATCTGCTGCAATATGCAAAGGTATTCGCCATGGGCGTGGTGAAGGCGGAGGAGGAAGCGCTGATGCTTCGCTTCGCGCATATGGTACATAATACGCTGGATGGCGAAATGTGCATCCACAAGCTGTATATGTCCCGCCTGGGCATCACGGAGCAGGAGGTTGCGGATACGAAATCCTCCCTCACCAATCAATCCTACACCTCCTATATGCTCGATGAGGGCTATAAGGGTGGCGTTCTGGAGATTCTGGTGGCAGTGCTTTCCTGCGCATGGAGCTATCAGATGATCGGGGAGCATCATAAGCATATCCCCGGCGCGCTGGAGCATCCGCTTTTCGGCGAATGGGTGCAGGGCTATTGCAGCAAGGAATATTGCGACGGCACGCAGGAGATTATCGATCTGGTGAATCTCTACGGCAAGGACATCTCCCCCGCGCGGGAAGAGCATTTGAAGGAAATTTTCGTAAATTGCAGCCGCTATGAAGCGGATTTCTGGGATATGGCATATGAAATGCGGATGTAAGGGGGCATAATGCGATGCTCGAATTTCGAAATGTATCCTTTCGCTATCCGCAGGATCCCCTGCCGATGATGGAAAACCTTTCCTTCTCCGTGGAGGATCGGGATTTTGTATCCATTATCGGGGCGAGCGGCTGCGGAAAAAGCACGATTTTTCGTCTGATTAACGGACTGGAAAGGCTGACCGAGGGCGAAATTCTGGTGGATGGCAAGCCGATTTCCTCCCTCAAGCAATACAGCGCGTTCATGCCGCAAAAGGACCTGCTTTTCCCTTGGCGCACGATTGAAAAAAACATCTGCCTGCCGATGGAACTGGCGGGAGTGGACAAGGCGGAGCAGGAGCGGCGCTGCACGGAGGTTCTGGAGCAGGTCGGGCTGTCGGCTTATCGCAAAAAATACCCGAAGGATCTCTCCGGCGGCATGAAGCAGCGGGTCTCCTTTGCCCGCACGCTGCTTTCGGGCGCGGATATGCTGCTTCTGGACGAGCCCTTCTCCGCGCTGGATTATCTGACCCGCGTGGAGATGCAGGAATGGCTTCTGCATCAGTGGGAGCATTATGAAAAGACGATTCTCTTTATCACGCATGATGTGGAGGAAGCCGTTTTTTTGTCCAAAAAGATATTCGTGATTCAGGATCGCCCCTTTTCCTCGATGGAAATGGTGGAGGTGCCGCTTGCGGGCAAGCGCGACCGCAGCGATCTGAAGCATCCGGATATTGTGGACTTGAAGGAGCAGCTGATAGGAAAGCTGAGAAGGAGTGTGCAGGTATGAAAAATATTTCTTCTCTGATTCTGGTTTTTGTTTTGCTGATTCTCTGGCAGGGGATTGCGATGGGGATTGACGCCGCGTATATCCTGCCCTCGCCGAGTCAGATTCTGGTGCGGCTGTGGGAACTGCGCAGACCGCTTTTGATGGAGCATCTGCCCGCCACGATGGGAGTCACGGCGCTGGGGCTGTGCATTTCCGTTGTGCTGGGCTTGCTATTGGCAATCTCGATGGATTGGAATGCCAAGCTGGAGCAGGCACTCTATCCCGTGATCGTTGCCTCGCAGACCATTCCGACGACCGCCATTGCCCCGCTGTTTATCCTGTGGTTCGGCTATGGCATCTGGAGCAAGGTTCTGGTGACGATACTGATGACCTTCTTCCCCATCGCCATTACGGTTTTTGACGGACTGAAGGGGACGAAGCGGGAGATGGAGGAGCTGCTGATGACCTACGGCGCGACGAAGAAGGATATCTTCCTGAAGCTGAAGCTGCCGACCGCCCTGCCGAATTTCTTCTCGGCGATCAAGATGTCCGTCCCCCTGAGCGTGATCGGGGCGGCGATTGCGGAATGGCTGGGTGCGCAGAAGGGTCTGGGCTATTTCAGCAAGCGCATGATGACGCAGCTGGACGGCGCAGGCGTGTTCGCGCCGGTGGTGCTGCTGTCGGTCGTGGCAATGCTGGCGGTCTGGATCATTACCCTCATCGAGAAAAGGCTGATTACATGGAGAAAGGAACTATAAGGAGGAAAAGGACAATGAAAAAGGCTTTGGCAATGCTGCTGACGGCGGCACTGGCGTTTGGCGCAGTGGGCTGCGGAAATGCATCGAATGACGATGCGGCGGATAACAACGCGGCAGGAACGGAATTGGAGGATGTGACAGTGGTTCTGGACTGGTATCCCAATGCGATTCATTCCTTCCTGTATGTAGCGCAGGAGAAGGGATATTTTGCGGAGGAAGGTCTGAATCTGGTGGTAAATTTCCCCGCGAATACCAATGACGGTATCTCCATGCCCGCGGCAGGCAAGGCGGACGTCGGCATGTATTATCTGCAGGATGCGATTATGACGGCTGTGGAGGAGGATGTTCCCATCGTTTCCATCGGCGCTGTGACGCAGGAATCTCTGAATGTTGTGATTGCGCTGGAGGAAAGCGGCATCAAGTCTGCGGCAGACCTTGAGGGCAAGCGGATCGGCTATGCGGGTACGGCTCTCTCCGAGGCACAGATCGCATGCATGCTGGAGAATGCAGGGCTGTCCACGGATGACTGCAAGTTCGTAGACGTTGGCTTTGACCTGCTGACCGCAACCACGACCGGTCAGGTTGATGCGACCATCGGCAATATGGTAAACCATGAGGTTCCTCAGCTGGAGGAGGAAGGCATTGCCATCAATTATTTCTATCCCACGGATTTCGGCGTGCCTGAATATTACGAGCTGGTATTCCTTGCCGGCGAGGATATGGTAGCCAATAACCCTGAGAAGCTGGAGGGCTTCCTGCGTGCGGCACAGAAGGGCTTTGATTTCACGAAGGAGAATCCCGAAGAGGCATTGCAAATCCTGCTGGACAATCAGAACGTAGAGAATTTCCCGCTTTCCGAGACGGTTGAGACAGAAAGTATGCAGATTTTGCTGCCCGCGATGGAGACAGCCGATGCGCCTTTCCTTTCCCAGGATACGGCGGTTTGGCAGACAAATGCGGATTGGCTCTATGACATGGGCATTCTGGGCGAACAGACGGATGTGTCCTTCATGGTAGTGGATCTGCTGGGGGAGTAAGGTAAGGGCTAAGGGCTAAGACCTTGGGGGCTTTGCCCCCAACACCCCCACAAGGGCTGCCGCCCTTGACC
>CAVGZD010000069.1:0-10046 GCA_963633805.1 Lachnospiraceae bacterium | reverse complement strand
AAACAAAGGCTTTCGGCGTTGTTAGCTGGCGTCCCAGAGAGGATTTGAACCTCCGGCCCCACGCTTAGGAGGCGTGTGCTCTATCCAACTGAGCTACTGAGACATGGCTGGTTTTATGACTAAGCCCGAAGAAACTCGAACTTGAATCCTATATGAAGTTTTTCCAAGGTGACCGTTGTAACGCAACCTTAGGAGGCGGTCGCTCTATCCTGCTGAGCTACGGAAACAAACTCACACTCTTAGCAGTATATCACATATTTTTCCGCCGTCAAGTGTTTTGGCGGCGGAAAAGCATTTCTTTTTACTGCAATCTTTCCTCCATGAGGTCAGCCAGCCTTTGGGCGGCGTCCTGCATCCTCTGGGTATCTGTGCCCTCGATCATGATGCGCACCAGCGGCTCTGTGCCGGAGGTACGGATCAGCACGCGACCATCCCGCGCGAACTCCGTTTCCAGCTCTTCGATCCCTCTGCGCACCACATCATCCTCCAGATAATGATTTTTCTTGGCATTATCCACCCGCGCATTCACTAGCACCTGCGGCAGGATCTCCATCACCTGCGCCAGCTCGGAAGCCTTTTTGCCGCTGCGCTTCATTACGGAAAGCAGCTGGATCGCGGTCAGCACGCCATCGCCCGTGGTATTATGGTCGAGGAAAATGACATGTCCGCTCTGCTCGCCGCCGATATTATAGCCGTCCGCGCGCATTCTTTCCAGCACATAGCGGTCGCCGACGGCAGTCTGCAAAATTTCGATGCTATTTTTCTGCCCCATTTTAGTCAAGCCGAGATTGGACATCACCGTTCCGACGATCGTATCCTTTTGCAGCGCACCCCTCTGGCGCATATCCAGTCCGCAGATCGCCAGAATCTTATCGCCGTCGATCAATTCGCCGTTTTCATCCACGGCAAGGCAGCGATCGGCATCCCCATCGAAGGCAAAGCCGATATCCGCGCCGTTTGTGCGCACCAGCTCCTTCAGATCCTCCATATGCGTCGAGCCGCAGTGGTCATTGATATTCACGCCGTCCGGTTCATTATGGATGATGCACATGCTTGCGCCCAGATCCAGCAGGGCGAGGGGAGCCGCCTTATATGCCGCGCCGTTTGCGCAATCCAGCGCGACCTTGATGCCCGAAAAGCGCTCCTGCGTGGTTTTCGTCAGGAAGCTGATATAATCATTGAGGGCTTCCTCGGCATAATCGCGTGTGCCCAGCCCGATGGTGGGGCGGGGGACGATTTCCAGATCGTTGCGGATAATTTCCTCGATCTCATCCTCCAGCTCATCGCTGAGCTTATAGCCCTGATTGTCGAAAAACTTGATGCCGTTATATTCTGCGGGGTTATGCGATGCGGAGATCATAACGCCCGCATCCAGCCGATATGCCCGCACGAGATATGCCACCGCCGGCGTGGGGATGACTCCCGCCACGACCGCATGCGCCCCAACGGAGCAGATCCCCGCCACCAGCGCATTTTCCAGCATATCGCCGCTGATGCGGGTATCCATTGCCACCAGAATGCGGGGGGCATATTTCCGTCCCTTCGTCAGCACATATGCGCCGGCTCTGCCCAGATGGAAGGCAAGCTCGCCCGTCAGCTCCGTATTCGCAACGCCGCGCACGCCGTCCGTACCAAATAATCTAGCCATATTCGATTCCTCCAAATTGCGTCATTCTTCCTCAACGATATCCTCTGTCGGCGCAGCGCTGTCCGTGCCGATGGTCACATCCAGATAGGTGGGGGTTGCGCTCAGCCCCTCCGGCAGATCCACATGCACCAGAAGCGTATGCGTGCCCTCCGTCAATCCGCTGACATACACCGTAGCATTGCAATCCTCGGCTGTCAAGCCCTCCAAGGCATCCGCATCGCCGCTGACGGTCAGCGTGGTGCTGCCAAAGCTATAGTGCAGCCCGTCGGTCTGACCGTTCAGGCTGAGATTCGTTTCATCCAAAGTAAAGGTTTTTCCCGTCTGCTCCTGAATATCCACCAGCACCGTAACGGTCGTCGTGCTGCTCTTACGCAGCGTTACGCCTTCGGGCAGATGCTCCGCGAGCGAGAAGCTCTGCGCCAGCGGCGTGGTCGCATCGGAAACATCGATGGCGGGCAGAGAGAGATACAGCAGATTATCCAAAAGCTCCGTAGGACCGAGCAGCTCCGCATACTGCGGACTGCAGCTGACCTCCCCGACCTGATAGCCCTGCGCCGGCGTACCCGTGATGCCGACTTGGATGGGCACGGATTTCCAATCCTGCAGCGTATAGGAGACCAAAACCTCGGAAAGGCTGATGGAAACGCCCTTGACCGGGTTATTTGCGGCGTCATAGGCTGCCAGCTTGACGCGCAGCTCCGTGCCGTCCTGAATATCCGCCACATTGACCGTACCGGATACGGAAGCGACCTGATTCATGATGGAATACGGTCCGGTCACAACGACCGTTTCCGCGCTCAGCGTCGGCTCGGAAAGCCTTGTGTTGTCCTCCAGCTCGCCGTTCAGCGTAATCTCAATGGGCATTCTGCGGGAGGTCAGCGTTTCGATCTGCACCTCGACCGTCATGGGATTTCGGTTGACGATATCGAAATCCGTCAAGCCCTTTTGTATGCCGATATCGATGGGCAGCGTCGTGCTGTCGCCGTTATTTACCTCTGTCAGACCGGAAAAATCAACGGATGCCTGCAGCCATTCCGGATTTTGGCTCAATCGATCCAGCGCGGTTCGCTGCGCCTTTACCTTGATGGAAACCTTCATATTTTGCAGGCTTTCCTCGTTGCCGATGGTCAGACCGCGATTGGTGAGGGTATCCAGATTTTCCAGCGTAATCGAACGGCTGTAGCTGCGGGTATCCACGGTCTGCGTCGTATTGATGACCATAAACCACATCGCGATGGCAATCGCAACGGAGAGCAGCTTCCAGCCGATGTCCTTCATCAGTACTTCTTGAAATCGCTTCATTTCTCCTGCCGTCCTTTCCAAATGCTCAGCTTCCGTTTCTCATCCTTCAGGGGCTGAGAAAGCATACTGCGCAGCTGCTCACTCGTCAGCTCGCGATAAAGCACGCCGCCGCGCGCAAGGGAGATCGCACCCGTTTCCTCCGAAACAACGATGACATAGGCATCCGAAACCTCGCTCGCGCCGATGGCGGCTCTGTGCCGCGTGCCAAGCTCCATGCTGACCTCGTTGCTGTCCGTCAGGGGGAGGAAGCAGGTCACCGCGGCTATGCGATTGCGTCGGATGATGACCGCACCATCGTGCAGGGGGGTGTTGTGCTCAAAAATATTGATGAGAAGCTGGCTGGATATAATGGCGTCGATGGGGATGCCCGTGCGCTCAAAATCGCCCAGAGGAACCTCCTGCTCCACCAGAATCAGCGCACCCGTCTTGACCGCGCTCATCTTATCCGCCGCCTTGACGATCTCTTCCACGGTTCGGCTGTTGGCTTTATCCGTATCCTGCTCCGCCGCGCGGATGAAATAGGAGAAAAATTGCCCCTTGCCCAGCTGCTCCAGCGCTTTTCTCAGCTCCGGCTGGAATAGCACGATCGCCGCAATGATGCCGACCGAGAGCGTATTGGAGAGAATCCAGATAATCGTGTTGAGCTTGAGCAGCGTTGCCACCGCCGCCAGCGCCATGATGACCAAGATCCCCTTGAAAAGCGCCCACGCTCTTGTTTCCTTGATCCAGAATATGATTTTATAAATGATATAGGCAACAATGAGGATATCCAGAATGTCCGTAATGCCGATGGATGGTCTGGCAAATTCCGTCATGCTCAGGTTGCCGAAGATTCTGTTGAAAATTTCCATAATTTACACCCCGACTGCTCTTTCCGCGCTTCGAATTGATGTTGCGGCAGCTGCCCCCAATGCTTGCTGCAAGGGCATGCTGCCTGCTTTGCTCCGTACGATAGTATATTATAGCATAAAATCGGCGGAAATGTTATGAAAAGATGGAGAAATTTAGAACTTCTTAAAAAATAGCAGACTGTAGACAAAATTATTTTCACATCGCGGAGGGGTTTGGGAAACGAGTTTTCATCACTTTGCTTCGCAAAGCGGGCTTTGCCCGCCGCCCCGTCTTGGGCGGTGAGTGGTTTCCCAAATGGAATCCGCAGCCGGAATTCATTTCCGGCGAGGAAAACTGCAATGCACGGGGGAGATAGACCCCGACGCCGCAGGCGGCTTTGCGAAGCAAAGTGCTGACAAAGTTTCAAGGCTTTTAAGCCGCTGGAACTCGTCAGTTTATTCCTCTATTCTAAACAAGTCGAAATCCTGATTTCGACTTAGGTGTCGACTTTGTCGACACCTAAAATGGGAGGGGGGGATTTTTCGGTGCAGCCCTCCGCGCGGGATGCTGTGGATTGTATCCCAAAAAATACATAACGCACAATGCACATTCCTGAAATTTCCCCGTTTCTCTGCGTTTTGTTGAAAATCGCTATAAATTGCAGGCTGTTTTTGTTCAGTTTTACAGCATTCTATTTTTGAAAAGGAATTGACTTTGTTTATTTGTTGTGCTTAAATAATAACAGGGAGTGAAAATTCGCGCATATTCCCGATGGGTGGATGTAGTAGCTCAGCCTTGATACTTGTTTATGTTATTTTATGTTTTAAGGAGGAAGATTGAAATGAACTATACATTTGCAGACAGAATGGATAGACTGAAAGGCTCCGCAGTCAGAGAACTGATGGCTCTGACAGCAAGACCCGAGGTAATCTCTTTTGCAGGCGGTATGCCCGCTCCTGAGCTGTTCCCCATCGAGGGCGTAAAGAAGGCTTGTATCGCAGTTCTGGACGAGATGGGTCAGAAGGCACTGCAGTACACAACAACAGAGGGTTATGTTCCCCTGCGCGAGAAGATCGTTGAGAGAATGGAAAAGAGACTGAACATCAAGACAGATATCGACCATGTTCTGGTTACTTCCGGTTCTCAGCAGGGTCTGGATTTCTCCGCTCGCGTATTCCTTAACCCCGGCGACGTTGTTCTGGTTGAGTCTCCTTCCTATGTTGGTGCGCTGAACGCATTCAACGCTTGCGAGCCTACATATGCAGAGGTTCCTACAGATGACTACGGCATGATCCCCGAAGAGCTGGAAAAGATCCTCTCCACAACAAAGAACGTTAAGCTGATCTATGTTATCCCCGATTTCCAGAATCCCTCCGGCAAGACATGGTCTCTGGAAAGAAGAAAGAGCTTCATGGATCTGGTAAATAAGTATGAAATCCCCGTAATCGAGGACAATCCGTATGGTGACCTGCGCTTCGAAGGCGAATATCTGCCTTCCCTGAAGTCCATGGATACAAAGGATCTGGTAATCTTCCTGGGCACAATGTCCAAGGTATTCTGCCCCGGTCTGCGTATCGGTTGGGTTTGCGCTCCCGAAGCTGTTCTGGCTAAATACAACTTCGTAAAGCAGGGTGCTGACCTGCAGGTATCCTCCTTCGACCAGATGCTGAGCGATAAGTTCCTTGAAATGTATGATCTGGACGAACATGTTGAAAAGATCAAAGCAGTTTATAAGAAGAGACGTGACCTGATGCTCAAGACAATGGAAGAATGCTTCCCTAAGAGCGTAACATGGACACATCCCGAAGGCGGTCTGTTCACATGGGTAACTCTGCCCGCAGGCATCGATGCTGGCGAGATGGCTAAGAAGTGCCTGGCTCAGAACGTTGCATACGTTCCCGGCGGCGCATTCTATCCTTACCCCGGCAAGGAAAACCACTTCCGCCTGAACTACTCCAACGCAACAGAGGAGAAGCTGGTTGAGGGCATCAAGAGACTGGGCGCTGTTCTGAAGGAAGAAATCGGCGAATAAGAAAGACCTTGGGGCTTTGCCCTATAACTGCCCGATAGCGAAGCTATCGGCAGCATAACACCCCGGTAGGGGCTGAAACCTTGGGGCTTTGCCCCAAACCCTACCAAGGGGGACACCCCCTTGGAACCCGATTGGCAAACGCATATGTATGCGTTTGCGGGTACAGAATTGTAATGTAATACAAAAACCGCTTGTGAATCGGAATACACAATTCCCTTTTCACAAGCGGTCTTTTTTTGCCAAATTATTGTGTTTCTGCCCTCCGCAGGAGCGAGAATCGCTCCTGCATAACGGGGTCAAGGGGATGAAATCCCCTTGCGGGGTTTGGGGCAGAGCCCCAAGGTCTTCACGCCCCCTTGCGGGGTCGTGTGCTGTCGATAGCTCCGCTATCGAGCAGTTATAGGGCAGAGCCCCAAGATCTTTAAGGTCTTGGGTTTCCCTCCATTTTTTCTCCCCTGCGCTATTTTTTTGATGCAAGAAACGCCAACCAACTGATTTTTGCGCTGGATATCGGTACGCGCAGCATCATCGGCCTGGCTGGGCAGATGCAGGGCGATAAAATGAATGTAATCGCCATCGAAAAGGCTGAGCATAGTGGTCGCAGCATGATCGATGGTTAGATTGAAAATATTGATAAGGTGGCGGTGCTGGCAGGTCAGGTGAAGGAAACGCTCACAAAGCAGCTCGGTAAGGAGCTGGTCCGCGTGCATATCGCAGCGGCGGGGCGTGCATTGCGTACCCGGAAAGCGACCTACGAAATCGACCTGCCGGAGGTGCAGCTGATCACCGAGGATATTATCAGCCGTCTGGAGGCAGGCGCGATCAGCGCGGCAGAGGAAAATTTCTGCCGGGAAAGCGGCGTGGAGGACGTGAAGCCGCGCTTTTATCTCGCAGGCTATACCATCAGCCAGTATTATCTGGACGATTACCTGATGTCCAGCCTGAGCGATCACCACGGAAAAAATATCCGCGCGGATATCATCGCCACCTTTCTGCCCGGCGAGGCCGTGGAGAGCTTGTATGCCGCGATGAATAAGATCGATCTGGAGGTCGCAAGCGTGACGCTGGAGCCAATCGCTGCCATCAATGCCGTGATCCCGGAGGAACCGCGCCTGCTGAACCTCGCGCTGGCGGATATCGGCGCGGGTACGTCTGATATCGCGGCGTGTCGGGACGGCAGCGTCATCGGCTATACTATGGCGACCATCGCCGGGGACGAGATCACCGAGGCTGTCATGAAGGAATATCTGGTGGATTTCCAGACGGCGGAGAAGATCAAAATGCAGATCGAAGAGCAGAAGGACGTGACCTTCCTCGATGTGCTGGGCTTCCAGCAGACCATCCCTTATGACGAGGTGATGCAGTGCATCGGCGAGGTGTCGCAGACGCTCTGCTTGGAAATCGCCGAAAAAATCAAGGAAGTCAACGGCGGCACACCCTCGGCGGTGTTCCTCTCCGGCGGTGGCAGCCGTTTGAAGGGGCTGCGCGAGGGCTTGATCGACTGCCTTGGCATGAGCGCGGACCGTGTTGCGCTGGCGGGTAATAATTTCAAGACGCATGCGATTTCCGACAAATACGATCTGAATAATCCGGAATATGCGATACCCATCGGTATTCTGATTTCCGTGGGGCTGAATCTGATCAACGACAGTTTCCAGATCACCCTCAACGGCAAGCCCGCGAAGCTCTTCCGCAGCGGTGTATTTAACGTGCGCGACCTTCTGATGATGAACGGCTACAGCTATCAGGATATGATCGGCAGGGTCGGAAAAAATGTTGCGGCGACGGTCAATGGCAAGCGCACGGTATTTCAGGCGACGCCTGTGGAACCTGCCAGCCTGAGGATCGACGGCGAGGAGGCGAAGTTCTCCGATGTGATCCACGCGGGGATGAGATCGCGTTCCATCCGGCGGTTTCCGGCGTTTCACCCGTGGTGCTGCTGGGCGATATTCCGGGCGTTCTGGATGCGAAATATGTTTGGCTGAACGATGAGCCGATCATCGATCTGGAAACGCAGCTGAAATTTGGCGATAATATCCGCTTTGGCGATGAGCCGCAGGATGGGCAGGAGGAATTTGCCGCAGAGGATAGGCGTGACCTTTCGGCTGAATGACATGCCCCTGACGCTGCCCCGACGCGAGAAGAACAATCCCTATCTGCTGATGGATATGCTGCAATATTCTGGTGTGGACTTCACGAATCTGAAGGGTGAGGCCGTGCTGCAGATCAACGGGAAGGACGGTTATTTCCAGCAGGCATTGCAGGATGGTGACGAGATCTCCATTTACGAGAGGTCGGCGGAGAAAAGGTTTCGGTAAGGGCTAAGAGCTAAGAGCTAAGACCGTGGGGCTTTGCCCCATTGCCCCGGCAAGACCGCGGGACTCTGTCCCGCACCCTGCCAAGGGATTTCATCCCTTGGAACCCGTTTGCGCAGAAGCGATTCTCGCTCCTGCAGGGATATAAATCAAATATTTTGGCAAAAAATACCGCTTGTGAAGGGGGAAGATTACGAATCCCGATCCACAAGCGGTTTTTCTATTTATTTCAAATCTTTCACGCAAACGCATGTAATGCGTTTGCCTAATGGGGTCAAGGGGATGAAATCCCCTTGCGGGGCGTGGGGCAAAGCCCCACGGTCTTTGGGGGCAGAGCCCCACGGTCTTTGAATCTTCGTCAAAAAAAAGAAAAAAATCCAGTCAAAATGGATTGAAAAAAATCAATTCCGTGGTATAATTAGTTTTATTGTAAAATCAAATACAATGGAGGAATCGAAATGAAACATTTTTTCTATAAGCTCAGGGGCAAGCTGAAGGGCATGACGGCGCTGCTGCTCTGCATGGGTCTGTTCAGCACATCCATCTTCGCAAAGGAGCCCGTTGCGCTCTCTGCGGCGGAGCAGGGCGTACAGGAGGCGGTAACGGTCGTTGAGGAGCCGCAGCCCCTCCCGACCCTGACGGAGGAAGAAGCCCTCAAAAAAGCCAAAAAGCATAGCCCCGACCTGCGTTCCGTCCAGAGTACGGCGGATTTCCTGCAGGAGACGAAGGAGGATATCTGGGATATGGCGGGCTTTTTCAATCCTGTCACGAATTATGACTATAAGCAGTGGGTCGATCCCAGTTGGTATGCGGTCAATGCCGCGATTTTCCAGACGGCGACCGGCATGGAGCAGAATAAATATGGCGAGCAGATCACCCAGATGGCGCTGGAGATGACGGTGAAATCCAGCTTCATCTCCATCCTGCAGGCGCAAAATAACCTTGAGCTGGTGCGGAAAAACGCGGAGATGCAGGAGAAGCTCTATCAGCAGGGGAAGGTCAAAAATGAGCTCGGTCTGCTGAGCCAATATCAGCTGGATCAGCTGGAGATCGCGGCGGAAAAGGCGCACGATACCGAGGCGCAGCTGCTGGATTCTCTGGAGCAGCTGTACATTAAATTGAACGATTTGATGGGCGAAAAGACGGACGCACGCTTCACCTATGTTTACGATATGGAATATCAGCCCTACGAAATGTCGCGAAGCATGGAGATGTATCTGGCGGACAAGACCAAAAATGAGCCGAGCATCAAGATTTTGGAGCTGAATGTGGAAACGGCGAAGTTCAATCAGAATTATCTTTCCATCGCGGATACCGGCAGCAGCGCACAGCGCGATCTGGATATGGATACGGCGAATCGTGCGCTGAAAACCGCCAAGACCAACATGGAGCTGGCGATCCGCAATGCGTATTTGCAGATCGGGCAGTTGGAGACGGCGTATGCCTCCGCCCAGGCGGATCTGACCAAGGCGCAGGCGGATTATCGCGCGGCGCAGATCAATCTGCAGGCGGGCAATGTGACGGCGACCACCGTGGAGCAGGCGGAACTGGGCGTTCTGCAGGCGGAAAATGCCCTCAAGGAGCTGGCATATAACCATGAAATGCTGATCTACACCTTCGAACATCCTAGCCTGCTGACGGCATCCTCCTCCAATACGTCCACACAGTAAGTTTCTCCCTGTGAAACAAAACGTGCTCCCTATCGTAAGGGCGATGAGGGCCTTGTGTCCCCAAGCGGGAAGGAAAGCGGGTGCTTCGCGGTATCGGCAAAGGCAATGTCCTGTTTCTCTCTGCGAAACAAAACGCGCTCCCTGAGGTCGGGGGTCATAAGAAAGTAATATCGTATTTTCTCAGGAACGGCGCGGCTTCGGTCACGCCGTTTCCTGTTTCAGCAGTTCTTCCACGGGAATAAAGCCCA
>CAVGZD010000068.1:0-10131 GCA_963633805.1 Lachnospiraceae bacterium | reverse complement strand
TGGAAGTTTAGCTCAGCTGGGAGAGCATCTGCCTTACAAGCAGAGGGTCACAGGTTCGAGCCCTGTAACTTCCATTTTATTTGGCGGAGTAGCTCAGTTGGCTAGAGCATGCGGTTCATACCCGCAGTGTCAGGGGTTCAAATCCCTTCTCCGCTATTTTCGATGGGGTATCGCCAAGCGGTAAGGCAACGGATTCTGATTCCGTCATTCGCAGGTTCGAATCCTGCTACCCTAGTCCGAAAGGTCTCTGTTTCAAAGGAACAGAGGCTTTTTTCTTTGCGAAAAATATAAACGCATAAAAAAGTGGGGTGAAAAAATCAAGCACCCCACTGAATCGAATTTTTATGAATCAGAATAGGTTATTTATACAGTGCTCATCGCTTCAATGAGCTTCAATTTCATGGCACTTAATTTATCCGACAGATCGACAGGGATAATATCGGGATTTCTCAAACGCTTTTGTTCCTCCCAAAGCGTATCGATCTCCGTCTTGCAATATGCCTGAATATCCATGGTTGCGGGGCATTCATATACCAATTTGCCATCCACGAATATTGGAACCAGCAGTTCCCGCAGCGTAAATGTCCCGGCGGGCAGGCGCATACTTTTCCACTTTGCATTCGTATCATAAATATGCAAATCGGCATCCTCTGCAAATGTCTCATCATCCAGCGCGAGCAGATCAGCCTTAATTTTTCCGGTTGCTTTATCATAAATACGGATGATCTTTTTAATGCCGGGGTTTGTTACCTTCTCAACGTTATTGGACAGCTTGATTTTCGGCTCAAATTCGCCTGCTTCATTTTCTTCGGCAGCCAGCTTATACACGCCGCCAAAGGCAGGACAGTCATCCGAGGTAATCAGTTTCGTGCCGACGCCCCAAAGATGGATGGTCGCTCCCTGCATCTTCAGGCTGGTGATCAGGTTTTCATCCAGATCGCTGGAGGCGGAAATCACGGCATCGGGATAGCCGGCTTCATCCAGCATGCGCCGTGCACGTTTGGACAGATACGCCAAGTCCCCGCTATCCAGACGAATCCCGTAGCCCTTTTCGGGCAGCGTACCGGCGGCGCGCATCTCATCGAAGACCTGAATCGCATGCGGAACGCCACTTTTGATGGTATTATAGGTATCTACAAGGAGGATGCAGGCATCAGGGAAGAGCTTCGCATAGGTGCGGAAGGCGGTCAGCTCATCCGGGAAGCTCATCACCCAGCTATGCGCGTGCGTGCCCTTCACGGGAACCTGATACAGCTTGCCCGTCAGCACATTGCTGGTTGCAACGCAGCCGGCGATGACGGCAGCGCGCGCACCCAACGTACCCGCGTCAGGTCCTTGCGCACGACGCAGACCGAATTCCAGAACGGGGTCGCCCTGCGCGGCATGCACCACGCGAAATGCCTTCGTTGCGATCAGACTCTGGTGATTCAGGATATTCAGCAGGGCAGTTTCGATCAGCTGCGCCTCAATGATGGGCGCTTTGATGCGCATGAGCGGCTCCTGCGGGAACACGACCGTCCCCTCCGGGATGGCATAAATCTCCCCGGTGAAACGGAAATCCCGCAGATAGCCGATGAAGCCCTCGGAAAACAGCTGCAGGCTTTCCAGATAGGCAATGTCCTCATCCGTAAAACGCAGCCCATCCAGATATTCGATGGCTTGCTGCAGGCCTGCGACAATGGCAAAGCCGTTCCCGCTGGGGTTTTTGCGATAAAAGAGGTCGAAGACAACCTGTCTTTTATACGCGCCCGTTTCGTAGTAGCCCTGCATCATGGTTAATTCGTACAGATCCGTCAGTAGTGCAAAATCTCTGCCTTTCATTTCGAAAATCTCCTTTTTAGAGTTGGGGAGGGAAGTGCATGTTTGACCTCCGCCCAATGTAATATAAGCCAAACTTATTACACCCATTATACACACTTTTTACAGGAAAAGCAAATTTTTTGGAAGAATGCGATCGAGGGGATGGGCGCAGCTTCAGGAAAACAGCGTGTTTGTCGATCTAAGGGAGAGTGGATATTTTCATTTGAAACGCTGCATGTCCCGGTTCTGCAAGGATGAGCGGACGGGATACGCAAAAAGTTGTGCACGAGCAAGAAAAACATAAATTCTGAAATGCTGAATATCCCCGGCGGACATGGATTTTACATATTGAGCAGAATAGGGGCATTTTTCGTTCCATTTCCTTCGAATCTTCATCTGTTTTACCAAAAAGAGGAAACTATTGCGTACGCTAGCCTCGTATACAGAATACTTTTTATTTTTTGTAAAAAAGTCTTTACAAGTTTTTATGCAGAATGTATAATACACAGGTAAATAACGAAAACCACTGTGATGGAGACAGTATGTTTCTTCTATTTGACAACAGAGAGTCGGGGCTGGGTGGAATCCCGATGTCAGAAAAGAAACAGAAAATCACTCCGGAGTGGCAGACCGAACGGAACACCCCAGTAGGCTCTGCCGTTGCCCGCGTTAAGGGAGAGCATTTTGATATGCGTTGAGTTGGGCGGCTTTGGCTGCCAAATCAGGTGGTACCGCGAGTCCTTTCGTCCTGTGTGGGGGAAAGGGCTTTTTTGTTGCATCCGATCAAGCGCATCACCTGAGGGACGTACGAAAGAAGAATTGACAGAGGAACAAAAGAGAAAAATCAGAAGTACAAAAGAGGAAAGAGAAAAGGAAACAGAAAGCTGCACTGAGGTGCGGAGGAATTTCCGCCTTGGCAGCAAAAGTATGTAAGGAGGAATTGAAATGTACGACAAAGTCCCGAATAACATGAATTTTGTGGAAAGAGAAGTTGCCGTAGAGCAATATTGGAAGGAACATGACATCTTCGGCAAGAGCATCAAGACCAGAGAAGGCGCACCGGTATTCACATTCTATGACGGTCCCCCGACTGCAAACGGCAAGCCTCACATCGGTCATATCATCACCCGCGCGGTAAAGGATCTGATCCCCCGCTATAAGACCATGAAGGGCTATCGCGTGCTGAGAAAGGCCGGCTGGGATACGCACGGTCTGCCCGTTGAGCTGGAAGTAGAAAAGTCCCTCGGACTGGACGGCAAGGATCAGATCGAAGGCTACGGCGTAGAGGAATTTATCACAAAATGTAAGGAAAGCGTGTGGACATACGAGAAGGAATGGCGTTCCATGAGCGACCGCGTGGGCTTCTGGGCGGATATGGATAATCCTTATGTCACATATCACAATGATTATATCGAATCCGAATGGTGGGCACTCAAGCAGATCTGGGACAAGGGGCTGCTGTACAAGGGTCATAAGGTCGTGCCTTACTGCCCTCGCTGCGGCACGGCGCTGTCCTCCCATGAGGTTGCGCAGGGCTATAAGGATGTAAAGGAAACCTCCGCGATCGCAAAATTCAAGGTTGCGGGCAAGGAAAACGAGTACTTTCTGGCTTGGACGACAACGCCTTGGACACTGCCCTCCAACGTAATCCTTTCCGTAAATGCGAAGGAAACCTACGCAAAGGCGAAATACGAGGATTATTATGTCATCATGGCTGAAGCGCTGATGGACAGCGTTCTGGGCGAAGGCAAATATGAAGTTGTGGAGAGAATGAAGGGGCAGGATCTGGAATATGTAAAATATGAGCCTCTCTTCCCCTTCCAGCCGCAGGGCGAGGATTTCAAGGGCTATTTCGTGACCTGCGATGATTATGTAACCCTGACGGATGGTACCGGCATCGTTCATACGGCGTATGCTTATGGTGAGGATGACTACCGCGTCTGCCAGAAATACGGCGTGACATTCTATCAGAATGTTGATGTAAACGGGCATCTGAATGAGATGGCAGGACCTTTCCAGGGGATGTTCGTAAAGGATGCGGACGCCGAGGTTTTGAAATATATGAAGGAAAACGGCTCTCTGTTTGCGGCGCTACCCTTCGAGCATAATTATCCTTTCTGCTGGAGATGCGACACGCCGCTGCTCTACTACGCAAGAAGCACATGGTTCATCAAAATGACCGCGCTGCGCGACAATCTGGTGCGCAACAACAGAACCATCAACTGGTATCCTGACAACATCAAGGAAGGTCGCTTCGGCAACTTCCTCGAAAACGTAATCGACTGGGGTCTGTCCCGTGAGAGATATTGGGGTACACCACTGCCCATCTGGGAATGCGAATGCGGTCATAGACACACGGTCGGTTCTATCGCAGAGCTGAAGGAAATGTCCCCCGATTGCCCGGAGAATATCGAGCTGCATAAGCCCTTTATCGATGAGGTGCATCTCACCTGCCCGAAGTGCGGCAAGCTGATGAAGAGAGTGCCCGAGGTAATCGACTGCTGGTTCGACAGCGGCGCAATGCCCTTCGCGCAGTGGCATTATCCGTTTGAAAATGAGCATATCTTCAAGGAGAACTTCCCTGCGGACTTCATCTCCGAGGCCGTTGACCAGACCCGCGGCTGGTTCTATACGCTGCTGGCCGTCAGCACGCTGCTCTTCGACTGCGCACCGTTCAAGAACTGCATCGTTCTGGGGCATGTACAGGATAAGGATGGACAGAAGATGTCCAAGCATAAAGGCAATGTAGTCGATCCTTGGGATGCGCTCAATAAGCAGGGCGCAGACGCCGTGCGCTGGTATTTCTATGCGAACTCCGCGCCTTGGCTGCCTTCCCGCTATTACGATGAAGCCGTATCCGAGATGCAGCGCAAGTTCATGGGTACGCTTTGGAACAGCTATGCATTCTATATCCTCTATGCGGAGATCGACCAGTTCGATCCGACGAAGCATACGCTGGATTATGCTAAACTGCAGCCGATGGATCGCTGGATCCTCTCCAAGCTGCAGACTCTGAATAAATATGTGGATGAATGCCTGGACGGCTACAAGCTGACAGAGCCTGCAAGAGCCATGGCTGATTTCCTGGATGATCTGTCCAACTGGTATGTAAGAAGAAGCCGCGAACGCTTCTGGGCTGAGGGCATGGAGCAGGATAAGATCAATGCGTATATGACGCTGTTCACCGTTCTGGATACTATGGTGAAGCTGGCTGCACCCTTCACGCCCTTCATCACGGAGGAAATCTACAGCAATTTGGTGAAGAAGGTTGACGCAAATGCGCCCGAATCCGTTCACCTGTGCGATTGGCCGGAATATCATGCGGATTGGGTGGATCCCGAGTTGGAAGCAAACATGGATTTCGTACTGAAGATCGTTGTAGAAGGCCGTGCGGCAAGAAATGCAAGCGGCATGAAGAACAGACAGCCTCTGGCAAAGATGTATGTAAAGGCAGAAAAGGTGCTGCCTGAGGCATATTGCGATATCATCAAGGATGAGCTGAATGTGAAGGAGGTTGTATTCACGGATGATGTGGAAACCTTCACGACTTATACCTTCAAGCCGCAGCTGAGAACACTGGGCAAGAAATACGGCAAGCTGGTGCCTGCAATCGGCGCATACCTGAAGGATGTGGACGGCAATGCATTCATGGCAGAGCTGAAGGCAAACGGCAAGGCAACCTTTACGCTGGAGGGTCAGGGGGTCGTTCTGGAGATGGACGATGTTCTGGTGGATACAGCGGAGAAGGATGGCTTTGTATCCTCTCAGAATGGTGATGTAACAGTCGTGCTGGATACGAATTTGACGCCTGCGCTGGTAGAGGAAGGCTTTGTGCGTGAGATCGTTTCCAAGATCCAGACGATGCGTAAGGAAGCTGATTTCAACGTGACCGACCGCATCCGCGTATACCACAACGGCAACGCAAAAATCGCGGAGGTTCTGGCAACGAACGATATCAAGGATGACGTTCTGGCGACAGAGGTTGTTGCGGGAGTTGGCGGCAGTCTGAGCAAGGAATGGAATATCAACGGCGAGAAGGTTACGCTGGGGGTAGAACGGGTGTAAGAGTTTCGGCTTGCTACCCAAGATATAGGGGATTTTGCCCCCGATAACAGGGGGCGTCCCTGGCGCAAAATATCGTTTGATAGAAAAACACCGCTTGCGGGCATGGGATTTCCGATGCACAAGCGGTGTTTGTTTTTCTTTCAAATTGCGATCTTCATGCGTAGGCGCATTTATAAGATCGCCCGCAAGCCGTACAAAATCAGCAAATGCGCGGGGTAGAACACATAAAAGAAATATCGCGGCAGGGGCTTTGCCAAGGCGGGAATCCGCCACTTTCCATCTAAAAAGGCGAAGGAAAACAGCGACAGCACTTGAATCCATGCGCCGGTGCGCCAGCCGTAGAGCGCATTCAGCGTGAGCTGCCCGTAAAAGCAGAGAGTTTCCTTCGCTGCGTAATATCCAAAAAGGAAAATTGTCCAAACGCCGTACCAGCCGTAGCTCATATTGCAGAAAATCGCGCCGATCAGCAGAGGAACGGCAATCTCTTTGCGTCCGTTTTTCCAAAAATGCAGCGCAGCCGCGCCCCAAGCCAGCATGAATAGCGGGTTCGCCTGTGCGCTGCGGAAGGTCAGCCAATAGATCGGCTGCGAAACGATCGCTGCAAGCAGGATGCGCCCGAAATATCGCCAAAAATCATGCGTAAAAACAACCCCCTGCGCGATGCCGAAGGCAAACAGGGGGAAGGAAAGCCGCCCGATAACACGAAGTCCGATCGCATCGGGGAAAAATACCACGCCGATATGATCAATGAGCATCGTCAGCGCGGCGACACATTGTATGAAATGACGCTGCTCCTGTGTCATTTAGCCTGAAACAGTGGCGTGGACAGATAGCGGTCGCCTGTATCCGGCAGAAGGACAACGATGTTCTTCCCGGCATTTTCGGGACGCTTTGCCAGCTGAATTGCCGCATAAACCGCAGCGCCGGCAGAGATACCGGACAGCACGCCCTCAACCTGCGCCAGCTCGCGCCCGGTGCGGAACGCATCCTCATCGGCAACGGGAATGATCTCGTCATAAATCTTGGTATCCAGCGTAGCGGGCACGAAATTTGCGCCGATGCCCTGAATGCCATGCTTGCCAGCCTTGCCCTGCGTCAGAAGGGGAGAGCTTGCAGGCTCAACGCCAACGATCTTCACGCCGGGCTTCTTTTCCTTCAGATATTTGCCGACGCCGGAGATTGTGCCGCCTGTGCCGATGCCCGCCACGAAAATATCCACAGCGCCGTCCGTATCCTCCCAGATTTCGGGACCTGTTGCCGCATAATGTGCCGCAGGGTTGGAGGGATTTTCAAACTGACCTGCAACGATGGCATTGGGAATCTCCTTTACCAGCTCGTTTGCCTTTTCCACAGCGCCTGCCATGCCCTTCGCGCCCTCGGTCAGCACCAGCTCTGCGCCGAATGCCGTCATCATCAGGCGACGCTCCACGCTCATTGTCTCCGGCATAACGATCACTGCGCGGTAGCCCTTTGCCGCTGCCATCAGCGCAAGACCGATGCCCGTATTGCCGCTGGTCGGCTCGATGATGGTTGCGCCGGGTTTCAGCTTACCGGATTTTTCCGCATCCTCAAGCATCTGCTTTGCGATTCTGTCCTTCGCGCTGCCGCCGGGGTTGAATGCCTCCAGCTTCGCAAGAATTGTTGCGTTCAGTTCATGCTTTTTTTCCAGCTTGCCCAGCTCCAAGAGGGGCGTTTTGCCGATCAATTCTTCTACACTTTTGTAAATATGAGCCATATGCTTTCGCCTCCGCTTTCATTTGAATGTTGCTGCAAGTTTAGCATAAAATTCCTTGTGATGCAATAGGAATTGAGAAAAAACTTGATATTTTCCGATTTGCTTGCGGATCGGGCGGGGCAAGGGGTTGTTTTCGGCAAATGTCATGAATATCGAAAAAGGCAGGATCTGCCATTTTGTGACATATGCCAAAAATAGGATATCAGCCAACAGAATCAGATAGGAAATGTGAACTTTTCTTGAGTCTTTGGCTTTTTTGTGCTACCATAAGGAAGAAATGGGAAAGAGTATGATGGAACAGAAAATTTAGAACAGGAAAGAGGAAAAGCTATGAAAATCGGACGGAACGACGCCTGCTGGTGTGGCAGCGGGAAAAAATATAAGCAGTGCCATGCGGCATTTGATGATAAGATTGCGGCATATAAGCGCAAGGGCTTTATCGTGCCCAAGCACAACCTGATCAAGACGCAGGCGCAGCTGGAGGGCATCCGCAAGGCGGGCAAGCTGAACACGGAAATTCTGGATATGGTTGCGGAAAATATCAAGGAAGGAATGTCCACGGAGGATATCAACACGCTGGTGCATCGCTACACGGTGGAGCATGGCGGCATTCCTGCCCCCTTGAATTATCAGGGCTTCCCGAAAAGCTGCTGCACCTCCGTCAATGATGTGATCTGCCACGGCATTCCTGATGCAAACGAAGTTCTGAAAAACGGCGATATCATCAATGTCGATGTGACGACGATTCTGGACGGCTATTACGCCGACGCTTCGCGGATGTTTTTGATCGGCGAGGTCAGCGAGGAGGCGAAAAAGCTGGTCGAGGTGACGAAGGAATCTGTGGATCTGGCATTCAAGGAAGTGAAGCCCTGGGGCTTTCTGGGCGATATCGGCGCGGTTATTAGCGAATATGTTTATGCGCATGGATACACTGTTCTGCGCGATATCGGCGGGCATGGCGTCGGCAACGGCTTCCATGAGGATCCCTATGTTTGCCATATCGGCAAGCGCGGCACAGGGATGCTGCTCGTGCCCGGCATGGTATTTACGATCGAGCCGATGGTCAATGCAGGGGAGGAGGATTTCTTTCAGGATGAGGAAAACGGCTGGACGATTTACACGGAGGATGGCTCGCTTTCTGCGCAGTGGGAATATACCGTTGCTGTGACGGAGGATGGCGCGGAGATCATCACACATTAAGGAGAAAATCGCATGAAATATAAGTATCCGAAAATAGAACTGCATCTGCATCTGGATGGCTCGATTCGCCCGGAAACCGTCTGGGAACTCTATCAGCGGGACGGACTTTTGCCGGAGGGTGCGGATTTTGAGACATTTACGCGGGATGCCGCTGTGCTCGAGCCTTGTCAGGATGTCAATGACTGCCTGACGAAATTCGATCTGCCGCTGAAAATCATGCAGAATGCCGACGATATCACTCGCATCACGCGCGAGCTGGTCTGCGATTTGGCGGAGCAGGGCGTGATTTACGCCGAAATCCGCTTTGCGCCGCAGCTGCATACGCAGAAGGGGCTGAGTCAGCGCGAGGCGATCGAAGCCGTGCAGCGGGGCAGGGCAGAGGGACTGCGGCTGCACCCGGAAATCGGCATCGGTCTGATCCTTTGCTGCATGAGCATCGGCGCGGAGACGCTCAATCAGGCGGAAAATCTGGAAACGGTGCGCCTTTGCGCGGAATATCTCGGCAAGGGCGGGGTCTGTGCGCTGGATCTGGCGGGCGCGGAGGGCATTGTCCCCCTGCGGAATTTCCACTATATTTTTGATTTGGCGAAGGAGCTGGGCGTACCCTTTACCTGCCACGGCGGGGACAGTCAGGATGCGGAAACCGTCCGCGATGCGATGGATTTCGGCGCGAAGCGCATCGGGCACGGGCATGCGGTGTATGAATCGCCCGAATTATGCGAACGCGCCCTGCGGGACGGCATCACCTTTGAGATTTGCCCGACCAGCAATATCCGTTGCCGCAGCAGGGAAAGCTATGCCGCCCATCCCGCAAAAAAGCTGCTGGATATGGGCATCCGCGTGACCATCAATACGGATAATATGACGATCTTCAATGTCACGCTGGATGAGGAATACGAGTATTGCCTGCGGGAGGGCGGCTTGGGCTTCACCGAGGAGGACATCCTGAAAATGCTGCGCTATGCGGCGGAGGCTGCCTTCCTGCCGGAAGAGGAACGACAGGCGCTTGTGCAGCGGGTCGTGTCGTATCGGGGGTCTATCGAATAAAGCGCACGAGCGCGATGACGAGCAGCACCCCGCCCGAAAGCAGCGACCACAGGCTCTCCTGCGGATGGGAGCGCAGGCGCAGCCTTGCCCCGCAGACCGCCCCCAGAAAGAGGAAGCCCGTCTGAAAGAGGGCGGAAAACAAAGGCAGAAGCCATACATCCAACGCTGCGGCGCTCAGCCCGATGGCGAAGGAGTCAAGAGAAAGCAAAAAGCCCAAAAGGAGAGATTCCTTTGGCTCAATTACGGAGGATTCGTTTTTGTCGCAAAGAGAAGGAGCGTGCAGA
>CAVGZD010000067.1:0-10194 GCA_963633805.1 Lachnospiraceae bacterium | reverse complement strand
AGGCTCGCGCCTCTCCGAAGACAAAAGACGAAAAGGCACAGGAAATACTGGAGAAAGCCAAATTGGAACCAAAGCCTGAGTGGGAGGTTGCTGAACAGGTCGTGCTGATTCCGCTGAAACAGCTAAAGCCCTTCAAAAATCATCCGTTCAAAGTCAGAGATGACGATGAGCTGATGCAGGATACCATCGACAGCATCATGGCTGGTGGCGTGATTAACCCGATTCTGGTTCGTCCAACGGAGGATGGCAGGTTTGAGGTTGTCTCCGGACACCGAAGGTTCCGTGCTTCGGAGCTTGCCGGGAAAGCGGATATCAAGGCGATTGTCCGTGAGATGGATGACGATACCGCCGTGATAACCATGGTGGACAGCAACTTGCAACGAGAAAATGTCTCCCCTATCTCCTTTGAGTATCACAGCCTGCCACACCCACGCCACGCGCTTGATCGAATCGGGGGCAAATGTCAAGGCGGTACAGCAGCGGCTCGGGCACAAAAACATCACGACCACCATGAACACCTACGTCCACCAGATGGACGATATGGCGCAGGAAGCCGCCGACATCTTCGAGCGCGTTGGGAATGGCTTGCCACCGAGATAATGTTTACGGTGGCAAATGGGTGGCAAGCGGCGGTTTTTGCTGATAAAAACACGCAAAAAGCCTGCGTTTCTGCCCCTTGGCTCGTCCCCGGGATTTTAACGGGATTCTAACGGGGTGAAATATTGAATTTTGGGAGCGGATGCATATAATAAAACTAACAGACCGCTCGGTCTGTTTTAGCGATGCAAAAAAAGAAAGGAGGGATTTCGCTTGAAAACAGAGCGCGAAATACTGGAATTGGCATTCCTGTTATTCTTGGAGAAGGGCTTTTCCGAAATCTCTACCAATGAAATCATACGCGAAGCCGGGCTGACCAAAGGCGGCTTTTATTATTCCTTCAAGAGCCGGGAGGACTTGGACAGACGGGTCATCCATCAATTTATCCGCCCCTATTACGCAAAGCCGCTGGAGATGATGCAGCGCATCTGGGAGGATAGGCGGCATGAGCTTTCCACGGAGGAGCTGCTCTGGAAGGGCTTTTTCCTGCCGCAGCGCTTTATCAATTACAAAATCGGCATCGGGCTGGATATCCGCTTTCGGAATTTCTATTTCCTGCTGCATGAGAGCATGAAAAAATTCCCGGAGGTGCTGGAATACGCCGGGGAATCCTCCGCAAGGCGCAGGGAATCTCTGCTGCGCATACTGCAGCGGGGGCAAAAGCGCGGCGAGATCCGCGGGGATATGGAGCTGGAAAATTATGTCACCCTGATCCTCGCCATGCAGGACGGCATTCAGGCGCTGAAGGTGCTGGATGACAGCATTGATGATGAAGAAAAATATAAAACTATGCAAAAGCAGATGTGGAACGAAATTTCCGCCGAAAGACCGGAGCATTACAGAAACGGAGGTGTGGCAAGTGCAGTATCTTAAGGAAAATACATACAAAATGGGCATTGACATCGGCTCTACAACGGTCAAGGTCGTTCTTGCCGATGAAACGAACGAGATCGCATTTGCAAGATACAGACGGCACTTTTCAGAGATCAAAAAGACAGTGAAGGACATCCTCAAGGAAGCCAAAGAGGAGATCGGCAACGCCATCTTCTCCGCGATGATCACAGGCAGCGGCGGCGTTGCGCTGGCGAAGGCGATCGGCGTGGAGTTCATCCAGGAGGTCGTGGCAACGGCGAAGGCGGTCGAGACCTCTGCTCCCAAGACCGATGTTGCCATCGAGCTGGGCGGCGAGGATGCGAAGATCATCTATTTTGAGGGCGGCAACGTGGAGCAGCGCATGAACGGCGTTTGCGCCGGCGGCACAGGCTCCTTCATCGACCAGATGGCAAGCCTGCTGCAGACCGATGCGAGCGGTCTGAACGAACTGGCGAAGGGCTATCAGGTGATCTACCCCATCGCTTCCCGCTGCGGCGTATTCGCGAAGACGGATATCCAGCCGCTCATCAACGAGGGCGCGAAAAAAGAGGACTTGGCGGCTTCCATTTTCCAAGCCGTTGTCAATCAGACCATCGCGGGGCTGGCTTGCGGCAAGCCCATCCGCGGGCATGTTGCCTTTCTGGGCGGTCCGCTGCATTTCCTCTCCGAGCTGAGAAAGCGCTTCATCGAAACGCTGAAGCTGACCGATGAGACGACGATCATCCCGGAGGATTCGCACCTTTTCGCGGCATATGGCACGGCGGTTTCCAATCGGGGCGAGGCGGAGCTGGATTTTGACAGCCTGCTCACGCGGCTGGATCAGGGCGTGGAGCTGCACGCAGAGGTAACGCGCATGCAGCCCCTTTTCAAGGACAAGGAGGATTACGAAGCCTTTCAGGCGCGCCATGCGCAGGATACGGTCAAGCGCATCCCCATCTCGAATTACCACGGGGACGCCTTTCTGGGCATCGACGCCGGCTCGACGACAACGAAGGTCGCGCTGGTCTCCAAGGACGGCGATTTGCTCTATTCCTTCTATGCGGGCAATGAGGGCAATCCGCTCAATGTTGTGATGAAAAGTCTGAACGAGATGTACGACATGATGCCGGAGGATGTTGTCATTCGCAATTCCTGCGTCACGGGCTACGGCGAGGGCTTGATCAAGGAAGCCCTGATGATCGATCTGGGCTATATCGAAACCGTTGCGCATTACAAGGCGGCGCAGTTCTTCAAGCCCGATGTGGATTTCATTCTGGATATCGGCGGGCAGGATATGAAGTGCATCCGCATCAAGGATAACGTGATCGACAGCGTACTGCTGAACGAGGCATGCTCCTCCGGCTGCGGCTCCTTCATCGAAACCTTTGCAAAGTCCCTGAATTATACGGTGGTGGATTTTGCCAAGGCGGCGCTCTTTGCCAAAAACCCCATCGACCTCGGCTCCCGCTGCACGGTATTCATGAATTCCCGCGTAAAGCAGGCGCAGAAGGAGGGCGCGGAGGTTGCGGATATTTCCGCCGGGCTGGCATATTCCGTCATCAAGAATGCGCTGCTGAAGGTCATCAAGATTTCCGACCCCAAGGCGATGGGCAAATCCATGGTCGTACAGGGCGGCACCTTCTATAATGACGCCGTGCTCAAGAGCTTTGAGCTGATCAGCGGCAGAGAGGCAGTCCGCCCCGATATTGCGGGCATCATGGGCGCATTCGGCGCAGGGCTGATCGCCAGAGATAAATATACCGAGGGCTATCAGACCACACTGGTCAGCCGCGAGGAGATGAACGCGCTGGAAATTCAGTCCAACATGGCGCGCTGCCAGGGCTGCACCAACCATTGCCTGCTGACGATCAATCTGTTCAGCGGCGGCAGACGCTTCATCACGGGCAACCGCTGTGAACGCGGCTTGGGCAAGGAAAAAATCGAAGATCCCGCACCGAATCTCTACGAATATAAGCGCCACAGACTCTTCGATTATGAGCCGCTGGCGGCAGAGAAGGCAAAGCGCGGGACGATCGGCATCCCCCGCGTGCTGAATATGTGGGAGGATTACCCCTTCTGGTATACCTTCTTTACCAAGCTGGGCTATCGTGTCGTGCTTTCGCCCAATTCCAGCAAGGTGATTTTCGAGATGGGCATGGAATCCATCCCCAGCGAATCGGTCTGCTATCCGGCGAAGCTGGTGCATGGGCATGTGATGTGGCTGATCTCGCAGGGTGTGAAAACGATTTTCTACCCCGGCATCGTTTATGAAAGACGGGACAGCGCAGCGGCGGATAATAACTATAACTGCCCCATCGTTGCCTCCTACAACGAGAATATCAAAAATAACGTGGAGGATCTGAAGGAAAAGGATGTTGAATTTCTTAACCCCTTCCTTTCCTTTGATCATATGGACACCGTTGTGAAACGGATGATCGACGAATTTGCCCCGCGCGGCTGCTCCGCGAAGGAGATTAAGGATGCCGTGAAGGCGGGCTGGCGCGAATGGGGACAATTCCGCAAGGATATGCACAAAAAGGGCGAGGAAACCCTCACCTACCTCAAAAAGCGCGGCATGACGGGCATTGTGCTGGCAGGCAGACCCTATCATGCCGACCCCGAAATCAACCACGGCATCCCCGAATTGATTGCGGGCTATCGCATTGCCGTTCTGACGGAGGACAGCATTGCGCATCTGGGGCATGTGGAGCGTCCCACCGTTGTGCGCGACCAGTGGACGTACCATTCCAGACTGTACGAGGCGGCGGGCTTCGTCAAAACGCAGGATAATCTGGAATATGTACAGCTCAATTCCTTCGGCTGCGGTCTGGATGCCGTAACGACGGATGAGGTCAAGGCGATTCTGAATGCGGCAGGGAAAATCTACACCGCGCTGAAGATCGATGAGGTCAATAACCTCGGCGCGGCAAGAATCCGCATCCGCTCCCTGATCGCCGCCATCGAGGATCGAAAGGAAAAGAACGTGCAGATCAAAAAGGGCAACGCAGCCCTCAAGCGCGTGCTCTTCACCAAGGAAATGAAGAAGGATTACACCATCATCTGCCCGCAGATGTCCCCGATTCATTTCGATATTCTGGAGCCTGCCTTCCGCCAGTCGGGCTACAACATGGTCATCATGGAGGCGATGGATAAGCACGCCATCGAGACGGGCTTGAAATATGTCAACAACGACGCATGCTATCCTGCGCTGATCTCCATCGGGCAGCTGCTCAATGCGTTGCAAAGCGGCAAATATGACCTGAACCGCACCGCGCTTTTGATCTCCCAGACGGGCGGCGGCTGCCGAGCGACGAACTACATCGCCTTCATCCGCAAGGCGCTGGTGAATATGGGTATGCCGGATATCCCTGTTATTTCCATCAATCCCGCGGGGCTGGAGAAAAATCCGGGCTTCAAGCTCTCCCCCGGTCTGATGCACCGCGCGTTGCAGGCACTGGTTTACGGCGATTTGTTCATGCGCGTGCTCTATCGCACCAGACCCTATGAGAAGGTGAAGGGCTCGGCGAATGCGCTGTATGAAAAGTGGAACGAGAAGGTAAAGCATGATATCCTCAAGGCGGACCGCAAGACCTATTGCGAGAACATCCGCAATATCCTCCAGGATTTTGAGGAGCTGGAGCTGCTGAATATCAAGAAGCCGCGCGTGGGCGTTGTCGGCGAGATTCTGGTAAAATTCCACCCGACGGCAAATAACGATCTGGTCAACCTGCTGGAGCGCGAGGGCGCAGAGGCGGTCGTGCCCGACCTTCTGACCTTCGGGCTGTACTGCTGCTACAATCAGACGCAGAAGGAGAAATACCTCGGCGGCAGCAGAAAGGCGCGGATCATGGGCAATCTCATCACGAAGGTAATCGAGTATTACCAGAAGCCGATGATGGATGCGCTGGAGACGAGCAAGCGCTTCGACCGCCCGGAGGATATCCGCAGTTTGGGCGAACACGCACGGAAGATCGTTTCCCTCTGCAATCAGACCGGTGAGGGCTGGTTCCTGACGGCGGAGATGATCGAGCTGATCCACAGCGGCGTGCCGAATATCGTCTGCACACAGCCCTTCGGCTGCCTGCCGAATCATGTGGTCGGCAAGGGCGTGATCAAGGAGCTGCGCAAGCAATATCCGCTGTCGAATGTCGTTGCGATTGACTACGATCCCGGCGCGAGCGAGGTCAACCAGCTTAACCGCATCAAGCTGATGCTGGCGAGCGCAAACAAGAACCTCGAAAAGGCGGAGGATTACAAGCTGAAAAAGCCGCATTCCGCAGAGAAGGTCGCATTTGCGATTGAGTGATACATAGAAGACCGAAAGACCTTGGGGCTTTGCCCCAAGCCCCTTTAAGACCTAAAACCTTGGGGGCTTCACCCCCAACACCCCCACAAGGGCTCCCGCCCTTGACCCGGTTGTGCAGGAGCATACGCTCCTGCGGGGGGGCAGGAAATTTTATATTTTGGCAATAAAAACCGCTTGTGAAAAGGGAAATTGCGTATCCCAATCCACAAGCGGTTCTTCTATTTTATCTCCAATTTGCACCCGCAAACGCATGTATATGCGTTTGCCATAACGGGGTCAAGGGGATGAAATCCCCAAGGTCTTGAGGGTATTAGAGGACAAAGCCTCACGGTCTTAGGGTTTGAAAATATACTCCGCAGGAGCAAATGCCCCTGCGCAACCGGGTTCCAAGGGGGTGACCCCCTTGGCAGGGTTTGGGGCGGAGCCCCAAGGTCTTCAGTCTTAGCTCTTAAACCCCTTCCCGTATCCACCTTGCGGCATCCAGCGCGTGATAGCTGATCAAAATCGCCGCCCCCGCGCGCTTCATGGCAGTGAGATTCTCCATCATGATCCGCTTCTCGTCCAGCCAGCCGCGCTCCGCCGCCGCCTTCACCATCGCATATTCCCCGCTGACATTGTATACCGCGATCGGCACATCGAATCGCTCTGCCGCCGCTTCCAATACATCCAGATACGCCAGCGCAGGCTTCACCATCACCATGTCCGCGCCCTCCGCAATATCCTCCGCAATCTCCCGCAGCGCCTCCTTTTTGTTCGGATAATCCATCTGATACGAACGCCTGTCACCAAATTGCGGCGCGGAATGCGCGGCATCGCGGAACGGCCCGTAATACGCCGATGCAAACTTCGCGCTGTACGCCAGAATCGGCACATGCAACAGCCCCGCCTCATCCAGAGCCTGCCGAATCGCCGCCACGCGCCCATCCATCATGTCCGAGGGCGCAATGATGTCCGCCCCAGCCTGCGCCAGCGTCACGCTCATCCGCGCCAAAAGCGGGAGTGTCTCATCGTTGAGAATTTCGTGTCCGTCCACCAGCCCGCAGTGTCCGTGCGAAGTGTACTCGCAAAGGCAAACGTCCGCGATCACCAGTAGCTCCGGGTATTCCCGCTTGATATAGCGGATCGCGCACTGGGTAATGCCATCGGGCGCATACGCCTGCGAGCCGCGCTCGTCCTTCTCCTGCGGGATACCGAAAATCAAAATCCCCGCAATCCCGCTCTCCTGTACCTCGTCCAGCAGCTCGCCCAGCCGGTCGATGGAATATTGATATACGCCCGGCATGGAATCAATGGGGTTCTTGATCCCCTCCCCCTCGATGACGAAAATGGGGTAGATCATCTCCGCCGCCGTCAGCCTTGTCTCCCGCACCAGCCGCCGCATGGCTTCGCTCGTGCGCAGTCTCCGAAATCGTTTCACGCTGCACCTCCTCTACTATCGCCGCCGATAAATCCGCAAGCGTTGCATTTTTTGCCACAAGCGGCGCATCTCCGTACGCCGCAAGCACCCGCGCCGTTTCCGCGCCGATGCAGACCGCCCGCACGCCCTGCGGCAGCTCGCCACCATCCGCCAATAAGCCGCGCACGCCCGATCCGCTTGCAAATGTCATAAAATCCATTTCCGTGGCGGCATCCCGCGCCCTGCAGCGTTTTTCTTCATCCACCGTAACGCTGTACAGCGATACATCTGCATACCGTATGCCCGCCGCATCCAGCACTTCCGTCAAAATCGGCGAACCGTTTTTCGCCCGCAGGATCAATAGCTTTTCCTCGCGGCGCACCCGTTCGCAAAGCCCCTGCGCCAGCGATGCCACGTCATAGCTCTGCGGCAGATAATCGGGATAAATCCCGCGCTGCTCCGATGCCGCCGCCGTTCCTGCGCCGACTGCGGCAAGCTTTACCCCCGCCAGCCATCGCAAATCCCATCTCTGCTCCCGCAGGTAATCAAAAAACAACTCCGCGCCGTTCGGGCTGGTGAACACGCACCAAGCGTAGTCCCGCCAATGCCGCAGAGCATCCGCAAGCATGGGATGATCGAAATGCGGCACGATCCGCAGATAGTCCATCTCCGTCACAGCCGCGCCGAGCGCACGAAGGCGTTCGCCCAGACGCGCACACAGGCGTTTCGTGCCCGTCACGCCGATTCTTACACCACCAAGCGGGTACTGCGTGGTGTCAGAAACATCCAGCCCCGCCACATCGCCGACCACGATCACCGCAGGGGCAATCAAATTCGCCCTGCGCACTGCCGCCACAAGCTCGCCCAATGCCGCGCGGACGACCCTCTGCCGCGGCGTTCCCCCTTGGGAGATGACAGCCGCGGGTGTCTGCGGGCTCTTGCCGCCCCTGCATAAGCCCGATGCGATCTCTTCCAGATGATGCAGACCCATCAGGAATACCAGCGTTCCCTCCAGCTTTGCCAGCGTATCAAAATCGGGCAGAGTGCCGCCCGCCGTATGCCCCGTGATGACGTGAAAGCTCCGCGCCAAGCCGCGATGGGTCACGGGAATACCCGCCGCCGCAGGCACGGCAATCGCCGCGCTCACCCCCGGCACGACGGCATAGGCAATCCCCTCCTGCCGCAGAAAAAGGGCTTCCTCGCCCCCTCTGCCGAATACGAAGGGGTCGCCGCCCTTCAGCCGCACGACCATTTTGCCCTCGCTTGCCTTTTGCCGCAAAAGGGCGTGAATCTCCTCCTGCCGCGCGGCATGGCTGCCGTATCGCTTGCCGACAAAAATCCGCTCGCAATCGGGCTTTATCTCCCGCAGGAGGGCGTCGTCCAGCAGATCATCATACAGTAGCGCATCGCATTCCCGCAAAAGCCGCAAGCCCCGCAGCGTGATCAGATCCGCCGCGCCGCAGCCGCCGCCAACTAAATAGACACATCCCGCCTTCATTCCTTCAGCCTCCTGACCACATCTGCCGCCAGCTGCAAGCGCTCTGCCACGGGGGCGATCCCCTCGGCATATCGCTTGCCGTAGCTTGCCCGCAGGCGAATTGCGCCGTCCTGCCGCTCGGCAAAGGCGGCGACCGGTTCGCTGCAATCCGCATTCAGGAGCGTTAGCACCGCGCGTTCCGTCTCAAAAAGCTGCATCGTTTCCGCGTGGCTGATTTTGCCCACAAAATCGGCAAGCTCCTTCCGTCCTTCCAGCACGATCATCCCCTGACACGCCGCAGGCAGACATTCCTCCGGCGAGAGGATGCGGAAGCAGTAGCCGTCCCGCTCCGTGATGCCCATGCGATCCAGCCCCGCCTTCGCCAGCACGATCGCGTCATATTCGCCGCTGTCCAGCTTTTGCAGGCGGGTGTGGATGTTCCCGCGAATCAGCCGGCACTGCGCCCAAGGGAAAATTTCGGCAGCGCTCTGCTGTCTGCGCAGACTGCCCGTGCCGATGCTGCGGCAATCCTCCGCGCGCCGCCCCTGCGGCAGGATCAGCACATCCCGCGGGTCTGCCCGCCGCAAAACGCCGACGATCTCCAAGCCCTCCGCAAGAGCCAGCGGCAGATCCTTCCCGCTGTGGACAGCCAAATCAATCTCGCCCCGCAGCAAAAGATGCTCAAATTCCGACGCAAAAACGCCCTTTCCGCTGCCGCTCAGCTCCCAAAGCGGGCGATCCAAAATCACATCCCCGCGCGTTTGGAAGGGATGCAGCTCAACCTCTAAATCGGGATAAGCCGCCTGCAGCGCATCCACCGCAAGCTGCGTCTGCCGCAGAGAAAGGCGGCTCTTGCGCGTGCCGATCCTCAGCTTCGTCCTGCTATTCATACTCCCTCAGCCGCCTTTCCGTCTCCTGCTGCAAATCCTTTTGCCCATCCAGCGCCAACGCAAACAGCTCCCGCAGAAGCGCCTCCCGCGCAGCACTATCCGGGATTTCGCGCAAAATCCGCTCCCGCAGCGCCGCCATCTGCGCAACCACATCCGCAAAGCCCGGCGGTATCGCTTCCTCCACCCTTTTGCGGATAAACTGCGCCGCAAGCGGACTGCCGCCGCCCGTGGAGATGCCCGCCACAAGCTCTCCGCGCTTGACCAAGGCGGGAAAGAGGAATGTGCAGCTTTTCGGATCATCGACGATGTTGACGGGGATGCTTTTTGCCCTGCATACTGCCGAAATCTCGCGGTTTACCGCCGCATTATCCGTTGCGCCGATGACAAAGGACATGCCCTCGATGTCCGCAGGCGCAAAGGGGCGGCAGATGCGGGAAATGCTCGTCATTTCGGCGATTTCGCGGCAAAAAACGGGGGCTACGACCGTGATGGATGCGCCGAAGGGCAGCAGCCTTTCGATTTTGCGCAGAGCGACCGTCCCGCCGCCCACGACCAGACAGGGCTTCTGCCCGATTTCCATAAAAAAGGGAAAATAACTCATAGCTTCCTCCATTTTGCAGGGATTTTGTGTGCAGTATACCGATGTCAAGCCCACACCGATAGCCCACATCTCTCA